>NZ_JAPJNQ010000092.1 GCF_030826625.1 Corynebacterium sp. | reverse complement strand
GCATGGTGAAAGATTTTTCCATCTACTCAAACGGAACAAAACCTGGGACACTTCAGAAGACGGTTAAGGGGGGCAAAGTGAGAGTCAACGAGCCAACAAAGCTTCCGGCACCGCGCAAAGCCGCAAACACCCCCCGGTTCATATTCCGAAAGCCCGTACGCAACCACGCCTCGAATCTGCGCCATCCTGGCGGAAAATCCTGCAAGATTTCGCCCGCATCCCTTTTTGTCGCATAACCCTTCCCATGTTGGGGCTAGGTATGGATCCTTGGGGCTTTGCCAGATTGGCACTTGGATAGACAATCTTGTCTATTAATCTTCTGTAGCTGACGCAGCGTTACTGTATGGACTGAACGGCGTGTTAACTGCACTTGTGCTCAATACCCGTTGTGTGGCCGTGAATGTAGAAATTGACTCTGCCATGTGTTCTGACTTACGTTTAAGCCCTTACTGAACTGATTGGTCTATTTAAGGGAGAACGCATGGTCTATAATCGCATTCTGTCCCGGCGGCAAATGTTGCGCAAAGCAGTAGCCATGGGCGGGGTAGCGCTGGGAGGCGGCATGCTTTCTGCCTGTTCTACACAGCCACAAACACGACAGCCACAAACCAGTAATTCCGGGCCCGCATCTTCTGCTAGTCCTGGCGCCCGAGAAAAACTCGTCATCGGCTTTGTGCCCATTGCGTGTGCATCACCGCTGGTTGCCGCAGACGCACTCGGCGCATTTGAAAAACAAGGACTCACCGTAGAGCTACGGAAATACGCTGGGTGGGCTGATCTCTGGACGGCATATGCAACCGGAACCCTCGATGTTGCGCACATGCTCTCACCAATGCCACTGGCAATTGATGCAGGTGCGACGAATGCTTCCCGGCCAACAGAATTGGCTTTTACTCAAAACACCAACGGCCAAGCGCTAACTTTATCTACTTCTTATCTGGATACGGTTTCACAACCGGCAGATCTTGCAGGCATGGTGTTAGGAATCCCCTTTGAGTATTCGGTGCATGCATTACTCCTGCGCGATTATTTGGTCGCCGGTGGCCTTGACCCGGTTTCAGATGTGGAACTGCGGCTTTTGCGGCCACCGGACATGGTGGCGCAATTGGCGGTCGGTGCTGTTGATGGCTTTATCGGCCCCGAACCGTTTAACCAAAGAGCATTGACCACAGGATCAGGCCGCGCGTTCATTCCCACCCGGCAGATGTGGGAGAACCACCCCTGCTGCTCGGTAGCTATAGCAAAAGAAATTGACCGCGGGGTACGCGATCGTGTGGTCGCGGCTTTGCGGGAAGGCGCCCAATTTGTCGACAGCCCGCATCACGTACACGAATCAGCGTCGATATTGGCCGAAGAAAAATATCTCAACCAGAAAGAAGAGTTGATCTCGCCTGCTTTAGCCGGATCCTATACCACCTGGGACGGCACCGATGTGGTGGACCCGGACATGATCAATTTCGGTGGACAAACTTCGGCTACCGCGATCACCTGGATGGCTGCGCAGATCGCGCGCTGGGACCTCGGCGGCACCGCGCTGACGATGGACGACGATGTGCTCTTAGCAGCCACAGAATCTGTCTTGCCACCTGAGGCAGACCGCACCACGGACCCGGTCGACATCAATGGCCGGATATTTGATCCACAGAAGCCCACGGCTGGATACCAGCGTTAAGGACCCACAATGTCTCAAACTCACACGTCTACCATTCGAACGTCAGCTACTCGCACGCCAGCTACTCGCACGCCAGCTACTCGCACGCCAGCTACTCGCACGTCAGCTACGCGAGCGCTGCCAACGAAAAAGCCTGGTCCGTGGAAACCTGTTGTCCTCGGCCTTGGCCTGTTTCTCGCTTTCCTTCTTGTATGGCAATTAATAGCGGCTGCGGGGTGGCTGTCGGATATCGCGCCGACGCCCGCTCGCACCCTCAGCCGCGGTGCCGAAATCTTGGCTGATCCTTTTTACCGGGATGGTCCAGCCTCCGTCGGCATTTTCTGGCACATGGTGGCATCCCTGCGCCGTGTGCTGTTCGGTTTTATCATCGCGATGCTCATCGCCATTCCGCTGGGCTTTTGGTTAGGATCGTCCACCACCTTCCGCCGGGCGACAGACCCCTTTGTGCAAATTCTGCGGCCGGTATCCCCATTGGCGTGGCTGCCGTTGGGGCTTGCCCTGCTGCGCGATGCGGAAAATACCGCGGTCTTCGTCATTATTCTCTCCGCTTTGTGGCCCACTCTGCTCAACACCATTGAAGCCGTGCGCGGCGTGCACCCGTCGTACAAAAACCTCGGCGCCACATTGGGCACCAGCCGTGTGGACCGGCTGTTCTACATCATCGGGCCTGCCGCGCTGCCCGGCATCATCACGGGTATGCGCCAATCGCTGTCCACCGCGTGGCTGGTGATTGTGGCAGCGGAGATGCTCGTCGGCGGGCAAGGCGTCGGCTTTTTCGTGTGGAATATGTGGAACCGCCTGGATATTGATGCCATCGTCGTGGTCATCGTTTTCATCGGTGCCATCGGCTTGGCCCTGGATTACCTGGTTGCTTCATTGCAGAAAGTGGTGCGTTATGACTAATACCTCAACCGATACAGTGCCAAATACCGTCGATGCGCCTAACACCAGTGGTACTGGCACCGCGCATATCGAATTTAAAAGTATTACAAAAAGCTACGGGCCGACGACGATCATCGGCGAGACCTCTGTATCTATTAAGGAAGGCGAGTTTGTCTCCTTGCTGGGGCCGTCGGGTTCGGGCAAATCCACGATGCTGAACATGATTGCTGGCTTGGCGACGCCGTCGACAGGCGAAGTCCGTGCCCGCGACGAGGTGATCACCGGCCCGGGCCCAGACCGAGGAGTGGTTTTTCAAAATCACGCCCTGCTGCCATGGATGACAGCACGCGGCAATATCGAATTTGGTCTGCGCTCTGCACGGCCGGATTTGTCGAAAGCCCAGCGGAAAACAATCACGCAGGAATTCCTGGATGAAGTCAGTTTGGGGCATGCGGCTGATCGTCGTCCCGCACGATTGTCCGGTGGCATGCAGCAACGGGTGGGTTTGGCGCGTGCGTTTGCCATTGGTTCGGATATTTTGCTGCTGGATGAACCTTTTGGTGCGTTGGATGCGCTGACCCGGAGGCAATTACAGACCTTGCTGCTCAGAGTTTGGGAAGAAAACCGACGCACGGTGGTAATGGTGACCCACGATGTTGACGAAGCGATCCTGCTGTCTGATCGCATCTTGGTCATGTCGCCGGGGCCAGAGGCAACCATCGTGGAGGATTTACGAGTCGGTCTTGCCCGCCCACGTACCGGTGATGTGGACCCAGCCGTCGTCAAGCGCAAAAATGAGCTGCGCCACCACCTGTTGTCATTGTTGGAGCATGATTAGTGGCAGTGGCGGATTGTGATGGATGGGACACGATCTCGTTGCCGCATCGCCATTCTGTTTTGGGTAGCCAACACAGATCTCACACAAACTCGCTACCATGGCAAGCAGCATAGATGTAATGGAAGGTAGGCGAGTACCCTAATGTCACTCCTCGACTTAGATACTGAGCAATTCAACGAACTAGCCCAGCAGGTGCGCAAAGATTACCAGGATCTGCAGGCAAAAAACCTGAACCTGAACCTGACGCGCGGTAAACCGTCGAACGAACAGCTCGATTTCTCCCACGATCTGCTTAGCTTGCCTGGTGACGACCCGATTGATGCCGACGGCGTCGACGTGCGCAACTACGGCGGCTTGCTGGGAATTAAGCAGCTGCGTGAAATCTGGGCGAATGCCCTGGGACGTTCGGTGGACAACACCATCGCCGGTGATTCTTCTTCGCTGAATATTACTTTTGACCTGCTGTTGTGGTCGTACACCTTCGGCAACAACGATTCTGTACGCCCGTGGAGCCAAGAAGAAAAGGTCCGCTGGATCTGCCCGGTGCCGGGTTACGATCGCCACTTCACCATCACCGAAAAACTCGGCATCGAGATGGTCTCAGTTCCTATGCTTGACGACGGTCCGGATATGGATGCCGTGGAAAAGCTGGCCCAAGATCCGCAGGTGAAGGGCATGTGGGCCGTGCCGGTGTTCTCCAACCCAACCGGAGCGATCTTCTCCAAGGAAGTCTGCGAAAAGCTGGCTGCCATGGACACTGCCGCGCCAGATTTCCGCATTGTGTGGGATAACGCGTATGCGCTGCACACGCTGACCAACGAATTCCCGGAAAACTACAACGTGCATGAAATGGCGGCAGCCGCCGGTAACCCGAACCGCTTCTGGGAAATGTCGTCGTCGTCCAAGGTCACTCACGCTGGCTCGGGCGTAGGCTTTTTCACCTCCTCGGAAGAAAACATTGCGTGGTATTCCTCTATCGCTAGCGCCCGCGGCATCGGCCCAAACAAGGTCAACCAACTGGCGCACGCGCGTTTCTTCGGAGACGAAGAAGGTCTGAAAGCGCTGATGCGCAAGCACTCCGGATCATTGGCACCGAAGTTCGACGCTGTCCTGGATCTGTTGGAAAAGAAACTGGGCGGATATGACGTCGCTAGTTGGTCGCACCCAGAAGGCGGTTACTTCATTGACCTCAACGTCATCGATGGCACCGCGACACGCGTGTGGGAGCTGGCGAAAGAAGCCGGAATTGAATTAACCAAGGCCGGTGCTTCCTTCCCGTACGGCAAAGACCCGCACAACCGGAATATCCGCCTGGCACCATCGATGCCTACTGCCGATGAGGTTGCTGTCGCCATGGATGGTGTGGCCACCTGCGTGCTGCTGGCTGCGATTGAGAAGAAGGAGGCTTAAGCCCCTGCAATTCGAAGAAACCGGCTATTGGCTCAGCCAACTCATCCCGGCCAAACTGGAATTCCGCAAGCTCGATGAGTGGCGTATTGCCAGCGCACAGATAGACGAGCAACAAGCGCTGGCAGCGACCGCCAATTTTGGCGCGGTTGATACCGGGCTGACCAGTGACGAATCCGGCCAGTCCGTGCGCTGCGAGCTGCTCGCCGTGGCGCAAGCCGAACAGCCCGCCATTGCAACTGCCGTTCTGGCGGCCGCAGAGTTGCTGCGTTCGGCAGGTGGCGTGCTGCCAGCGCGGCCGGGGGTGCTGCTGCCGGATATTGGCCAGAAATTCGCTGAGCTGGGGCAGGATCATCTCACCGTGCGCCACGGACTATTGGCCGTGCCGTATTTGTGGTCGGGCAAGACGCCACGCTTGGAAGAAGACGACCGGATCACGCTGATTTGTCAGCTGATCATGCTCACCGATGCAGAGTACGAATTCGCCGTGGATCATGGCGTCGACAAGCTGCAAGATAAGTTATCGACTGAAGGCATTGATCCAGGCGACTGGGGACGGTAAATTCTGCGTCGTTTTTGTTGCCGTTTTTGTTTCTGCGCTGTTTTCTGTTGGGGCAGCGGTGGATATCGGTAAAGTGGTGGCGTGGCTCTTTACCGGAAATATCGTCCCGCAAGTTTTGCTGAGGTCATCGGACAATCGCAGGTCACCGAACCTTTATCAGTGGCGCTCGATGCCCACCGCATCAATCACGCCTACCTGTTTTCAGGCCCGCGTGGTTGCGGTAAGACCTCCTCTGCGCGCATCCTCGCGCGTTCACTGAACTGCGTCGAAGGGCCGACCTCGACTCCATGCGGGAAGTGCGATAGCTGCCGTGCACTCGCCCCCGGTGGTCCCGGCAACCTGGACGTCACAGAACTCGACGCGGCTTCACACAATGGTGTGGAAGATATGCGCGAGCTGCGCGACCGTGGCCACTACGCGCCGGCGGAATCTCGTTATCGCATTTTCATCATCGACGAGGCGCACATGATCTCGCAGCAAGGTTTCAATGCCTTGTTGAAGATCGTCGAGGAGCCGCCGGAGCACCTCATTTTTATCTTTGCGACGACGGAGCCGGAAAAAGTTATCGGCACGATCCGCTCGCGTACCCACAATTATCCGTTCCGTTTGCTGACTCCACCGGATATGAAGTCGCTGCTCCAGCATGTGGTTGAAGAAGAAAACGTGCAGGTAGAAGATGCCGTCTACCCGTTGGTGATGCAAGCCGGTGGTGGCTCGCCGCGCGATACGCTGTCGCTGTTGGACCAGCTGCTCGCTGGTGCGAAAGATGGCGAGCTGACCTACCAGCAAGCCGCTCCGCTGTTGGGCGTGACAGACTTGGCGTTGATTGACCGCGTGATTGGCGCGCTTGCGAACGACGAAAAAGGCGAGCTGTTCCGCATCGTCCACGACGTTATCAACGCTGGTCACGAACCACGGCGCTTCGTGGAAGACCTGCTGGACCGCCTGCGGGATTTGCTGATTATCCAGTCAGTTCCCGAGGCATTCGAGGAAGGTCTGGTTTCTGCCCCGCAGGATCGCGTTGCTGTTTTGCAGGAGCAGTCTGGTTGGTTTAGCCCGGAGGCGCTGACGCATTATGCAGACGTGGTCAACGAGCGTTTGCCACAAATGCGTGGTGCGACCTCGCCGCAGTTGCTGTTAGAGATTTTGTGCGCGCATCTGCTGGCCAGGCCTTATGCCGTGGGCTCTGTAGCTGGAGCTGCAGCGAGCGCTGGTTCGAGCCCTGCTGCCGGAGTCGCCGGAACTGGTGCTCCCGGTGCCGGGCGACACGAAGGCACTGGGGCGCTTGCCGACGACACCAACTCCGTAACCCCCACTGGTGGGAGGAATGACTCTGCTGCCGGTGGGCCGCGTGGTGCAGCTGCGGCCCTTGCTGCGGTGGCGGCAATGGGAACTGGGCAGCCGCAGACGAAGTCCACTCCCTCACATGGTCCTGCACCAGCTCCAGCAGAGCCAGGTGAAACAGCAATCAAGCAAGACCAGTCAGAACATGCAGTATCTAAGCAAGCAGAATCCGAAGCAGCCGAGCCTTCTGCGACGGCAGGTAGCGGTGCAGAACCAACTGAATCTGCAGGGCCAACCGGTGAGCCAGAGCCAACCGGTGAGGCAGGGCCGACTGGTCCGGCAGAACCAACCGAATCTGCAGAAGAGACGAGTGACACGGATACGAGCAGTGCTAGCGAGCCAAACCAGGATGTGCTGGAAACGATTCGTAGTCGGTGGACGAATATCCGCTCCACGGTGGGTGAGAAAAACCGCGTCGCGGAAGTCATGCTCACCGAAGCAAAAGTCTTGACTATCGACGGCGATACTGTCGTACTCGGACACAACACTGGTGCGCTCGCGGAACGAATCAATTCCGAGCGCAATAATGCGGTCATTGTTGAGGCCGTGAGTGCCACTGTCGGCCAGAAGATGCAGGTTCGATGTGTCGTAGGCACGAAAATTCCTGCTGCACACAATGCGCCGAAGCCACGACAACAGCACAAGACAGGGCAACAGTTACAGCGACAAGCGCAGGAACCGCAACAGCGCAACGCTGCTGCTAACGCAAGCGTGAAGCCAGATTCGAGCTCACAAGATCAGGATTGGCGTGAGGTCGCTAAGCAAGCGAAAGACCGGGCACGGCGGCGGGCTGGGCAATCCGGGCCGGACACATTCGGTGACGGCGTGCCTCTGCCGCCTGAGCCCGCAGCCGACGAGGGTGTACCAGACGAGCAGGCGTCGCAGTCTTCCCGTCCGCCACAGAGCTCGCAGCCTAGGCAGTCTGAACAACGCCCGCAGACACAGGCCACCCAACAAACGGAGCACCAACCTGATCAGCAACCCGGAGACCAATCCGGCCAGCAACCGGGGGTGCAAGTGCCGCCAGCGTCGTCAAGCACATCCACTGCCGAGGTAGAAAAATCCGATGGTGGCGAGAGCACTGCGAGCAGCGATAACGCTACCGATGACACTGAGGAACGCTCCCCCGAAGAAGTCCACGCAGCCGCGCGGCGTCTGCTGGAAACAGAATTGGGCGCACGACCGTTGTAAACTAGGGCCGGTAAAATGGCGTCAGCACGCGATATCCGCCACACGATAACGCGACAAAGCAACCAAAATTTTAAGGAGTATCAACAATGACTCAGCCACAAGATATGCAGCAACTGATCGCCCAGGCCGCCGAAATGCAGGCCAACCTGCAGAAGGCGCAGGAGGAAATCCTGGCCACCTCGGTTACCGGCAAAGCAGCCAACGGCCTGGTTGAGGTCACCATGACTGGCGGTGCTGAAGTCACCGATATCAAGATTGACCCGCAGGTCGTCGA
>NZ_JAPJNQ010000091.1 GCF_030826625.1 Corynebacterium sp. | reverse complement strand
CCCCCACACTGCCAGTGTGGTGCGCTACCAGCTGCGCCATAGCCCCGTGTGAACTTCCCTGCACTCCGTTTGTGCTTCCTGTTCAACGAGAATTCAGTCTACACTTACACACTCATGACAAGCAAATCCCGCGCTCAGCCGAGGTTTTTACGCCTTCAGCCTAGCGCGGGACTGAGATCAGAACAGATGGGATTTCCGGTTTACTTAGACGCGACTGCTACCTTGACCCAGTCATTAATGTCGTCGACCTCGAGGTCTTTGCCGTCCATCAGCACGCGTGGGGTGGACACCTGTCCAACCTTGGATTCCAGGTCCTTGCCATTCTTTTCGCCTGCTTCAGCAGCCTTCTCCAAGAACTTGCCGCTGCGGATGTCTGCGACGGCTTCATCAGATGCCTGCAGCTGCGCCGCGGCATCGGCGTAATCATCGGCACTCCAGCTGTGCGCGATATCCTGCTGGTTTTCGAACATTGCTTCACGCAGGTTCCACAAAGCCGCGGCCTCGTTGTGCTCAGCCAATGCCAACAAGGCAGCAACAGCCTGGGTGGAGTGACCGTCACCCTGGTTGTCCAAGAAAGTCATCGGGTGAATGGTCACTGCGAGGTTTCCGGCGTTGATCTCTTCCAGAGCTTCGGCATCGGTAGCTTCTGCCAAGTGTGCACAGTGTGGGCAGGAGAAGTCTTCGTAGAGTTCAACGTGCGGAGCAGACGTGGCATCACCGAAGGTGAGCGTGCCGCCTTCATACTTCATTTCTGCGTTGACCTGTTTGAATTCTCGGTCAGCGAATTTTGCGGCCGCTGCACCCTGACCATTGATCACGATATACGCGATCACCGCAGCCACGATGACCACCACGGCGACGATAGCGCCGATGAATCCCGCACTCGATTTCTGGTTCGGGTTGGTTACTTTCTTACTCACTCATCCACCTTCATCGTTGTTGGACAATATTGCTCAAAGGTACTTCTCTAAGGATAGAGCGCCAGACGACGAAATGGTCGTCGGGCTATCCAAACGCTTAAGAAGATATAGAACACGTCACGCAAAATTGTGCGGAAGTAGTTCATTGCCTGATCTGATTCGGTGATGTCGACGGCGAAGCATCCGCAATCGATCATCAGCCCACGCATCCACGCAGAGCCCACTCCGATAATGAACAAAGTCAACACCGTCGTCGAGACCCAGGCTGCGGGTTTCAAGAACAGCCCAAGCAACAAGAACACTCCCCCGGCGATTTCTAGCGGGCCAATCAGGTGCGCCAGTGCCGAGGACCATTCCGGGGTAAAAATTTCATAACCCTCAATGGTTTGCGTGACAGAGAGATGCTGGTTCAATTTGGCAGAACCTGCGCTGATCCAGATATACGCCATATAAAAACGTGCGAAAGCACTGATGGCTTCCAGCACCCAATACTTGGTTGAGTGCTGTTGCCAGGTCTGCTTCCACCGTTGTTGTACGTGCTGTACACCGCCGGTGGTGCCTTGTTCCGAGCCGGTTTCCATGGTGCTCATGCTAGCGTGTTCTGCCAATCAAGGTTTGCTCTGGGACGATGCCCTAGTCTGCGATCGCTTCGAGCGGCGGAGTCTTCGCAGCCTTACGCGCTGGCCACAATGCCGAGACCACACCAACCACAGCGGAGCCCACCAGCATGATCGCTACCTGCCCCCATGGAATAACCGCACCGCTGAGACCTTCGCCGGACAAGACGTCGATAAACGCCCAGCCCAAGCCCAAGCCAGCGATGATTCCCATGATCGCACCGAAGACCGCAATCTGCACGGCTTCGACGATGATCATCGTGCGGATCTGGCCACGGTAAGCACCCACGGCTCGCAGCATGCCGATTTCTTGTCGACGCTCAATGACGCCGAGAGTCAGCGTGTTCACGATGCCCAGTACGGCAATGATCACGGCCAACGCCAGCAGTGCATAGAGAATCGAGAGCATCTGATCGATCAGCTGGCTTGCTTCATCAGCATATTCCGCACCAGTTTTTACCTGGATAACTAGGAATTCTTTGACCGATTCGATCAGGCGATCACGCATTTCGTCTTCATCGACGGAGCCATCAGTGTTCACCGCGATCAGCTGGATCGGCGCGGTCTCGCCGCCCATGACCTCATCAACGACGGACTGCGACACCACCATATTCTTGAATACCCCGGTCTCGCTGTTGAAGATACCGGTGATCGTCACTTCGGTTTGTGCGCCGGGCTCAACATCGACGGGTGCGCCATCGGCATCCGAAGTCTGGGCGGTCTCCATCGTCGTCAACGGCAGTGCATCACCAATAGACCAACCGTTGTCCTTCGCCAGCGCGTCGCTGACCAAAACACCAGGCTCCGCATTCAAATCGCCGGATCCTTCCACGATGTCCATGGCGACGAAATCCTGCGGATTGCCATCAATACTGTCGGTGAAGGTGAAACCAGGGCCATAGTTGTAGCCAGACTGTCCAGCAATTTGGACTGGCGCCATCCGCACAGTCGCGATGTTTTCCACGCCCTCGGTTTCTGCCAACGCATCCGGGGTGCCTTGCGGAACTGGGAAAGATTGATCTTGCGGGCCGGTCGCCAAGAAATCTGCGGTGACGTTTTCTTCCAACATGTCGCCGATGCTGTTTTTCATCGTCGCGCCCAGCATGCCGATGCCGGTGACCAGCATCATGCCCAGGGTCAAGGCAAACGCAGTTGCTGCGGTACGCCGCGGCGAACGACGCGCGTTCGTCGATGCCAACCGGCCCATTGAACCAAACGGTGCACCGACCACTCTTCCCAACGCCGGTACGATCCCCATGCTGAATGCCGGGCCAGCCATAAAGTAGCCGACGATCACCAAGAAAGCACCGAAGCCGACCAAGCCTGCGCGCAGCCCAGTGCCTGATTCGTCGAGAAGCATCGCTGCCACGGCAGCCAGCACACCAGCAATGATGACGATAACGCCGAGGATGGTACGAACTTTCAGGGGTGCACCGGCGGCAGATTCTGTTGAACGCATCGCCTCAACTGGTTTGACCTGCCCGGCCCGGCGCGCCGGAGCCCAGGCAGAGCCGATGGTGACAATGATGCCCAGGATGATAGGCACGGCGACGGCCGAGGCGGACAAGCCCAGGCCCCCGCCATCAAAGGTCATTCCGCGTGCGGATAGCACCGCTCGAATGGCCGCTACCAAGCCAACACCAGAGATCACGCCGAAAACGGAACCCAACAGGCCGACGACCAGGGCTTCGACCACCACGGAGTTGGTGATCTGGCGTTGCGAGGCGCCGATGGAGCGCAGCAGCGCGAATTCCTTAATGCGCTGGGCAACGATCATGGAGAACGTATTGGCAATAATGAAGGTGCCCACCAACAAACCGATCAGGCCGAAGGCGACCAGGAAGTAGTTGACGAAGCTCAGCGCGTTGCCGATTTGCTCGGTCAGTTCGTCGGCAAGCGCTTGGCCAGTTTGGGCCTGGATCTGTGGGTAGGCCTCGTTGAGGTGGTCAACCAGTTGCTCGGCGCTGGTGCCGTCGGCGGCAGCCACCGCCATCTGGCCGGCGGCGCCTTCGGGATTAAAGAGGTTCTGATAGGCAGGAGCATCCATCAACAGCGATAATGATCCTAGCCCTTGATCCAGCGCCGGGGTATAAATACCGCTGACGGTGACTTCGTGCCGGTCGTCTGGGGTAACCAGGATGATCTGTTCGCCGACGCCAATTCCCTGTTCTTCCGCAGCGGCGTCGTTGATGATGACTTCGCCTTCGCCATGCGGTGTGGCGCCGTCGATCAGCTCGTCGGGCTCCCCGACCTTAGCCTCAGCCGGATAATACATCTGCAGCGTTGAGGTGCCACCACCCACCTGGTAGGGCTCCAGGTCTTGATTCGCTACCACCACGTTGGTGGATTCGGTGAGGTTGACCGCCCTGACCGCTTCGTCGTCTGTGATGGCAGCAACGGTCTCGCCGTCGATGATCGGGTTGCCTTCTGCCGGGCTCACGGCAGCATCAACGTCTTCATAGACGCTACCGACAGCAGATTCAAAGGTCGACGACAGCGAGTTGGTGAACATGAACGCACCGGAAATGAAGGCGGTTCCCAACATCACTGACAGCACCGTCAACGCCAGGCGCAGTTTATGCGAGATGATATTGCGCACGGCGATGGTGCGCATAGAAGTACGCTTCGCCATATTTTAGCCCTCGATTCCCGCCATGGTCTGCAAAATTTCATCCATGGAAGCGCCGTATAGTTCGTCCACCAACTGTCCGTCTTTGAGGAAGATCACGCGGTCAGCATACGAAGCCGCGCGCGCATCATGGGTGACGATGACGACAGTTTGATCGTCGTTATCCACCGCGGTGCGCAAAATATCCAGTACTTCTGCCGAAGAATTCGAGTCCAAGTTACCGGTCGGCTCATCACCGAAAATAATCTCTGGACGTGAGACCAGCGCGCGGGCACAGGCCACGCGCTGTTGCTGACCACCAGAAAGCTCGGCTGGGCGGTGCCCCAACCGATGCGCCAAGCCCAGCCGCTCAGTAACCTCATCGAACCAGGCCTGGTCGACGTCTTTGCCAGCAATGTTCAGCGGCAAAGTGATGTTTTCGGCGGCAGTTAACGTCGGCACCAAGTTAAAGGACTGAAAAATGAATCCGAGCCGGTCGCGACGCAATTCGGTGATCCCTTTATCACCCAACTGGGAAAGGTCAGTATCACCGATAAAAGAATGACCAGAAGAAGCAGCATCCAAACCAGCCATGCAGTGCATCAGCGTGGATTTACCAGAGCCGGATGGGCCCATGATCGCGGTGAATTTTCCGCGTTCAAACATGACGTCAACAGCGTCGAGGGCGATGACTTCGGTGTCACCAGAGCCGTATTTTTTCGACAGCTGGTGCGCCCGGGCTGCCGGGATTGGCTGCGTTTCACCCTCTGGGTTTATGCGATGGGCGCCGGGGCGGGAACCGTTGTCGTGAGCCGTCATAAAGATGCGGACCTTTCCGGGAAAATCGGGGAAATCTACCTCAATGCAGACTACCCGATGGCACTCACACCCGGGCAAGGTTCGCTTGCCGACGGCACATCATTTAAGCGACAGAACGTTCGATAGTTGCGCCTAAGCGCTGCAGGTTTTCCACAAAATTCGGGTACCCGCGATCAATATGGTGCACGTCGTGGACAGTCGTCACCCCGTCGGCACGCAGGGCCGCTAAGACCAGCCCAGCACCGGCACGAATATCAGAAGACCAGACGCTTGTCGACGACAGCTCATCGATTCCCCGCAACACGACGTGGTGACCATCAACTTGTGCATCCGCGCCCAACCGCTGCATCTCGTCGACAAAGCGGAAGCGAGCTTCAAAGACGTTCTCGGTGATCACAGACATGCCGTCGGCAAGCGCAGAAATGCCGATGGCCATGGGCTGCAAATCCGTCGGAAAGCCAGGGAATGGCAGGGTCTGGTAGTCGACAGCCTCGGGGCGGCGGTCCATGCGCACGCGGAAGCCATTTTCATAAGATTCGATCTCAGCGCCCGCACTGCGAAGCTTTTCCAGAGGCAGGTGCAGGTGCTTCGGGGCAATGCCACCGACGGTGATGTCGCCTTGCGTCATCGCTGCGGCATATGCCCAGGTACCGGCGACAATACGGTCTCCGATCACGTGGTGCTCAGTCGGGTGTAGCTTGTCGACGCCGGTGATCACGATCGTCGAGCTACCAGCACCTTCGACCTGCGCACCCATGTCGTTGAGCATTTCGCACAAATCCACAATTTCGGGTTCGCGCGCCGCGTTGTGCAGCGTAGTCACGCCGTCGGTAAGCACGGCTGCGGTCAGAATATTTTCGGTGGCACCCACCGACGGGAAATCAAGTTTGATTTCTGCGCCATGCAAGTTTTCTGCCTCTGCAACCACGGCTCCGTGCTGAATGCGGGTGGTCGCACCCATTTTTTCCAAACCGGATTGGTGCATGTCCAAAGGACGGGAACCAATCGCATCGCCGCCCGGTAAGGCCACGACAGCGTGTCCGCAGCGCGCGGTCAGCGGGCCGAGCACACACACGGAAGCGCGGAATTGCCGCACGGCCTCGAAGTCAGCGTTCGAGGATAGTTGATCGCTACTTGGCGTGGTGATCTGCACGGTCGGCCCGTCGATCTGCACCTGACAGCCCAGCCCTTGCAGGACGTTTTGCATTAGGGGAACGTCGAGGATTTCCGGGCAATTGTGCAGCGTCGTGGTGCCTTCTGCCAGCAATGCCGCGGCCATCAATTTCAGCACGCTGTTTTTGGCTCCGTCGACTTTGACCGAGCCTTGCAAGCGTGCGCCACCGGTGACTAAAAATATATCCTTCACGATGTTAAACAGTACCGATTTGGCGCCTGATTCTCACGGGCTTGCCGACGCTAGTCGACGGTGGCCGACCCTAGCCGACGGTAGACGGCGTTAGCCAGCGAGAACAGTCGCTTTAGGGCAGCGCACCAATGCGTCGTGCAGCATTGACGGCTTCGTATCTGGTGTGCGCGCCCAGTTTGCGCATCACCGAACGCAGATAGGATTTCACGGTTTCGGCACCGATCCCCATTTCTTCTGCCGCCTCAACGTTGGTATGCCCCAGCGCAACGCACGAAAGCACGTCGAGTTCCCGAGCTGATAGCCGGGTCGATTGCTTAACCCGCACCGGTGAAACCATCTGCTCACATAACACTTCGATTTCTTTACGCATGCGTTCGTCATCAACCCGATTCGCCAGCATGCGCAGCTTGGAGTGCGTCGAACGCACCTGCTCCCATTCCGCGCCATTCATGCTGCGGTTGGAACGCGGCGTGGCAGGCACGGAGGCTTCGAATTGCCGTAGCGCGGAATTAACCGCGAAGTCTTGTTCCAGGCAGCGCGCGGTCATGGTGACTTCTTCAATAACTTTATCGCCCAAACGCACCGGTGAGTGCACGCCAACGTAAAGGACTCCCCGGATTTCGCGGCGCACGATTACGGGTACCGCCAGCAAAGAATGCAATCCTTCGTCTTGCATCGCCTGGTCGTTTTCATGGCTAATAATGTTGGCGCGTGTGTAATCCGAAACCCCAACCGGACGGCGCGTGCTAACCACCCGCCCGCCGACGCCGGTCCCCGGCTCCATGATGAGGTTTTGCAGTGCAGGTGTACGCAGCCCTACCCACTGGGTGATTTGCAAGCGGTTATCCGCCAACAACGTGGCATACATGGTCACGGGAATGCTGGTGGCATTTTTCAGCGTGGTTAAAGCCGAGCGGACAGCGTCGTCATCGTCTTTGATTAGCTGGGAATCCATGAAGTCTCCTCATCCGGGTGCACCCATTTGGGTATTTCCAAAACCGCGTGACCTCACTTTAGCGTGAAAACGGGGGTAATGCCTAACCCCGCTATTCACCCACGACGCGGCATGGTTTTATATCGAAAACCATCTACGCAATCCCAGCTTTTGAGTAACCCTTCGGTCTAGAATTTAAAGACTGCTCTGTCTATTTATCTGGTGTATAGTAGTTGCCAGCAAGATACTCCCAGCTCACCCCAATAACTAAGGAGATGAAACAAATGGGCAAGGTATACGACAACATTCTGGACACCATCGGTGGCACCCCACTGGTACGTCTTAACGAGTCCACCAAGGGCCTGAAGGCCAACGTCTACGCAAAGGTTGAATCCTTCAACCCTGCTAATTCCGTGAAAGACCGTATCGGTCGCGCGATCGTGGATGCCGCAGAAAAATCTGGCGATCTGAAACCAGGCGGCACCATCATTGAGGCCACCTCAGGTAACACCGGTATCGCACTGGCACTGGTTGGTGCGGCCCGCGGCTACAAGGTCATCTTGACCATGCCAGAGACCATGTCCAACGAGCGCCGCGTTCTGCTGCGCGCCTACGGTGCAGAAATCGTTCTGACCCCAGGTGCAGCCGGCATGCAGGGTGCCGTCGACAAGGCCAACGAAATCGCCGAAACCGAAGACAACGCCATCCTGGCACGTCAGTTCGCTAACCAGGCAAACCGCGAGGTGCACTACAACACCACCGGCCCAGAGATCTGGGAAGACCTTGACGGCAACGTCGATATCTTCGTTGCTGGTATCGGCACCGGCGGCACGATCTCCGGTGCGGGTAAGTACCTGAAGGAGAAGAACCAGGACCTCAAGGCAATTGCCGTAGAGCCAGCAGCTTCCCCACTGCTGACCGAAGGCAAGGCCGGCCCACACAAGATCC
>NZ_JAPJNQ010000090.1:7542-8592 GCF_030826625.1 Corynebacterium sp. | reverse complement strand
GTCCTAAGCTCTTACTTACCCAAAGCCCCTACTTGCCCAAAGCCATTGTCTTTGGCCCGCGCGCCAGTGCAATCCGGCCACCCATAACCAGCTCGCGCACACCAAAGGGATCAAGAACATCCAACAATGCACGCAACTTACCGGAGGTTCCGGTGGCCTCGATAACGACGGATTCTTTCGCGACATCAACGATGCGAGCGCGGAAAATATTCGCGGCGTCCACTACCTGCGGACGATTCGACGCATCAGCGGAGACTTTAACCAGCATGATCTGGCGTGCGATCGACTGTGATTCTTCCAGACGAACGACCTTCAACACCTCAATCAACTTGTTGAGCTGTTTGGTCACTTGCTCGATCACGACATCATCGGCATCAACGACAAGCGTCAAGCGGTTAATATCGGGCTTTTCAGTACGTCCCGACACCAGGGAAACCAACGAATAGCCGCGGCGTGTAAACAACTGCGCGACGCGCGAGACAATGCCGTCAACGTCCTGCACCAGGACGGAGAGCGTGTGGCGAGTGGTCTCAGTTGCAGCCATGGTTATTTCTCCTTGCTCTTCGATGCTTGGCTCTTCAATGCTTGATCTTGCGCCACCGGCTCTGCCGATTCTTGCTCTTGGACTGTTTCATGGATCTCTGCCGGAGACTCCCCCGCCGAGTTATCTTCGTCGAAAAGCGGGCGCAAATCCTTCGCGTACTGAATATCCGAGTTCGATGCACCAGCAGAGACCATCGGCCACACTTGTGCATCTTCACCAACCACAAAATCGATAACTACTGGGCGGTCATTGATCTCCCGCGCCTTCGCAATCGCCGGAGCAACCTCATCTTCGGTGGTCACGCGAATTGCGTAACACCCCATTGCCTCAGCCAGACCAACGAAATCAGGAACATATGCACTGTTGTCCTGCTTCAGTTTGGTATTCGAGTAGTGCTGGTTAAAAAATAGCGTCTGCCACTGGCGTACCATGCCCAAGTTGCCGTTGTTGATCAGCGCTACTTTGATGGGGAAGCCCTCCATAAAACACGTCGTCAGCTCCTGGTT
>NZ_JAPJNQ010000090.1:0-7532 GCF_030826625.1 Corynebacterium sp. | reverse complement strand
ACCGTCACCATCGATCGACCACACTTCCTTGTCCGGACAGCCCGCTTTCGCGCCCATCGCAGCGGGAACCGAATAACCCATCGTTCCCAAACCGCCCGAGTTCAGCCAGGTGCGTGGTTTTTCGAAATCCACAAATTGCGCAGACCACATTTGGTGCTGGCCGACGCCGGCCACGTACACAGCATCGGGGCCGGCTGCCTTGGAGATTTCAGAGATGACGAACTGCGGCGATAAAGAGCCATCTTCTTGCTTGTCATAACCACGCGGGAAGCGTTCTTGCATGCCGCGCAGATAATTCAGCCACGGATTCAAGTCACCAATAGCACGCGAGGAATTATTCTGGAAAGCACGCAACAGCCCCAAAAGTACTTCGCGAGCATCACCAACAATCGGAACATCGACTGCGCGGATTTTACCAATCTCCGCGGGGTCAATATCAGCATGAATGACCTTGGCCTCCGGTGCAAAGCTCTCTGTATCACCGGTCACGCGATCATCGAAACGTGCACCAACGGTAATCAGCAAGTCCGCGCGCTGCAGCGCAGCAACCGCTGGCACCGATCCGTGCATGCCAGGCATGCCCATATGCAGCTCGTGAGACTCAGGGAACGACCCCAGCGCCATCAAGGTGGTCACCACAGGAATGCCAGTGTATTCCGCGAAATCCAGAAGCTCCCGGTGCGCATTGGCCTTGATGACGCCACCACCGATATACAGCACGGGTTTTTCCGCCTCAGCGATCATGTCGGCGGCTGCAGATAGCTGACGTGGGTGCGGGTTAGTCACCGGCTTGTAGCCTGGCAGGTCGACCGTCGTCGGGAACACATAATCCAGTTCGGCTACCTGCAAATCCTTCGGGATATCAACCAAAACAGGGCCTGGGCGGCCTGTCGACGCCAAATGGAAGGCCGCGACGATGGCTTCAGGGATATCTTCGACATGCGTGACCATAAAGTTATGCTTGGTCACCGGCATGGTGACACCACGGATGTCCGCTTCCTGAAAAGCATCCGTGCCCAGCATCTTTGACCCGACCTGGCCGGTAATCGCAACGACCGGAACTGAATCCAACATCGCGTCGGCCAGCGGAGTAACCAGGTTCGTCGCACCTGGGCCCGAGGTGGCGATCATAACGCCAACTTTGCCGGAGGCCTGCGCATAACCTTCTGCGGCGTGGCCGGCCCCTTGCTCGTGACGAGCCAGCACGTGACGTAGTTTTTGTGAGCTATACAGCGCATCGTACAGAGGTAGCACCGCACCACCTGGAATGCCGAAAGCAATTTCTGCACCTAGGTCTTCCAAGGTCTGCACGATGGCTTCAGCACCAATCATTCGCCGAGTTGCTCCATGAGAACCGGCGGCAGATGCTCTTGCCGACTGGCTGGGCTGGTTTGTGGCCGACACGTTGTTGGTCTCCATTCCATAAAGGTTTATCGTTTCGCGCTCGGGTGATCACTGCGAGGGCGCAAAGTTGCGGTGTTTTATTACGGCCCCTTTCACAACAAAAGCCCCCGACTGTAAGCACTATGGTTGGGTGCTGTCGGAGGCGTGCGTTGATACGGCTGCAAGTGAGTCCTACTCGGACACGCCCCCTAGGGCACTACTACTTGAAGTACTTGAAGTCGAATGCTGATCACGAGACATACATTACACAACGGCGTGAAAAAACTCTATTTCACCCATTCCGGCTCATACGATTTAACAATGACGGTCTAAAATTACGCGCCATGACGCTAGATTTCGTGCTGGATCAGCTCTGGCGCTGGACGATTGAACGTGGCGTGGATTTCGCCCTCCTTTTCATTGCTGCACTCCTGGTCCCGCGGGCAGGTCGGCTTGCTCATCGCTGGTCGCAACACCGTTCTCAGCGGTTTAGTGATTACGACGAATCCAAATCTTCGCTAGCTGTCGCCGGAGTGGCGATCTATATCGCGCAGTTGATCACGTACTTCGTATTATTCGTTTTCTTCCTGCAGCAACTCGGTTTTTCGCTCGTTGGCGCCACAATTCCCGCCACCGCAGCCTCAGCGGCTGTCGGTCTCGGCGCACAGTCAATCATCGCCGATTTCCTGGCTGGCTTTTTTATTTTGTCAGAAAAACAGTATGGGATTGGCGACTGGGTGAAATTCGAAGGCAATGGCATTGAAGTCGAAGGCACCATCATTCAGGTCACGATGCGGGCTACTCGTATTCGCACATTAAACGAAGAAACCATCATCATTCCGAATTCCACCGCCCGCGTGTGCATCAACCACTCGCATTATTGGTCCTCGGCTGTCGTCGTCATGCCCGTTCCCTTACTGGAAGTACAGTCACCCTGGGAGGCAGTGGAGCGATTCCAACACGCTACCCAACGCGCGCTGCGGGTTCCGGAAATCTCAGAAGTCTTGAAAGGCGAATTAGAAATCCACCCCGCGGTCGGAAAAGGCATTAACCCACCAGCCGTCGTCGGCATGCCCTGGACGGTTAATATTCGCGCGATGATTTTGACCGAAGCAGGAATGCAATGGATGGTCGAGCGCGCAATTCGCCTAGCGGTCTTGGACGAATTCTGGAATGAATACGGCTCGGCTCCCACCATCAACGGCGATTTGCAAGATGAAGTCACTCACCTAAAAAGGCAAAGCTACACCCCAGATACTTCCGGTGCCTATAAATCGATTCCGTGGGTTGATCTTTCACTAGCTACCCCATCGCCAGAAGAAAACAGCCAGGAGATCACAGAGCTCACTGCACAGGAGGCCGAGTTATATCACCGGTTCGACCCGCGTACGTTCGTCGACAAGCTGTTTTCGCTCAATGGTCGTCTACGACCATCGACAACAGGGCTGTCACTGTTGTTCATCGCCCTGTTGGTGATCCGTGTTCTGGGTTCCAGCATCGAGATTGACGGCGAGATCGTTCATGGTCCTCTGGCACCTGCGGCAACTGAATCTACACTCACGGTTTCTACGAATTAGAGTTTTGCCCGTGATCCCGTAGCATGGTCGCCATGAGTGTTGCAGAAGAACCTGCCCAGGGCACGAGTTTTCGCCCGGACCGCACCCACCTTGTCGCCACCGTGCTCATCGTCGGCATCGCGATCATGGGGATCGCTTGGGCACCACTCGCCCTAGGCTGGCTATTAATATTTCCCGTAGCTTTCATCTACTGGGTGCTGCGCTCGAAAACGACGGTCTCTGCAACCGGTATTCACATCACCTATGCCTTCAAATCTGCTGTTCAGATCAGCTGGGACAATTTCGAAGGAATTGGTTTTCAACGTTCTCGTGCTTTCGCCAGCACTAGCGACGGCAAACGGCACAACCTTCCAGGCATCACGTTTCAATCATTGCCGGAGTTGGAAAAGGCATCACGGGGCCGGATTCGCGATGTATTGACAGAAGGCAAAGAAGCCGCCGATGACAAAGTCGTCATCACACACCGCGATGGCCAGCGCATCATGATGACGCGCGAGGAATTTGAGAAATACGACGGCGTGGCTGCCCAGCATTATGAATCGCACCCCATCGCGAACAAGCAGCGGCAGGCCCAACAACCGCAACATCCGCAGCCGAACCGAAAGCGCAGCGGCCAGGAGCATGGTCGCCGGGAGCATAGTCGCCCGCAGCGCAGGCCACGACCACCACGCACTAGTTCCGGCAAGAACAATTCCCATGAGAAAGGCGTATAAGTGTATCCACTTCGCTCTAAGGTCACGACCGTTGGACGCAATGCGGCAGGTGCCCGCGCTCTGTGGCGTGCCACCGGTACCCGCGAGAATGAATTCGGCAAGCCCATCGTCGCGATCGTCAACTCGTATACGCAATTTGTTCCCGGCCACGTGCACTTGAAAGACGTCGGCGATATCGTCGCAGAGCAAGTACGCGCCGCGGGCGGTGTGCCGAAAGAATTCAATACGATTGCTGTCGACGACGGCATCGCTATGGGGCACTCGGGAATGCTGTATTCGCTGCCGTCACGCGAAATCATCTCTGACTCTGTTGAGTACATGGTCAACGCACACACCGTCGATGCGATGGTGTGCATTTCCAACTGCGACAAAATCACCCCGGGCATGCTTAATGCCGCGATGCGGCTGAATATTCCGACCGTCTTCGTCTCCGGTGGCCCCATGGAAGCCGGTAAAGCTGTCGTCGTCGATGGCGTCGCCCAAACTTCTTCTGACCTCGTCGACGCAATCTCAGCTTCAGCCAATGAAAAAGTCACGGATGATGAGCTCACGAAGATTGAAGAATCCGCTTGCCCAACCTGTGGTTCTTGTTCCGGCATGTTCACCGCAAACTCAATGAACTGCCTAACCGAAGCCCTCGGGCTGTCTTTGCCGGGCAATGGAACCACGCTGGCAACACACCAAGCCCGCGAAGGCTTGTTCCGCAAAGCCGGGCAACTAATCGTCGAAATGTGTGAGCGTTATTACGGCAACGAAGACGAATCAGTCTTGCCACGCAACGTCGCCACGAAAGAAGCCTTCCGCAACGCGATGGCCTTGGATATGGCCATGGGTGGCTCAACCAACACAATTTTGCATACTTTAGCTGCCGCCCAAGAAGGCGAAGTCGATTTCGACCTGCACGATATTGAAGAAATTTCGCATCAAGTACCGTGCCTTTCCAAAGTGGCTCCGAACGGCATTTACCACGTCGAAGATGTACACCGCGCCGGAGGTATTCCCGCAATTCTTGGCGAGTTGCGACGCGGCGGATTGCTGAACGAAGGCGTGCACACGGTGCAATACGACACCCTCGATGGTTGGCTCAACGACTGGGACATCCGCGGCGGCAAAGCCATCACGGATGCCGAAGACTTGTTCTATGCAGCACCTGGCGGAGTGCGCACCACGCAGCCGTTTTCCAGTTCTAACCGGTGGGAAACGCTCGACACGGACAGCGAAAACGGCTGCATTCACGATGTCATGCATGCACACTCCGCCGACGGTGGCTTGGTGGTGTTGCGCGGCAATCTGTCGCCGGATGGCGCCGTGCTGAAAACCGCTGGTGTCGACGAAAACCTCTGGGAATTCAGCGGGCCAGCGCGCGTGCTCGAGTCACAAGAAGCTGCCGTCAGCTCCATTTTGAAGCGTGAAGTGCAGCCGAGTGAAGTCGTCGTGATTCGCTACGAAGGTCCAGCCGGTGGCCCGGGAATGCAAGAAATGCTGCACCCGACGTCATTTTTGAAAGGCGCCGGATTGGGCAAAAAATGCGCTTTGATTACAGACGGGCGTTTTTCAGGTGGCACTTCCGGCCTTTCCATCGGACATATCTCGCCGGAAGCTGCAGCCGGTGGCTTGATCGGATTGATTGAAAACGGCGACACCATTCGAATTTCAGTCAAAGATCGAAGCTTGACTTTGCAGCTGGATGACGAAGAAATCGAGCGCCGTCGCCAAGAAATGGAAAGCCGCGAGAAGCCATGGCACCCAACTGAGCGCAAACGCACCGTGACCAAAGCTCTACGTGCGTACGCCAAGATGGCAACCAGTGCTGATAAAGGGGCTGTGCGCCAGGTTGACTAGCCCAGACGACAATCGGCAGGAACGCATACAGATGTCCACAACCCTGCCCACGTTGCGGGGACAGTCTACCCCGCTAGCATCCGCGGCCCCGCTAGTAGCAATCATTGGTGTGCTCGCGGGACTGGCTGCGACATTTTATCGACTGAATAAGACATCTGCACCGGTAGATATGGTGATCTACCGGCAAGGCATTGACGCATTCTTACATGGACGCGAGATGTATTCCGAGCCCATGTACGCCGGTGATCTTGCGCTACCTTTTATTTATCCACCATTCGGTGCGCTGTTCATGTCGCCGCTCAATCTGATTCCGGGCATCGATGATACGTTAGCCGGGCGCATCGTCATCGTGATCTCGAATGCTTTGCTGCTGGTCTGCCTCTGGTTGGTCTGGCGCTGGTTGCTCAACTCGTCGCGTACCGGCAGCCAGCAGGCACGACACTGGGCATTCCCTGCAGCTGCGCTCAGTTGGGCTGTCGCCTTGATTAGCGAACCAGTGGAGCTCAACCACAGTTTCGCGCAGATCAACATGATCATTATGGCCTTGGTGGTGCTCGATCTGGTGCCACGCGCACGATTGCTGCCACAAGGGTGGCTTATCGGAGTCGCTGCGGCTATCAAACTGACGCCCCTCGCGATGTTGCTATATTTCCTGTTGCGCAAGGATTTTCGTGCTTTGTTGAGCGCCGGAGTTTCTGCCGCCATCGCGACACTACTCGGCGCACTCGTGCGCTTCGATGCAACGTGGGAATTTTATGGTGCACGCCTACTAGGCATGGGCTCCGGTGGTGATTTCGGCGTAAACACCTCGTACCAATCGAATAGCTCGTGGCGTGGCATGATTCAACGTTGGTTCAGCAGCGAACAAGCGCTCGAGAATTCTTCAGGGCTTATCACTGTCATCTGGGCGGTGCTTGTTCTAGCAACCATTGCCGTTGGCGCCTGGATAATGCTGCAGCTGCTGCGCCGGGGCGATCTTGTCGACGCATGGCTCATCAATGCCTTGGTTATGTTGCTGATATCGCCGGTCTCATGGTCGCACCACTGGGTATGGCTGGCGATCGCGCTACCAGTGTGGACCTGGCGAGCTCTCACAACACGAGATTTTGCGCTCAGCGTCATCGTCGGTTTGTGGGCTGCCGTCCTGGTGTTTCTCGAACAACCACCGAAATGGTGGTACGGCGATGCCATCGAAGTACATGCCTTGAGTTTCTGGCCGAAGCTGTTTATCAGCGATTACGTGTGGCTGGGGCTTGCCACCATGATCGTGCTGGCATTAGCTTGCCAGCGGGTTCGTTCCCGCCAGCAGCCACCATGCTGCCACTACGGCGGCAATACCGATGATCACGAAGATCCACGACGACGCTAGCGGGCGGCGCGCCCATGCACGGGCGCCATCGAGCGAATAGAGACCAGGGCCGGTAAATTGCACGATTACCGCAATCGCGGCTGCGATGACCGGCAACCACAAGGTCGGTGCCCAGTTAAAGATGTTTAAGCCTGCTTGGTCCACGGCAACCTGATGCACCGCCATGAAGCCGGTTACGGCTAGCGCAACCATCGCGGCAAGCGGGGCGAGTAATCCCAGCAAAAGGAAAATTCCCGCGGCTAATTGCGCTGCCGGCACCGCTACCGCTAGCAGATGTGCCTGGTTATATGCAGAGAACTCAGATTCTAGCCCCGCAATTCCGTCGTAATCGCCGAGTGTGAAAAATGTGCCAACGCCCTGGATGATCAGCCATGCCGAAAATACGATGCGCAACAAGAACAAGCCTAAATCGATGGTTCCTCGGCGAGTATCGTCTGTCGAGCCGGGATCTTCTTTCGGCTGCTGTTCGCCGGTGAGGAGTTCTTGACTTCCCTGCGCATACGGTTGCTCGTCCGGGTATTGCTGCCCATTCACTGCCCCTGCCGGAGTCTGCTGCACCGGGATTGCGGATTGCTCGACCGGCACCGTGGTCTGCTTACCGGCAGGATCAATTACCTCGGTCGCGGCAAAATCTTCATCCCTATATTC
>NZ_JAPJNQ010000089.1 GCF_030826625.1 Corynebacterium sp. | reverse complement strand
AACAGGGGCAGAACCAGAGCCATGAAAATCATCAGATTGACTATCCTTAGCAGCATCCCCGTGACCTGGAACAAACCCAAAGCTGCCGTAGCTAGCGGTTTTCCGGCCGGTTGGCGATGCTTCGAAAAAACGCACACCAAGTTTCTCCACGCTGCGCTGCATGCGTCCCAGCAAAAAACCCCGAATAATTGGCCGCGTAAGTGGAAAAACCAGCAGCAGACCAATGATTGCAGTGGCGAATCCGGGAATGCTCAACAGCAAAGCACCAGCCAACGTTAGTCCGATATCGCCAGCAGATTTTCGGCTCTGCGTAGAATTCAACGTTTGCAGCTGCTCGTCGTCTAGCTCATTGCCAAACCTGCCTCGACGCTGTGCCTGCAATCGCTGCACCAATGATGCCTGGGTGGCCGCAACCCGGCGTAGCTCCACACGCGTGATCACAAGACCCAGCACGACCGTGGCCAATAATGCGACGAGAGCCCACCCGAAACCAATCAGGCTAGCGACCGCCCAAAACGCCAGGAATTCGGCGAGCATATAGAAAAACAAGATCACGAATGGCATGCCCACTACCCTACCTAGAACTCGTTAACTGCCAATAGCCACCACGCCGCGGTTAATCGCGCCAATAGCCTGACCAGCGATGCGTTTAATCTCAGCGCTATAGCCTGTCTTTGCCACTTGCTGTAGCAAATCGATGACTTGGCGGCACCACCGTACGAAATCACCTGGGGTCAGCTCCGCACCAGATTCGTTCGCTGCGGCCAAGCAATACCCCAGCGGTGCTCCTGCACACCATTGATGAATGGCGATACTAAAGCCGGGCTCCGGTTCGCGCGTCGGCGGCAAGTTATGACGTCGCTCATCGGTGACGAGCTCCTGCCACAGGCGCAGAGTGTTCTCCATCGCCCGTGTCATTTCATCGCTGATACCTTCGACTTGTTGGTTACCAGTCGCGCGTCGGTTTTCGAACGTGCACATCGAGACCACGCCCGCGAGTTCTGCTGGGTCGAGCTCTTGCCAAACCCCGCGTTTCAAACACTGCGCCACCAGCAGGTCCGAGGCATTGTGCACTTGGGCGAGCTTTTCACCTTCTGCGCTGACGACTGGTTCACCGTCGATAATGTCGACATAGTCCAGTTCGGTCAGCAAATCAATGATGCGACGTAACATATCGCCGAGGGTTTCCGTAGCTTTGTCGACGGTGTTTTGAAGCTTGTCGAGTTCACCTTTCCTGCGCAAGTATTTCTGCGCTAGTTGGGTAAGCTGCTCGCGTTCCATCGCTGGCCAGGCGTGCGCTGGATGGTTTTTCATCTGAGAACGTAACGATTTGATTCGCTCGGTATCGCGTGCCCGCGCCCGCATCTTCATCTTCTTTGGCCGTGGGTATTTTTCTTTCATGAATTTATCCACGACGATGTGACTGTGGCGCCGCGGGTTCTTCAGCGCTTTACCTGGAAGCTTCATACGTCCGACCAGCGCAGGAGGATTTTCGAATCCCGATGCATCAATGCGCGCAGACCAGCCTTTTTCCGTCGTGATCCATGGCCGTGGATCGGCAGTTTGATTTGCCGGAGTGTTGACGACGGCCAGTACTGGGCGTTTCTTACTTGGCAACGCGATCACATCACCAATTTGTAGCTTCGCCAGGATCGCCCGGGTCTCGTCGGCACGATCATCCCGCGCCCGAGATTTCACCGACTTTTCTTCCACACTGAGTCGTTTGCGCAACTCTACATACTCGGACAGCAGCTGTGCCGGATCCTGTTCATCAATAATCGGTGGTGCAAACGCAGCAATCGCTTCGTTGAGTTGCTCACGAAGCTTGTCGACGCGATGGACCGCTCGCTCAATCTCTCGAGTTTCTTCCACGACTGAACCGTCGGCCTGGTACTGCGCAAATGACTTTTCCAGCAGGCGCAGTGCATCGTCCATTCCCAAATTGTTGAGCAGGTTGATCGCCATGTTGTAGCCAGGTTCAAACGTCGAAATAAGCGGATACGTCCGCGTCGATGCAAGGTCGGCGACACGCTGCGGATCCATCGCCGGAGCCCACTGCACCACTGCATTTCCTAACGTGTCGATGCCACGGCGCCCAGCACGTCCAGTCAATTGGGTGTATTGGCCTGGTGTTAACTCCATGTGGGCTTCGCCGTTAAATTTCACGAGCTTTTCTAGCACCACGCTGCGAGCCGGCATATTGATTCCAAGCGCCAGTGTTTCGGTGGCGAATACCGCTCGCACCAGGCCTCGAACAAACAGCTCTTCGACGATATGGCGGAATGCAGGTAACATCCCCGCGTGATGTGCTGCGAAACCGCGGATCAGCGCTTTACGCCATTGTGCGAATCTCAGGAGTTCTAGATCTTCTTCCGGGATGCCTTCAACTCCCTCGTCGATGATTTCAGCGATCGTGGCCTGTTCATCCGGGTCAGTCAGCTCCATCTTCGAGCGTAAGCACTGGTACAAAGCACCATCGCAACCAGCGCGTGAAAAAATGAAGATGATGGCAGGCAGCATGTTCTGCCCCTGCAAGATGCGTAGGACTTCCGGCCTGCCCAACGGCCGGTAGCGGTCTTGCGGGCGCACCGCACCACTGCGAGAACCACCGGAGCGAGTTCGCGAACGAAAGCCCTGCCCCGGACGATAATCATCACGACCGTCGGCAACGTCGCCTGCTTCTAAGCGTGCTACGCGACGCTGCAATTCGGCATTAACTTGCTTGTTCTCATTATTGTCATCGCCGGGGCTGAACAGTGGAAAAACTTTCTGCCCAATCAGCATCCACTGCTCCAATGGCACCGGCCGATCTTCAGACACGATGACTTCGGTATCACCCCGCACCGCCGAAAGCCAGCGACCAAACTCTTCAGAATTGGACACCGTCGCCGACAATCCAATGATCGAGACATGTTCTTCCAGATTGAGGATGACTTCTTCCCAGACAGCACCGCGCGACTGGTCTGCGAGAAAGTGAATTTCGTCCATTACGACGTGAGTGAGACGATCCAGCGCGGGTGATTTCGCATAAATCATGTTCCGTAGGACTTCAGTGGTCATGACCACGATCTCAGCATCGGGTTGGAAGGACACATCCCCAGTAAGCAATCCCACTGCGTCTTCGCCATGAGCGGCGACTAAGTCATGGAATTTCTGGTTGCTTAAGGCTTTGATCGGCGTGGTGTAGAAACACTTCGTTCCACGTGACAGCGCAAGCGAAACCGCAAATTCGCCAACCACCGTTTTTCCAGCACCCGTCGGGGCACAGACCAACACCCCGTGGCCGTTTTCCACGGCTGTGCACCCTTGGATTTGAAATGGATCAAGCTCGTAAGTCAGTTGGTCGCGAAAAGTCTCTAAATGGGTGCTGATCATAACTATCTAGGCTACAAAATATCGTCGAAGCCCGATGCGCGGGCCTTCCTGTATGCCGCTTCCGGTGGTGTATTTAGCCGTGGAGCGTCCGCAGGCGTGGTGTGCTGACCAATGGGAGCGGGCACCGCCGTTGGTTCTGGTTGATAATCCAGTGGAGAGGCCTCGTCGTCGTCAAGCCCTGCCCAATCGGGCTGATTTTTTGCGCGCCGTTTGTCGTTGATACGACAAAACTGGAAGGACAGCTCAACCAAGATGCAAATGGCAACAGCAAGGATTGTCAGAGAATATGGATCCTGAGCTGGGGTGATCAATGCTGAGAAGATGAAGATTACCACGATCGTATGGCGCCGTTTGGTGCGAACCGATTCGTAACGCACCACCCCAACTAGGTTAAGCATGATGATCACCAGCGGGATTTCGAAGCTCACTCCGAAAATGATCATGATCGCCACAACGAAACTGAAATATTCCTGACCTGTCAAGGCGGCGGTCTGGAAATCAGAACCGATTGTCAACAGGTAGTTCAGACCGATGGACAAAGAGAAATAAGCCAGCACCGTACCAGCTAAAAATAGCAGCACGGCGATGGTGACGAAGCTGAAGGTCCAGCGGCGTTCGTTGCGTAACAGCCCTGGGGTGATGAACTTCCAAATTTGATACAACCACACCGGTGCTGCCAAAACAGTGCCTGCAAGTGCACCAATTTTTAAGCGCAGCATGAACATTTCCATGGCGCTCGTGGCCAACAAGCGACACTCACCCGAGGAGGTAAAATCCGCCCGCAACTCGGGATCAACGCCACAATATGGGCCGCGCAGAATTTCCCCGAGCGCGGGAATAGGACCCGGAGCGTTTTGGTACCAGATAAAGCCAACCACTGCCCCGGCAATCACGGCCAGTGTTGAAATAATGACCCGCCGACGTAATTCTTTGAGGTGCTCCACCAACGGCATATCACCGGTCAGAGATTTCTTTTTCCGCTTTGAACGGAACCGGGACAGCATATTCGAGGTGGAGCGCAGGGCACGGCTGGTACGCCCGGCGGCGGCTGAGGCCTCCGGACGCGATTGACCTGGCTGGGCCGGCTGAGAATTCGGTGCGGTCATGATGAAAAATCGTTCGCGTGTACCGCGAGACTAGTTTTGTGAGCGTGGTTGATTTTCTGGCTTGTTCCAGAAATCTTCGGCATCGCTGTTTGGCTGTTGCTGCGCCTGCGAATTGTGCTGGCTAATTGCTTGCTGGGATTGTGGGTTATTCTGGTTAGCCTGGCTGTTTTGATTGCTGTGGCTATTTTGATACTGGGCTTCATCATTACCCATTTCGCGCATTTCGGACTTCAGAATCCGCGTAGAACGGCCCACCGAACGCGCGAGGTCTGGCAATTTCTTTGCGCCAAACAGCAACAAAATAATAACCAAGATCAACAAAATTTGTGTGGGGCTGATGCTCATGAATCGCGCCTTTCTCAACGTCGCAGCCATCACAAAGACCCTTGGGGTCATTCGGGACAGCTGGGCGAGTCTCTAAGTTTTATTCGTCTTCACCATACTATAACGCTGCAAACCGGCCTGAGCTTGTTCATGCACGGCTTGTACGAGCTCATCTGGTCCGAGTACATGAAGATGATCAGCGTGGCTGAGCGCGAATCGGGCGAACCACTGTGCGCTTCCCACCGGCATGCGTGCTTGTACCCAGTCGGCGGAGGTAGCTTCGTTGGCACCAGTAGCAGCGTCGCTATCGCCTGCTTTTTGAGTAGCCGGGTGCTCGGTTACTTTCCGTTCCATGTCGTATTCATCGAGCATCCACAGCGCCTCTGGAGCGATTTTCACGTCGGCCGTGCTGCTATCGCGAAAGCCGAAGGGATCGTCGCTAGAAAATTTCAGCTTGCTAGCGTGCGGGTGGGCTACCTCGTCGATAATCTCGACGTTGCTCATCCGGTCGATGCGGAAATTTCGGTGTTCACCGTATTCTTCGACAAAAGCAGTGAGATACGCGGCATCGCCACGAATAAATACCCGGGCGGGGTCGACGAGACGTTGACTAGTCTTATTCGAAGAAGCAGACCAATAATCGAATCGGAGACGCTTTTTCGCACTCAATGCCTCGGTTATCAGTAGGTGCGAATCGCGGAGTTTGTCACTGTCTGCTGAATGATCAGCGATGGCATCATAAATGCCACGGGAGCGTTCGTCCATGATGGATCGTAGTTTTTCTGCTGCTGACGCGACTGCAGAGCGGTCGACGAGCCCAGGCATGGTCTCCAACACTTCCACCGTCAGCAACAGCGCACCGGCCTCAGTTGGCGTCAAGCGTAAAGAAGAATCCATCCCTTGGTCTTCGTGGATGACTACGCCCTTGGTCAGCTCATAGCTGAGATCCAATAAATCTTGCGTTTGCGTGCTAATCCCACTGCAGTGCAATCGACCAAGAGCTCGCACCAGCTCATCGGGGCTAAGGCCTAGATCCTTTGCAGCTTCAAAAACGCTTCGCTCTGGGTGTGCTTTGAAATACGGCACTAGGTTGAGCGATTGCACTAGAGCTGCAAGCTTTTGTGGCGAATCAGTTTTCATACTGCGCTCGCTTTCCGTAACAATTGCTGCACGCGCTCGCGAATTTCTTCTGGCTTCTCAACGATGGCTTCAGCGGCATAGGCAGCGCAAGTACGTACTAGCCAGTCCAGCTCGACGCTTTCGACCTCAATCACAATCTCGTTTCCATCGTCTGCAATCACTCGACCGGCCTGTTCTAACGGCGGTGCAGCTTGCCGACGCATGCGGATCGTCGCTGAGGCGGTTTCGCGCACCGCCAAAGTCTTCGCGACGATATCGCGCAAGGACCCTGTCGGTTGCGTATGGGTTGCTTGCTTGCGTGAGCGGCGGATGTTGCTGATCCTAGTGGAGCGAAACGACCGCTCTGCCTGCTTGTCGACGTCCCAACCGACCACATAGAGCCGGTTGCGATGGGGAACTATCCCCCATAAATCCATCGTCCGGCGTTGCACCTGTGCCCCCGAATGGTGTTGATAATCAAAAGACAAACGCAGCTTATGGGCCACGCCCGTGAGAATTGCCCGCAAAATTTCGGGGTCGAGCCGCGTGATGTCGTTGTCAGCAACAAATCCCGGCCCAGGGGTGATTTCGCGATGTGCGCCGGATGCCGCGAGTTTAGTCCATCCCGCGGTGCTGAATGCCCCAAGGCCACTGTTGTGGCCAACTTCGCTGGCAATGCCTAACACAGTCGCTTCTTCCGGGCTGAAAGAAATTTCCGGTAGGTGGTAAGTTTCCGGGTTCAGACGGTAGTTCGTGCCGTTTTCGCTGGCTGAACTTTCGATATAGACCCCAGCACGAGCTAACGTGGCGACATCCCGTTGCAATTGCACCCGGAAGCTATGTGGATTTTCGTGGTATCCCGCGACGTTTGCGTGAATCCACTCAGCGCTTCGGTCCGGACGGCCAGTCGATAGCGCGGCGCCACGAAGTGCGAAGGTAAGGTTTGTTAACCGCTCGACGGCAGCATCATAGCGTGGTCCGTTTGTAGGGCGCGATGCCGACTGCGACGCGGTGTTTGGTGCTGCTGCGGCTGACATGATGCTTACTCCGTATCGTGTTGGGCCCTATTTGTGTTCAGGCACCACTGCGGTCAAGCCCGATCGTGATTGTCCTGCCTCATGATAGCGAGCATCTCATCGAGCTCAGGGCTTTTCGTGGCGAAGGGATCACCAAAAGTATATTCCACTCGTTGTGGATCAGTGATCTTCATCCGAGACCAATCAACAGCAAATGATGCGTTAGTATTCCGTGCGAGCGACAAAAATTGCCCTCGCTGGTGTGCACGCGTCGTCGTCGGCGCCGTAGTCATCGCCTCCGCGATGGATTCATCGCATGTCCAACGATCTACTCTGCCTTTGTCTTGCAATACCTGGAAAATCCCCCGACCACGACGGATATCGTGCATCGCTAAGTCAACTTGTAATAGCTTTGGGTGCTCCCAATCTTCGCCAAGGCGGCTGCGATAGTGATCAAACAATTCTTTCTTAATCACCCAATCGAGTTCTCGATTTACGAGTGAAAAGTTTTGCGTCTCGATTGCTTCTAGTGCACGGCGCCATAAATCCACCACCCGGTGCATTTCTGCCGTCGGTGTACCCTCGGCTTGTCCAGCTTCACGGTAATTGTCCCGGACTTCTAGCCATTCGCCAGCGTGCTGGCACAACGACTGTTGGATTTCCAGCGCGGTAACCGTAGAGCCATTTTTCAGGCGCATCTCGGTTTTGCCTGTCAGATCACGCGAAATCTCCCGGATTTGGGAGATCGGATCTTCCAGCTCAAAATCAGGCAATTCGATTCCGGCCTCAATCATTTCCAACACCAGCAGCGCTGAGCCCACCTTTAAAGCGAACGTGGGCTCTGCCAGATTCGTGTCCCCGCCGATGACGTGCAAACGCCGATAAAGATTCGAATCTGCGTGCGCCTCATCACGAGAGTTGATCATCGGCCGGGCACGAGTCGTCGCCGACGAAACACCTTCCCACATTTGATCCGCGCGTTGAGATAGAACGAATTGTGCAGGGTGCTCCGCGGTTTCTCGTTCAATGTGGCCTGCGCCGCAGACCAGCTGTCGAGTAACCATCAACGGTTCAAGCGCACGGCCGATCGCCCGCAGTACCATCGACCGCGAAATCAAATAATTCTCGTGGCAACCGTAGGAGTTGCCGTGCGAGTCTAGATTGTTTTTGAACAAGTAAACGTGCTTGCCGACGCCATCGCGCACCAGTTTTTTCTCAGCTTGCTGGGCTAAATCGTCAAGGATGCGATCACCGGCGCGCTCATAGTTCAACAGCTGGGTAATGCTGTCGCATTCTGCGGTGGCGATCTCGGGGTGGGCACCCATATCCAAGTAGACGCGAGAGCCGTTGACACTAAAAATATTCGAGCTTCCGTGTTCTTCAACGATCGGCTCGAACAGATAACGTGCAACCTCGGCTGCACCTAACGTGTGGTTGCCGTCGGCGCTCGTAGCTGTGATGCCATATTCGGTCTCCACGCCCATGATACGCCGGGTAAATACGTTGCTCACTGGCCGCCCTTTTGCACGTAGGAACGGACGAATTCTTCAGCATTAGATTCGAGCAGGCCATCGATTTCGTCCAACAAATCATCGGTACCGGAGGTGGAAATTTGTGCCTGTCCGACGTTCAGCTCATCGTTATCATCAAGATCGTCGCCACCGTGGGCATTGTACTGTGACGCCTGTTCAACAGTGTTGTGGTGGGAATTATGCGCCATGATGAATACTCACC
>NZ_JAPJNQ010000088.1 GCF_030826625.1 Corynebacterium sp. | reverse complement strand
GGGCACTTGGACGAGTTGCGGGAGACACTAGGGATAGTCGCCGTGGAAGAAGACAAGACGACTCGGTTGTACGAACAAACCGACGGGATTTTAGAGCCAGTAGGCGATCCACGCCACGTAGAGTTTCGCATGCGCCTGGACAAGAGCTCCATTAGTGCACAAATTGGCATGAGCCCGTCGGCGCGGCATATTAGCCCGGTAGAACTGGAAAAACGCCTAGCTCAACTCCCCGAAACCATGATCGTGACAGCTCGGGGAAGGATCGACCGCTTCAAGCCCAGGTGAGCTGCAGAACCGAAAAACTAAGAGCCGCTGCGGTGCCAGTCTCGCTCAATTTCGGCTTTACCAGTCGTGGAAGCCTCGATCTTGGAACAGCCGCCGTCGAAATACACACGTGAGGTCATCGCGACGCATCCACCATCAGCGAAAATTTCCACTGTGGAACCATCGACGATGATGGTCAACGAGTCGCTGTCGCCGTCGGCAAGCTCGGCAGTGGCAGGCGCTTCATCGCGATAGCGATCGCTTGGACCGACGCTTCGATCAATGCTCAAAGTGTGACCCGCGTGCGTGATCCGAGCAGCTTCTTTTTCGTTGGCATCCAAGAGCGAAACAGTCAGAGTCGAATCTTCGTCTGCCGGAACTTCACACAGCACCGTGTAGGCGCGTACTCGCTCGGAGGATGAAATCGCATCTGGTAATCCAGCCGGTGGGGTCTGATAAAGCATGCCGTCGTGGAGCGAAATCATGCGGGGCAGTGTCAGTGCGTTCGCCCAGCCTTCGTCCTTGAGCGACGGGTGCTCAGTGGGATCATCGTGGCGGCCAATACCGTTGATGAGTCCGAACAGGGCGGCTTCGGTGTAATAATCGGCCGGATTTTCAGAATTGACGGTGGAACCGCGCACTGTGGTGCCTTTGGTGAGGTTGGTGTTGCGCGGGCGGGTGAAGTCATGGCCAAAATCGATGCGCCGGAAACTCTCGTGTACCCGGTAGGTGGTGCCGCGCAAAGTGCCCACGAGGTAACCAGAAATATCGATTCCAGCGCGCTCTATGGTCAGTAGCAAAATGTCATAGATTTCTCCATCAGCATCGTCGCGCAGGCGCAAAATGCGTGGAGCGACGATGGTCGAAAGCTGACCTTCTACTGGGGAAAGATCGAGGCCGAGATCACCGTCGAATTCGAGCTCGCCTTGGAAATCCCATGATTGGCCATCTTGTGAGGTAGCGATCACCGGAGTGGGGGTTTCTGCGTCGCCGGTTAGAGCCAACATGAGCCAGCCGGTATGACCGGCTTCGCGATCAACCGGGCTTTCCCAATTTGGGACGACACATGGGGAGCGGAACCGCTGAAAACCGTCTTGGGTCTCAAGCACTGCCGAAACCCGATTGATTGCGGGGTCGAGCGCTGTGCGTTCTTCAGAAAGCGGGCAATCTGCGGTTAATGAGTTGATCTTAGCCAGTTGGATATTGGTGCCACCGGAGGTCACGGAGGTGAAATACAAGTTGGCGTCCTGCTCACCTTCACCATCGATGGCTACGACCGAGCCAGCTCGGACCGTGAGCTCACCCCCGACTGGGCCTAATACGTCGTCACATTCGAACCAGGAATAAGGATCTCCTTGCGAGACCGTGTGGGCCCAGCGGGCCGGGCCAGGTACTTCTGGACGATACTGGTAGAAAACGTGCCAGTCATTGCCGTCGAGCAAAACTCCCGCAGGGGCATCCAAAACTCCGTGTTCTGGGGTGATGTGGAGTTCCGGTCGATGGATCTCAGTCATGGTCTCTCCTTGCGTCAATGAACTGACGACCAGGGTAGTGATATTTCCGTGATCGTGCAGCCGTGTGCACTATCCGCCGACGTCTGCACTATCCGCCGACGCTGACGGTTAAAGTTTGGTCACCAACGTGAGCCCGGAGCCCAGTGGCAGCCTGGTAACAATCGCATCGTCGAGTTCGCGGCAATATTTATCAGCGGCGAGCGCAGCAAGGGTTGCGCGATCAGTGCGCGAAGAATCTGAGATGGTGCCGTCGAGTAGCGAATTAGCCAGCACTAACGTTCCGTGACTGCCTAGTAATGGCCAAGCAGTTTCGACGAGCTTTGGAAGATCCGTTGGGGTGACGTCTGCGTAGATCACTTGGTAAGAAGCGGTGGCTAACCGGCCCATCACATCTAGCGGGCGTGAGGGCAAAAAGCGAATGCGTGAAGGGCTAAAACCTGCTTCGCGGAAAGCATGTTTTGCGTGTTGTTGGTGCTCGACCTCAGGGTCAATGCAGGTCAAAACGCCTTTATCTGGCAATCCTTGTAGAAGGTATAGGCCGACGACGCTCGCAGCGGGAGTTACGGCGATCACCCCAGAGTTTTTGGCTTCTCTTGTATGCGTCGCACTAGCTGTCAGTGTGGTGAGTAGCTGGCCGACGGTGGCATCCGGTGCGGGCAGAGAGTATTCGTCTGCGTGGGCGTGTGCCGCCTGTAAGCCTTCAGAAACCACGGCAGTGGAGTTGATGTAATCGAGCATGGCTGACACCGACGAGGTGAGCGAAGAATTCTCTGAAGTAGACACACCAACAGTCTAAGTGCTTTTTAGCGTTCACGCGGTAAGTGAAGTGCGTTGTAGAATACCCGCTGGTAGCAGGTGTGAAGCATTCACAGGAAGTGCACAGTTTGCAGGCTGGATTTATTGAGTTGTCTATAGCACAATAAACACCATGACGTTGCAAAGCGGGGCAGACCACAACCCAGAGTCCGCTGCAGAATTGCGCGGGACCGATGCCTTTGATGAAGGCGTCGGTGCTATGCCGAGCTGGGATGAATTGGTGGCTGAGCACGCAGATAGTGTTTACCGTCTGGCTTTCCGTCTAGCAGGTAACCCACAAGATGCAGAAGATCTCACGCAAGAGACCTTCATGCGAGTTTTCCATTCTTTGCAAAAATATCAGCCTGGTACTTTCGCTGGCTGGCTTCACCGCATCACGACAAACTTGTTCTTGGACATGGTGCGTCACCGTTCGAAGATCCGTATGGAATCATTGCCGGAAGATTACGAACGATTTGCCGGTAATGGCATGACCCCCGAGCAAGCGTACAATGTAGCGAATTTGGACCCTGCGCTGCAGAAAGCTTTGGATGAATTGGCCCCTGATTTTCGCGTGGCCATCGTATTGTGTGACGTAATCGGGATGAGCTACGAAGAAATTGCCGCTACGCTTGGTGTCAAGATGGGCACCGTGCGTTCCCGTATCCACCGTGGACGCTCGCAATTGCGTGCTCGATTGGAACAAGAGGCGGCCCACAACGAAGAAACCCAGATTCTCCTACGCACGCGCTAAACACGTGGGTGCATGATCGACAACAGGCACGAAGGAGGCGAACCGATTTTTACCATGTCGCCTTCGACACACGGTTCAGACAAAAAGAAGCGCGCAATGAAACCTCGGCGCCGTTTTGATCATCTAGGCCCTGAAGCCGTTGCGGCATTCGTTGATGGAGAGATGTCTCGCAAATCTGCTCACAACGCCAGAGTGCACTTGGTGCTGTGCGAAAACTGCCGGGCTGATGTGCATCGGCAACGTCGCGCAGCCCACGCACTGCGTAATTGTAATAGCGATGAGCAGGTGCAAGCTTCCGAATCCTTGTTGGACCGTTTGCGCAGTATCGCAGCGGCATCTGATAGCTCGACAGCTGATACAACGACTGGTGCTAAGAGCACAGGTGGCAATAGTTGGCATAATTCTGCTGGTGAAGAGCCAGCTGCGTGTCAATCAACTGAGCACGAATATAGCGTGCACAAGCGAACTGCACCCAAGCAGAACGGAGCCAAACAAGCCGATTTGATCGAACGCATTGAGAAGTTGGCGCGTGCAGTACGTCGAAATCACCACGGCTAAAGGCTAAAATAGGTTCGTGTTTTCCAATATCGGTTGGTCGGAAATCGGCGTCATCATTGTGGTGGCGATCATTGTCATCGGTCCCGAGCGCTTGCCTGGGTTACTGCAGGATTTCCGGGCAGCAATATTCGCAGCACGCAAGGCAATCAATAATGCGAAGCAAGAGCTCAACGGCGAATTTGAAGAATTCAGTTCGGATTTCGAACAGTTCCGCGAGCCATTACACAAAGTCAGCCAACTTAGCAGAATGGGGCCGCGGGCGGCGATCGCGAAGACGCTTTTCGACGAAGACGATGAATTCTTCAATCAATTTGATCCCCGCACAATTCTGAAAGAACAGGGGCCAAATACAGCAGCGACGGACACGGCATCCCGCAAGCCACAGAATGTGCAGCACCGTCAGCCACAGCAACGAGGCGCACAGTCAGAAGATTTGCAATCACATCCACCACAAACAAAGCAGTCGCGATCAACCCAAGCCCGGCCAGCGAAACCCCAACAGGAGCAACCACGACGCGCGCAGCCGCCAGCAGCGGGTGGTGGGAGAGCCGAATTCACTTGGACGGACGTTCTCTAAAAGCTAAAGAACCAACGGAGGGCTGCTGTCGAGGATCTGCTGAGCACCGGCTCCTGTGTGCATCGTGGAGCCGGAAACACGGCGGCTAGTTCACGCCCAAGCTGAGTGGCTTGCCAGCCAAAGAATTAAGGCGTTTTGCCAAACCTTGCGCGATCTTGCTGATCTCTTTCGACGACGGGCTGTCCGGATCGGCGAGCACCACTGGCGTACCAGCATCGCTGTGTGAGCGCAGCGGCGGGTCCAGAGGAACTTGTCCCAGAAGCGGAACCTCCGTGCCGACGAGCGTCGTCAAGCGTTCTGCGACGACTTCGCCGCCACCGGAACCGAAGACATCCAACGTTGAACCATCGGGCATCACCATCGCGCTCATATTCTCGATGACGCCGGCTACCCGCTGTCGAGTCTGCTGCGACAGCGAGCCGGCACGCTCAGCAACCTCTGCGGCCGCTGCCTGAGGGGTTGTTATCACGAGCAGTTCTGCGTTTGGAATCAACTGTGCTACTGACAGCGCAACATCGCCGGTTCCAGGAGGCAAATCGAGTAACAAAATATCCAGATCGCCCCAAAAAACATCAGCGAGGAATTGCTGGATAGCTCGGTGCAGCATAGGCCCGCGCCAAACCACAGGGGCATTGCCCTCAACGAATTGGCCAATCGAGATGAATTTTAGATTGTGCGCCTGTGGCGGGAGCAGCATGTCGTCGATGACGTTGGGTGCTTCGGTAGAACCCAAGAGGTTAGGAACGGAGTGGCCGTAAATATCAGCGTCAACGATGCCGACCTTTAAACCTTGCTGCGCGAGTGCAGCACCTAGGTTGACCGTCATCGAAGACTTACCGACGCCACCTTTACCTGATGCCACCGCGAACACGCGCGTGGTGCTTTCCGGCTTGGAGAAGGGGATCTCGGGTTCGCGCTGGGAACCGCGCAGGGAATTGCGCAATTCGCGACGCTGTTCATCGCTCATGACATCGAGCGAGACCGAAACATTTTCTACGCCCTCGACTTCTTCGACGGCGGCTTGGGTGTTCGACTGGATGGTCGATTTCATCGGACATCCAGAAATAGTGAGGTAAACCTCGACGTTGACGTCGGCGCCATCGATGTCGATGGATTTCACCATACCAAGATCGGTGATGGGTTTACCGATCTCTGGATCTTCGACGCGCGCCAACGCTTCGCGGACTGCTGATTCTGTAATGGCACTCATTACTTCCCATCTTAGTCCTGCTAGTGAATCTGTAAACTGCACAACGTGGGTACGATGAATTATGTGAGAAATCGCTATTTTGCAGCAGCAATTTCCGGTCTAGCGCTTGTGGCAGCAGGATGTTCCACCCCCGGAGAGCCAGCGGCTGAGGAATCCACTGCCGCCGATAATGGGGCCGTTGCATCTAATGTGGGCGAACCTGCGCCTGGAAACGATAACGAAAACGAGCGTGTCGTACGCATTAGCGCGGATGCAACATCGACTGAGCAGGTCCTGTGGGCTTATATCTATCGTGAAGTATTAGCCCAACAAGGGCGGGAGGCTGAAGTTTTTGCCGTCGAAGGCGCAGATACTGCTCAGCGCTGGGATATGCTGCAAACCCGAAAGATTGATTTCATGATCACCTGTACCGGCGAATTTGTCACAGAATTCAATCCTGCGCTCGCAGAAGATCTGCTGCACAACGAAGACGGTCAAGACCCGAACGAAATTGATCTCCATGATCAGTTCCACCGCGAAGTCATGGGGTTGTTGCCACCGACTATCGTGACCACCGCGCCGTCATCGGCTCAAGGGTGTGGCGATTCGTCGCAAGAAATTCCCCAGGATTTCACGCCGCTGTTTGGTGCCGGTTTATTCAACCGGGAAGAAACCGGCGAGATCCAAAAAGTCACTCGACTACTGGACGATCGCAACCTGGAAGAACTCCAGGACAAGCTTTCCGACGGCCTCAGCGCCGAAGAAGCCGCAGGGCAATGGGCAGCAGTCAATGTCACTGGCTCCTCACCAGATTCCGTGAGTGATGAGGCTTAGCACTGGCTAGGCAATGCGACCGGCTAGGCAATGCGCGCCGGTGATACACGACGCGGGGCTTTAGGAGTCGGTGATGCGCGTTGTCGTCGCGATCGTGCCAAGGCCATCGATGGTGATCGTCACCGTTTCGCCATCGCGAATGAACCGTTGTGGGGTACGCGCGAACCCGACTCCGTCTGGAGTGCCAGTGGCTATGACATCGCCGGGCCGCAGCGGATAAATCTGCGAAATGAATGAAATCAATTGCGCTGGTGGGAAGACTTGATCGGCGAGGGGAGCATCTTGCATGAGCTCCTCACCAAGGTAGGTGCGCACGCTGGCGCTGGAAAAATCGAATTCATCCGGCGTTGTCAGCCAAGGGCCAAAAGCACTTGTTTTGCGGAATGATTTGCCTTGGTGCCATTGTGGGGTACGTCGCTGCGCATCGCGCAAGGTGTAATCGTTAAATACAGCGTATCCAGCGATATAGTCGGTTGCTTCGGCCTCGCTCACCTCGCTGGCATAGTCGCCGATGATCACGGCAAGCTCGCCCTCGAAATCGAGCTGGGAAGACTTCGCCGCGGGAATTTCCACATCTGCAAAGGGACGAGCGAGGGCTTCGGGAAATTTGGTGAAAAGCGTGGGATATTGCGGAAGTTCGCGTCCCATTTCCAGAATGTGTTCTGCGTAGTTTAAGCCCTGGCAAATTATTTTTCCTGGGCAAGGAACCACCGCATCGAGCTCACGCACATCGATGACAACGGGATCACCGGCGTCGATGAGTGCTTCATTAAACTGATCACGCCAATCAGGAATCGCTAGCAGCTCGCCGACGCTGCGCACCGGGGTCTGGGCAGCAGAAAAGCCATGGACTGGCCGGACTGTCACTGATGCGGAGTCTTGCGATTCCGCATCATCGACAATCGCAAGGTAGCGGTTTCCATCACTGGCGGATGCTACAGAGGCTAGTCGCATGGCTTTTGGCCTTTCTACGGCGGGAACTAGTGTGAACTAGAACCCACCGTAGTCAACTTCGTCGCCGAATGCTTCCTAATCTGTGAAAGCTTCGTCGATAAGCTGCTTCTGCTCGAGTTGGTGCACTTTCGCGATACCCGTGGCAGTCGAGGACTGTGCGCGACGGGAAACGCGGCGCATACGTGGCATGTCTGGCAACAATTCGTGCAGGTGCTCATTGTAGAACGGCCAAGGGCCCTGGTTCGCAGGCTCGTCCTGTACGAAGCGGACTTCTTCCATGTTCGGGAAGTTGTCGAATGCTTCAGACAGGCGGTTAAACGGAATTGGGTGCAGCATTTCGATGCGGACGATCGCGATATCATCACGCTCGTCTTTCTGGCGACGCTTCTCCAACTCGTAATAGATCTTGCCCGAGCACAGCATGACGGTTTTCACCTTGTCTGCATCGCCGATGACGTTGTTGTCGACATCTACCAGGCGTGGGTCATTGATGACCGAGCGGAACGACGTAACGTCGGTGAATTCGGCAACCTCGGAGGTGGCAGCCTTCGCACGCAACATCGACTTCGGAGTGAAGACCACGAGCGGGCGCGACATGGTGCCCAGCGCGTGACGACGCAGCAGGTGGAAGTGGTTTGCAGGCGTCGATGGTTGGGCGATGGTCATCGAGCCTTCAGCAGCCAGCTGCAAGAAACGTTCGATGCGTGCAGAGGAGTGGTCTGGGCCCTGGCCTTCGTATCCGTGTGGCAGCAACAAGATGACCTTGGAAAGCTGACCCCACTTGGCTTCACCCGAGCATACGTACTCGTCGATGATGGTCTGGGCGCCGTTGACGAAGTCGCCGAACTGAGCTTCCCAGGCGACGACTGCGTCCAAGTTTCCGACGGAATAGCCGTATTCCACGCCCAAGCCAGCGAACTCGGTCAGCGCCGAGTTGTAGACCTCGAAGCTACCTCCGTTGCCAGCTTCTTGTGCCAGTGCATCGAGTGGGTTGTATTGTTCGGCAGTCTTCGGGTTGAAGGTGATCGCGTGGCGCTGGGTGAAGGTACCGCGCTTGGAATCTTCACCAACCAAACGAACCGGCTTGCCTTCCGCAGCCAGCGAGCCGAAGGCAAGCAGCTCGCCCCAGCCCCAGTCGATGCCACCTTCTACGGACGACTTCGCACGCTTTTCGGCAATTGGGGCCACACGATTGTGCAGCTCAAATCCTTCTGGCAGATCCAGATACGATTCGCCGAGCTCGCGCATAGTATCAGCGCAAATTGAAGTTAAAATAACTCGGTTGAGCACCTGGGAAGCAGTAATACAAGTCTGTTCTTGTGGACCGTTTTCTTATGCCTCTTTGACCTC
>NZ_JAPJNQ010000087.1 GCF_030826625.1 Corynebacterium sp. | reverse complement strand
CCACGTTTTATCTTTCGGATGCGGGCGAACCGGGCTGGCTTATCGGTTTGGTGATGGCAGGCTTCAGCATCAGTTCGTTGCTCGGCAGTGCTTTGGTTCCGTGGCTTACGGACCGATATACGCCAGGTTCGCTGGTTGTTATTGGCCTAGGTAGCATGCTGATCTTCTTCGCTGGGTTTTTGTTCTTGGCTGCCAGCCCCTGGGTCATGCTGGTGGTGAGCCTGGCTTGTATGCTCCCATCGCCGGCATTAAATGCAGCCCTGTTTGGCCACGTTTTTGCTGTCACGCCGCAGGATTTACAGGGGCGTGTAATGGCGATTTTTATCGTGGTTAGCAGTGCTATCAGCGTCGCTGTGCCGACACTTGCGGGCACCATGGTGGAATCTGGTACTCGTTTCTGGTTTGCGGCCGTTGTTATTGGGACTGGGTTTGTGGGCTGGCTATTGCTGGCTGGGTCTAGGGAGGTGCGTGCGATGCGTAATGAGGAACCGGACGGCGATAACAGTGGCGACGACGCCGTAGACCCCGAAAATCTGTGATCCCAGACTTGCGCCCTTTTTATTGTCTTGCTCACACTGTTCAACAAAACCTAATGTTATCGGTATCACTCATTCCGTTGATCCATCTCGCACGACCGTCGGTATGTGATGCGGAAACAGTGAATGCGTAGTAACGAGCAACCAGCTGCTGAGTCCAGCTGTAGAGCAAAGGGGAATAGCCGTGTCTCCGACCATTCCAGAACCGAAGCATGTCACCAACGTGCCGAGCGTCGGCCATACCGACCCGCCAATCCCGAAGCATATCTGGCGATTGTTTGTTTACAGCGCCATTGGTGCGTTCGTCTTTTTCTTCCCACTGACCTATCAAGACAAAAGCTCGATCCCGCTCGACCACATGGTCACCATTGTCCGCGATGGTGTGCCGGGGCTGGTGCCGTGGATCATCTTGGCTCTGGCAGGTTTTGGTGCTGTGCGCTCCATCTATAACCAGAACTGGAAAGAGGGCACGCTGTCGGCGATTTTTGTCGTCACGAATGTCATCGGCTTTATCATCGCTCTGCTCGCGGTATTGGATGCGTTGCCATGGGTGCTCGGTGAAGAAGACCTGGTGCCGTTTTTATGGGAGAAGATCGCCACCCCGGTCGGTCTGATCGTCCCGATCGGTTCGGCGTTCCTTGCGCTGCTGGTCAGTTATGGCTTCTTGGAATTTATCGGTGTGCTCATGCAGCCGGTGATGCGACCGCTGTGGAAAACCCCGGGTCGTTCGGCTATCGACGCCGTCGCCTCCTTCGTCGGCTCGTATTCGTTAGGCATCTTGATCACAGATCGCGTTTACCAGCGCGGTGGATATACCGCGAAAGAAGCAGCCATCATCGCCACCGGCTTTTCGACGGTCTCCGCTGCGTTCATGGTCATCGTCGCTAATGCGTTGGATCTAATGGAGATGTGGACGACGTTCTTTTTCACCACGCTGGTTGTTACCTTCCTGGTCACTGCGATAACCGTGCGCATCCCGCCGTTGTCCCGTATTCCAGATGACTATCACGAGGGCGCGACTCCGGAACCAGAAAGTGCAGTGACCGGTAGCCGTTTCAAAGCCGCGTGGCATGAAGCGCTGTACACACTAGAAAATGCACCAAGTCTGTGGCGTGCTGTCGTCGACAGCTTCGTCGACGGTATCAAGATGGCTGGTGCCATCGTGCCTTCGATCTTGTCGGTGGGCCTGGGTGGCATTTTGTTGGAACGCTTCACCCCGGTATTCGAGTGGATCGGTTATTTGTTCTATCCCTTTGCCTGGATCGTGCGTCTGCCAGAAACCATGGATTCCAGCCAGGCGATGGCCACTGGTATTGCAGAAATGTTCCTTCCAGCAGCCAGCATGGCAGGCGCAGAAGATCTGGTGGCGAAGTTCGTTGTCGGCGTGGTATCTATCTCGATGATTATTTTCTTCTCCGCGCTTATTCCGTGCATCATGGCTACCCGTATCCCGATTTCCCTGACTTCTATCGTGATCATCTGGTTTGAGCGCGTGGTGCTGACGATCTTGATTGCCACCCCGATTGCGCATTTGTTGTTGTAGCACCATTCGTTAGTCTGAAAATCATGAATTCTCCGCAGGTCCCGGCTGCCCGACACACTCTAGATATTTTGCGGCTCCTCTCAACGATCGACGTGCCGATTTCAGCAGCCCGCATCCATCGGGAACTTGGCATTCCGCGCTCTACCACCTATCACCTGCTCGCAGAAATGGTCGAGGCCGGCTTTGTCGTCCATCTCGCCGGTGAGCGCACCTATGGTCTCGGGCTTGCCGCCTATTCCATGGCCAGTGCCTATACCACTCAGCAACCTTTGGTGCGGCTGAGCCATAAGCATCTGGAGAAGATTGCCAGTTTCGCGGGCGGATCGGGGCACTTATCCCGCTTGTCGGCCACCGAAATCGTGTATCTGCAAGAAACACGTGCGGCCCGGGCGGTATCGTTAATCAGCCAAGTGGGGGTGCGGTTGCCAGCGGTGGGCACGGCCTCTGGCCGGGCGATGCTCGCACATTTGCCGGAAACGGAATATCGCGCGGTGTATTCGGCCTCCGATGCGACAGAAGGCTGGGGTGGGTTCCAAAAACACCTGGCCGACGTGCGCCAGCGCGGCTTCGACGTGGAGGTAGAAGAGGTCAGTCGGGGACAAGCCAGCGTTGCCGTCGCTGTGTTGGATCATTTGCAACGGCCAGCGGCGGCGCTGGCGGTGACCTATCCAGTCAATAGTTTGTCGGAGGAGCAATTTTCCGAGTTGTGCCACCTTTTGCAGGGGAGTGCGCGAGAGATTTCTGCGCGGATGTACGGCAATCACTCACGCTAATTACGTCTCGCATTTCAGACACATTCGTCGACAAGCGTCTGTTTTGTGACCTAGAAAACTTCTAGATTAAAAGACGAGAAAAGAAGTGTTTGAGTGAAAGGATGTTGACGAAAATGTCGCAACCTCGTGAAATTCGCGCCCCGCGTGGAATCGAATTGTCCGCAAAGTCGTGGCAGACTGAAGCTCCGCTGCGCATGCTGATGAACAACCTTGACCCGGAGGTTGCTGAGCGTCCGGAAGACCTAGTGGTTTACGGTGGTACCGGTAAAGCTGCCCGTAACTGGGAATCGTTCGACGCCATTGTCGACGTCCTGAAGGATCTCGAAGCCGATGAGACCCTGCTGGTGCAATCCGGTAAACCAGTCGGCGTGCTGCGCACCAACGAATGGGCACCACGCGTGCTGATCGCAAACTCCAACCTGGTGGGCGACTGGGCGAACTGGGAGCACTTCCGCAAGCTTGACGACGAAGGCTTGATGATGTACGGCCAGATGACCGCTGGCTCCTGGATTTACATCGCTACCCAGGGCATTTTGCAGGGTACTTACGAAACCTTCGCGGCGGTGGCTACCAAGCGCTTTAACGATACTTTGGCCGGTACCTTGACCCTGACCGGTGGTTGCGGCGGTATGGGTGGCGCGCAGCCACTCGCCGTCAAGCTCAACGGTGGTGTGTGCATCATCGCCGATGTGGACGAGACTCGCCTGAAGCGTCGTCAGGGCAAGCGTTACCTCGATGAGGTCACCACTTCCTTGGATGAAGCCATCGAGATGGCCAACCAGGCTAAAGAAGAAAAGCGCGCGCTGACCATCGGTGTGGTGGGTAATGCTGCCGAAATCTTCCCGGAGGTGCTCAAGCGTCACCGTGCCGGTGAGCTGACCGTCGATATTGTTACCGACCAGACTTCCGCGCACGATCCGCTGTCCTACCTGCCGGTAGAACACTCCGTCGAAGAGTGGCACCGCGAGGCGAAGGCTGACCCAGAAACTTTCACCAAGAAAGCACGCGAATCCATGGCGGCTCAGGTGCAAGCGATGGTGGAATTCCAGGACGAAGGCGCGGAAGTTTTCGACTACGGCAACTCCATCCGCGATGAAGCACGCCACGCCGGATACAACCGTGCTTTCGAATTCCCTGGTTTCGTGCCGGCGTATATCCGCCCGCTGTTCTGTGAAGGCCTCGGCCCGTTCCGTTGGGTAGCACTATCCGGTGACCCGGAAGACATCAAGGTCACCGATCAGGCGATCAAGGAATTGTTCCCAGACAACGAGCACCTGCACAACTGGTTGGATGCTGCCGAAGAGTATGTCGAATTCGAAGGCCTGCCAGCGCGCATTTGCTGGTTGGGCTATGGAGAGCGTCACAAGGCCGGCTTGCTGTTTAACCAGCTGGTTGCAGAGGGCAAGGTCAAAGCGCCAATCGTGATCGGCCGTGACCACTTGGATTCTGGATCGGTGGCTTCGCCATACCGCGAAACCGAAGGCATGCTCGATGGCACCGATGCGGTTGCCGACTGGCCACTGCTCAACGCATTGACCGCAACCTCCGGTGGTGCCACTTGGGTTTCGTTGCACCACGGTGGAGGCGTCGGCATGGGGCGTTCCATTCACTGTGGGCAGGTTACCGTTGCCGACGGCACAGAGCTTGCCGCAAAGAAGCTGGAAGCTGTGCTCACCAATGACCCGGGAATGGGGGTTATTCGTCACGTCGATGCTGGTTATGACCGTGCTGATGAAGTGGCGACAGAGCGCGGTGTGCGTATTCCGATGCCGTTCCGTTCCCGCGAAAGCTAGTTTTTCGTACTAGCTCATTGATCTTCGCCCCGCTTGGGCTCTGCCTGCATGATGGATGCTCCATCGCGTAGTGCAGCAGCACTAGGCGGGGCGTTGTGGTGTTTATATTTGACCGTCGAACATTAACCGTGCTCTGGCAGTTTGTGAGCTTTCTTGCTTTTAGAACAGGTGTGCGTCACTGCCTGTTTGTTATGTGGGCGATATCATGTGATATAACTTACCCACTGTAGTTTTGGTGTGGTCGTCCTACAAAGCTGCGGTAGTGCTCGCAGGACTTCAGTGGAGTGTATATGTTCCGGTATTTATTGAAGAAAGTTTCGGGGTGGTTGCTGGTTATTTTCCTGGCAACCAACCTGACATACTTTCTGGCTTCGGCATTTTTGGATCCCCGCTCGAATTATTCGACGCGACGGCCACCGATTCCGGAAGCGCAAATTGACTCGATGCTGGAACCGTATAATCTGAGCCCGTCGACGCCGATTTTCGAACGCTGGTGGAATTGGCTCACCAATGTATTACTTCACTGGGACTGGGGAATGTCCCCGATTGGGGCTAGTGTCAACCACGAGGTTGGCTACCGTATTTGGGTCTCCGCCCAGCTGCTTTTGCTGGCAACCATTCTTTCCATCGTGATCGGTGTTGCCATCGGTGTGTACACGGCATCCAGGCAATATCGCATGGGTGACCGTGTGTGGCAGGGGATTTCGATCATCGCCATGAACACACACATCGTTGTTGCTTCGATCGTGGTCGTCGGGTTTGGTCTGAAAATCAACGAGTGGACCGGCACGCGCGTTTTCTACGTTATTGGCGCACGATCATTACACGTCGACGGATTCTTCCCAACACTGATCGATATCCTGCAACACTTGACGCTTCCGACCATCGCCATGGTCTTCATTTCCTACGCCGGCTACCACATGACGCAGCGTACGTTGTTGCTCGATAACTTGAATGCTGACTATGTCCGCACCGCACGCGCAAAAGGTTTGCCGCGCGGGGTTGCGATTCGTCGCCATGCGTTGCGCACCTCAATTATTCCGGTGGCAACCTCGGTGGCGTTTTCGATTCCCGGAATCTTCACCGGTGCCGTCATGACCGAAAAAATCTTCGCCTGGCAGGGTATGGGGCAGTATTTCCTGGACACCATCGCTAACAACGACATCAATGGCGTGGTTGCCGTGGCCGCCTTCGGTGCCGCTTCGACAGCCTTCTCAGCAATTTTGGCGGACGTCGTCGTCGTCGCCATCGATCCACGGGTACGGGTGAGCTAGACATGACTAATCCAAGAGAAACCAATGTCGTTGCTGAAAGCTACGCGCCAGGCGATGACAATAAGAAAACCAGCAAGCTGGATACGCAGAAAGCTGCAGCCAAGAAAAAGCGCGGCACTGCGCGGTGGAAGCTCTACGTGCGTCGATTCTTCCGCAACAAACTCGCCACCGTTGGCCTGATGATCTTGCTTGGCCTGATTGGCTTGGCGACGATCGGTGGAGCTTTCACGCAGTGGGATTACTACGAGCCGGACTTTCTCAACCTGGCAGTGCCACCAAACTCTGAGCACTGGTTTGGTACCAATGATGCTGGTAATGATATCTACGCGCAGATCGTTCACGGTCTGGGCCGGTCGTTGACTATCGCGATCGTGGTCTCGGCGCTGACTTCCGTGGCATCAGCGTTGATTGGAGCCGGTGCCGCATTGTGGGGCGGGCCCGTCGAAAAGATCGTGATGGCTGCGATTCACTTTCTGCTGGCTATTCCGTCGTTTTTGATCATTGCCTTGGTTGTTTCCGGCTCGGGCGGCGACTGGAAGCTGCTGATCATTGTGCTGGCGGTATTTGGCTGGATGTATCCGGCACGTGTGATTTGGTCACTGGCGTTGACTCTGCGCGAGCTTGATTATGTGCGCGCCGCGAAATACATGGGTGTTTCCCGCCCGCGCATCGTGTTGCGCCACCTGGTGCCAAATATTGGCTCGCTGCTGATCATTCAATTCGTCTTTGGCGTGATTGGAACCGTCATGTCAGAAACCGCACTGTCGTTTTTGGGTCTGGGTATTAAACTGCCCGACGTTTCGTTGGGAACCATGCTGCAAGACGGCGTGAACGTGATCAACGCTGCTCCGTGGCAGTTCTACTTCCCAGCGGGTGTTTTGACCTTACTTACCGTGTCCATGGCGTTTATCGGCGACGGCTTGCGCGACGCACTGGATCCGAACTCTAATTCTGGAGGAAAAGCATGACCTCTCCTATTCTGTCTGTCACTGATCTCAGTGTTTCGTTTCCGTCGGAAGCCGGAACTGTTAATGCTGTGCGTGGGGTTAACTTTGACTTGCTGCCTGGCAAGACCCTCGGCATCGTGGGCGAATCCGGTTCTGGTAAATCGGTGACCTCGATGGCGGTAATGGGATTGCTTCCGGATTACGCAAAAGTCTCGGGCTCAGTGGAGTTCAACGGTGAAAACTTGTTGACGAAAAACGACAAGCAAATGTCGAAAATTCGCGGCAAAGACATTGGCATGATCTTCCAGGATCCGCTGTCGGCACTGACTCCGGTTTTCGATATCGGAACACAACTGGTCGAAGCAATCCAAACCCACCAGAAGGTGAGCAAGCGGGTCGCGCTTGACCAGTCTGCGCATTTGCTGGAACTCGTCGGGATCAGCGAGCCAAAACTGCGCTTGAAATCTTTTCCACACCAGTTTTCTGGGGGTATGCGCCAGCGCGTAGTCATCGCCATCGCGATTGCGAACAACCCGAAGGTATTGATCGCCGACGAGCCAACCACCGCACTGGACGTGACCATTCAGGCGCAGATTCTAGACGTCATTAAAGTTGCACAGAAAGAAACGGGTGCGGCGACGATCATGATTACCCACGACATGGGCGTGGTTGCAGAAACCGCCGATGATGTCATGGTGATGTACGCCGGGCGTCCCGTCGAACGCGCCGGGGTGTACGACTTGTTCGAAAATCCCCGCATGCCTTATACCATCGGTTTGTTGGGGTCGACGCCACGGCCCGATGCTTCGTCGAAAGACCCATTGATCCCGATCGAGGGTAACCCGCCGATGCTGGTGAACCTGGAAGATAAATGCCAGTTTGCCCCACGTTGTCCGGTAGCTACTGAGGAATGCCTCAAGGCAGAGCCGAAGTTGTTGCCACTGAAAACTAACGAAAGTCAAAGCACTGCGTGTATCCGCTCGGAGCACATTACGGACCGCAAAATTGATGGTCAGCAGATGTATCCGGTGCCGAAACTGAGCGCGGATGTGCTGGGAGATGTCCCGCGGGAAGAACGTTCTATCGCCCTCGAAGTTAATGATTTGCGTAAGGAATTTCCGTTGCTGAAAGGCGCGTTGGTCAAGCGTCGCGTCGGTACGGTCAAAGCGGTCAACGGCATCAGCTTTGAGATTCGCGAAGGCGAATGCATGGCAATCGTGGGCGAGTCTGGTTGTGGTAAGACCACGACTTTGCTGGAGATCATGGATTTGGAGCCAGAAAACGGTGCGGTCATTTTGGGTGGGCAAGATGCCAATGAGATGTCTGCTTCCCAGCGTCGTGAGGCGCGTAAACAGCTGCAAATCGTGTTCCAGGATCCCATGAGTTCGCTGAACCCGCGGTTGACCGTGCGCGAGGTGATTGCAGAACCGCTGAATTCACTTGGCTTTGATGGCGATGTAGACGATCGCGTGCACGAATTGATGGAATTGGTCGGCCTGGATGTGCAGCACCTCGACCGCTTCCCAAGTCATTTCTCCGGCGGCCAGCGTCAGCGTATTGGTTTGGCCCGTGCCTTGGCGACGAACCCGAAAGTGATCGTTCTTGACGAGCCAGTGTCGGCTTTGGATGTTTCTATTCAGGCCGGTGTGATCAACCTTTTGGAAGATCTGAAGCGCAAGTTGGGAATCGCTTATCTGTTCGTTGCGCACGACTTGTCCGTGGTGCGGCACCTGTCGGATCGAGTTGCGGTCATGTATGAGGGTGCATTCGTAGAGGAAGGCGAGACAGATGCCATTTTCGACGACCCACAGCACGACTACACGCGCAAGCTTTTGAATGCGATTCCTATTCCAGACCCATCTGCGGCACGGCGCGAGCGCAGCTCGGCATAATATTTTTCGCAAAAGTTTCTATTTCGCTTAGGGCACAGTTATAATCTTATGAGTGTTAAATCACAGAGTACCTACCGTGTAGGTTCACTCACTTCTGAAGGAGAGTCTATGAATACAATGTCTGGTTTAGGGTCTTGTTTTGTGTCTGGTTTTGTGGTTAAAAAAGCCAGCAGCATAAAGAAGGTCGGTATCGCCGCCATGTCGGCTCTTGCTCTGACTCTTGTTTCGT
>NZ_JAPJNQ010000004.1 GCF_030826625.1 Corynebacterium sp. | reverse complement strand
ATCGTCGGCATCCATCACCGCAAAATAGGTGGTGTTTACTTCATCTAGACTGCGCTGACGCGCAACCGCGGAACCACGGTTTTCGGGCAGGCGGAACAGCGTGATGTACTCGGAGTATTCCGCGAGCACGGCATCGAGTTCCGCGTCTAACGGACCGTCGGCGGTCACCAGGATTTCTTCTGCCTGCAGGGTTTGGCCCAGCAACGAATCCAGGCATGTGCGCAGCGCAGCGGGTTTATCTTTGTGATACACCGACATGATCACGCTGAGGTCAGTGTTGGTGGCCATCAGCGAGCGTTCCAGAATTCTGCGATCTCCTGGATGGCTTCCCGAGAGGTGTTCGGTGTAGCCACATGCCGTTGAGCAACAAGGTCTTGCACCAACACTCGTGCATCTGTTGCTGGTGCGGAATCGCTGCTGGGAAATGTCACCGCGAGGGCGGCGTCAACAAGCTCGGCATTGTCCAGCAGCAAATCGGCACCTGCCCACTTGCCCCAGGCGACAATCCCTTCATCACCGCGGGCAGATTCCAACGCCTGGCGCACGAACGCGCGTGCCTGCTCGACGGTGGCTTCTGGCTGCAACGGAAAGTGCACGCTCAAAATCTGGCGGCCCGAAGCCCCAGCTAAACCAGCGATTTCCGGCTCCCAGGACATCTCCCGCGCAGCACCGGCATACCACCAGCCGCCCACCACCGCGACGGCCACACCATGCGGGTTTTCTGGGATGTACCAGCGGCCAAACTCGTCGTCCCGCGTCCCAACGTTGCCGGCAAAGGCAGTCACCGGCAGCGAATGATCAACCGCGCTACCCAGCATGATCATCGCGGCATGCGTGATGCGATCCGGCAGCCGGGCTAGATAGTTTTCCAACTCCGCGCGCTGCTCCTCGAACTGCTGCTCAGACTGCTCAGCAGCCACAGACAACTCGGCCTCGGCTTCCCAGCCAGCGGGTTTGTCATAATGCGCGTCAATAAAAGAAGCCAGCTGTGCTAGGCGCTCGGTTTCAGGCATGTCGCGCTCATGGCCGCCGATCTGAAAATCGTCGTACATCCGAGCTTCTTCTGCGCTCATGCCTTCCGGGCGCTTTTTACTGACGTTCTTGTTGATCGCGCTGTTTTCCGTCATGCATTGTAGTTTACGTGGCTTCTCCAAATGGCTCGGTACCATGGGAGCGAGCCAAGAGAAAGGATTCTCATATGACCGCAGTCGCAGAAATTTTCGACGCGAAGTTGCAACCAGGCAAAGACGAGATCGCCGCACGCTACGGCAACATCACTGACCTGCAAGGTTTTTATCGCATCGTGGATCCCGCAGGCGAGGTCGGCATCGAAGTTTACGTTGGCACCGATGGCACCGAGCAGCTGCGCCAGCTCTCACTGACCTACCGCGCAGCCGAAAACCTCGACCCCCACGCCGCGGACAACCCCATCGTCTCCATGCAGCACTCAGTACTCGGGCAGCGCTCCGTGGCCTACGGCATGTGCGATTCCGTCGCAGTAGAGCAGTGGGTTCGCACCATGATGACCGGGCAACGGGGCGCAGCGTTCTCCAACGGCATCACCCCGATTTTCGCCATCCGCGGCACCGGTAAATCCCCGGATGCGCACATCAGCGCCGTGAACCTGGATAAAGCCACCGCTGATTTCGCAGAAGGTACCGTCAACGTCGACGGTGAAGTAAAACGCTTCGAGCTGCACTTCCGCACAGAAATAACGCCCAGCGAGCAAGATGAAAAAGACACCTATGGCTTGCTGGGCGTACACCGCGACAATGGCGAAGAGTACGTCCTCGCCAGCCTCACGGTGAAGTAGCTTCAGCTACTGAGCAACAACTACCAGATATTGACGCGCTGCTCCGGCGGCAGATACATCGGCGAATCCGGGCCGACTTCTTCGAAGGCCTCGTAGAATTCGTCGATGTTTGCTGCGATTTGGTTGCAGCGGAACTCCGCCGGCGAGTGCGGGTCAATGGCCAAGTACTGCTTCGCCATCTCTGGGCGAATAGCGGTACGCCAGACCCGGCCCCAGGCCAGGAACAACCGCTGCAAGCCGTTGAACTTCCGCTCGTAGAGCTCCGGCTGGGCACCGTCAACGTCGAAGGCTTCGACGGCGGTATCGTCGTAGCTCATGTCGTGATCGTCCAGGTAGAGCTGATAAGCCACCACGGCGATGCCGAGTCCGCCCAGGTCACCGATGTTTTCACCCAGGGTGAATTCACCATTGACGCCAGGCGCGCCGTCTTCACCAGCCAATACCGACGGCACCAGTCCCTCAAACTGCCCCACCAGTTTCTCGGTGAGCTCGTCAAAGGCGGCGCGGTCTTCATCTGACCACCACTGGTTCAGGTTGCCCTGGCCGTCGTAGTTCGAACCCTGATCATCAAAACCGTGGCCGATCTCGTGGCCAATCACAGAACCGATCGCGCCGAAGTTTTCGGCGGCATCAGCATCGGGGTTATAGAATGGCGCGCGCAAAATCGCGGCCGGGAAGGTGATGTCGTTAACCACCGGGTTATAGAACGCGTTGACGGTCTGCGGGTTTGCCACCCACTCGTCGCGGCGCGCCGGTTCGCCGACTTTGCCCAGCTCATAGTCGTGGCTGAACGCTGCCCCGGCGCGCACATTCGCCACCAGTTCGGCACCGTTCGGGGAAAACTCCAGACCGGAATAATCCCGCCACTTATCCGGGTAACCGATTTTCGCTTTGAATTGCTCGAGTTTCTCCAGCGCACGTTCGCGGGTTTCTTGCGTCATCCACTCCAGGTTGGAGATGCGCTGGCGATACGCGCGAATCAGGTAATCCACCAGCTCCAGCATGTCTTTCTTAGACGAGGCCGGGAAGTGCTTGTCGACGAATAGCTTGCCGACCTCCTGGCCCACCAATGATTCCACGATGCCGACGCCACGCTTCCAGCGATCGCGTTGTTCGGTGGAGCCGGTGAGTTGGCGCCCGTAGAAGTTGAAATTCGCTTCACTGACCTTTTCCGGTAGCACCCCGGCGCGGGAAAGCAGAATGTGCCAGGTTGCCCACAGCTGCCAGTCGGCCAGCCGGTCGTTGGTCAGCAGTTCAGTCAGGTGCTCGACGTAGCTCGGCATCATGTTGACCAGGCGATGCTCCGGCAGTTTGCCGCCGTGCAGCAGGGTCTGGATGATGTCTGGAAGCTCATCGAAATCCGTCGGGTTGTACGTCTTCAAGGCATCGCGGCTGGCAACGACGTCCCAGTGCCCGGACGCGATCTCAGTTTCCAGGGCGACGATGCGCTCGGCGGCAATTTCAGCATCCAGTCCGAACAGCTTCGCCGAATCCAGGAAGCCGAGCATGGTGGCGACGTGTTCGCGATAAGCCGCCAGCGTATCGGCGTGGGTTTCGCTGCGATAATAGGCCTCATCCGGCAGTCCGAGACCGGATTGCACCAGGTAAGCCACCGAATCTTCGCTGCCGGAGTCTTTTTCCACCCAGAATGTCAGCGGGCTGGTCACCCCGACGCGTTCCAGCGCGCCCAGGTTTTCGACGAATTCTTCGATATCGCGGACGGACAGCAAGGCGAAGTCGTCGGCAAGCGGGGCCAAACCAGCGTCATTAACGCCGTCGGTGTCCATGAAGGAAGCAAACAGATTACCGGCGCGCCCGGTGTCCTCGTTGACGATCTCGCGGACATCATCTTCAGCCTGATCACGCAGTTTGTGGAAAGTTCCGTCGACGGCGCGATCGTCGGGGATCACGTGGTTTTCCAGCCACGGACCGTTGACATATGTATATAGGTCTTTCATGTTCGACTAGTTTACTAGGCTGGCTAACATGCCCGCTCCTGTTTCCCCGCCCGATCTGAGCTCAACCCAACTTCGCTTATACCGCACACAACCGCAACGCACGACGCTGCTGTGGGTGGTGCTTGTCGTTGTGGTCGCCATCGCCATGCTCACGCCCGTGGTACTCAGCAAAGCGACCTCGTCGACACGCCAAGCCACTGCCCCACTGGTGGTATCCGACCCACTGACGGGTTCGGAATTACACCTGGCAGACAGGGAATGCCCCATCGACGCATTGGCGCTGACCGGCGAGGGGTGGAATTGCCCGGGGCTACATATTGAGGCGATAACCACCCTGCACGCAGGCGATCCAGACCTGGCTTTGCGCCGCATGTTCCGGTTTATCACGCGCGCTGACCTGCCCGAAGGCGATATTTTGCGTGAGGGTGAACAACGCCTGCTCATCGAACCGAATGGTCGAGGTATTGCCATGTCGACGAGCGCAGTGGGTGCATCCCAGGTCATCGTTTTCCGTGGACTCATCAGCGAAAACTTAGATATCATTAGCAATTCTTGGCGCGAAATTTCCGGGAACGAACTACCAGAAATCGTCCGCGAACTGCTGCACGGCTATTCCGGTACTGGCAGCGATACTGCAGAAAACCCGCTGCCGCAATCCGTCCATAACGCGTCCGGACATAACATGTCAGGGCATAACGCGTCCGGACATAACGCATTCGAACACACAAATGTATCCACACAAACAGTCAGGCGGCACGTATAATCATGAGCAAACTATTCCGCTATTCACTGTTCTTATTCATCCTGGTGGGGCTGCCATTCATGGCGCTTCCTGTGCTGCCGAATGCCCTCGCTTTGCCCACCCCGGCTGCGATCAGCGCCGTGTTTACCGTGGCGTATTTGGGAATCCTCATGGCGGTGGTGCGTCGCACCCGATTATGGCCAGATCGCGGCTGGGCCCCGGCGCTGTTGGCGGTACTGTGGGGCGCGGGCACCAGTTACGCCCTGGTTTCCGTGAGTGCGCCGTCGATCATCGACCTAGCCGCCCACACTGGTGCAACCACAACGGCTGCGTCCTGGGGCGGGGCCTACCCGGAAGAAATCGCGAAAGCTGCCGGCGTGGTTTTCATTTTATTGGCGTTTCGGCAGCTCAACCGCCCGTGGCACGGTTTTGTCATCGGCATGCTCGTCGGGTTAGGTTTTGAATCTTTTGAAAACCTGCTCTACGGCATCGTGATGTCGCCGATTCATCCGTCCTCGGACATCATGGGTGTGCTGCAGATTTGGGGTGCGCGAGTATTCCTCGGCCCGTTTTTGCACATCGCGTTTACCGGTTTGGCGGGCGGGGGCATCGGTTGGGCCCTGTTTGCAGCGGGCAAGTCGCTACCGTGGCGCCTGGCCCACGCGCTGGGCTGGTTTGCCGTGGCGTTCGCCTGTCACTTCGGCTGGAATATTCTTGGCGATAACCTCGTGCTGCTGATCGGCAGCAAGATCGTCACCGGCCTGGTGCTGTATTCAGCGTTTATCTACGTCTGGGTGGCCGCGTTCAAAGCGGCCAAACCCCAGAACGAGTTGTATACGGCGGTCAGCCAGTTACCAAGCAAACAGTCACCTAGCAGTGAGTCACCGAATAAGCAGCCGACTCACTAGTTACTGTTGACCAAACTGCCCGTGCACGGTCGGAGTCAGGTTGTGATAAACGTGCTTGTGCTCCTGGTATTCGGCCAGGCCGACCTCACCTAGCTCGCGACCATTGCCGGATTGCTTGTAGCCGCCCCATTCTGCCTGCGGCAGGTATGGGTGATAGTCGTTGATCCAGATGGTGCAGTGGCGTAGCCCGCGCACAATGCGCTCGGCTTTGCCCGCATCGGTGGTAAACACTGCGCCCGTCAGACCATAGATGGTGTCGTTGGCGATCTCCAGCGCTTCGTCTTCATCACGGAAGGTTTCGATGGTCACGACTGGACCGAAGGCTTCGTCGTAGACAAAATCCATGTCGGCATTGCGGTCGACGCCATCGATGACTGTCGGCAAATAATAAAAACCTGCGCCCAGATCCGATTGGCCGGTGCCGTGCTGGCCGTTGGTGTCTTCACTGGTGGCGATGCGGCCACCGGAAAGGATTTTCGCGCCATGCTCGCGGGCTTCGTCGACATAGCCGGCGACTTTCTCGCGGTGCTCAGCGGAAATCAGCGGGCCAGTTTCAGCCTTCTCGTCGGTCGGGCCGCCGAGCTTGATGTTGTTGGCGCGCTTAGCGAATTCTTCAACGAATTTATCGTGCAGCGATTCTTCCACCAGGATGCGCGAGCCCGCCGAGCAGACCTGCCCGGAGTGGAAAAACGCACCGTTGAGGGCATTGTCGACGGCCACATCAAAGTCAGCATCCGCGAAGATGATGTTCGGGTTCTTGCCGCCCAGCTCCAGGGCCACGCGCTTGACGGTTTCTGCCGCGTTGCGGGCAATCAGCTTGCCGGTCTGCAGGCCACCGGTAAACGAGACCATGTCGACGTCCGGGTGAGTCGACAGTGGGGTGCCGCAGGCTGCGCCGGCACCGGTGATCAGGTTGGCCACGCCGTCGGGCAGGCCGAGTTCTTTCAGCACCGCCATCAGCAGCATGGCGGTGTGCGGGGTGAGTTCTGCTTGCTTCAGCACGAAGGTGTTACCAGCAGCGATGGCTGGGGCAACCTTGTAGGCAACCTGCAGCAGCGGGTAGTTCCATGGGGTGACCATGCCGACGACGCCGACTGGTTCGTGGTCAATGCGCGAGCGCACATTATCCATGCCAGGGTCAATCACCCGGCCGGCCTGGTGGCCGATCAACGTGCCGAAGTGTTCAAAGGCAGCGGCGATATCGTCCATATCCACCAAAGAATCTTCGAAGCGCTTGCCGGTATCGGCGGATTCCGCGGCAGCGAAGAGTTCTTTGTGCTCGCGGATTTTATCTGCGATTCCGATAACCAACCGGCCACGGTCACGGGCCGGAACCGACGACCACACGCCGGATTCAAAAGTCTCGCGCGCTACTTTGATGGCCGCGATGGTGTCTTCATCCGTGGCTTCCGAGACCATACCCACCGTGGTGCCGTCAGCAGGGCAGCTGATGGTGCGAGTGCCGCCTTCCTGCGCCTGGCGCCACTGGCCACCGATGAACAAGCTGGCCGGTGCGTCGTTTCCGGCGCGGTAGACGTCGGCAAGCAAATCCGTGGTGGTCGGGTCAAACAACGTGCTGCGATTGTTCGCGTTGGTCAAAATGGCACCTTTCGCTTGGGTCTCATCATTTCTGAAAATCCCAATTTTACTGCGAAAGGTGGCCACGCGCTGTGCAAGTTTGCTCACGCCCGTGGCAAGAAACCTTTCAACCGCAACAGTTTATCCATGCCGTTGACCGCTCCATTGCCCAGATTTGGTTCATCTCCATTGCGCGCCATAGTCTGCTTTATCCAGTTGATCTCAGCTGAGATATCGGCCAAGTTCATCGGCGTTCCATTGCCAGAAATCGCGGAGGCTACGCCGGATAACTTACCGTCAATGAACAATGGTCCGCCGGAATCACCAGGCTGTGCATACGCTCCGTCTTTGTGATGAACGGTATACATTTTGCCGTTGTTATAGCTGCCGTTTTGATAAAGGTTTTTCACTTCTGCTTGGGAGTGCGGCAGCCGTTTGTGCGAGGTGCTATCCCAGCCGTAGAAGGTTCCTACCTGGCCCGGCTTCGGCGCTTCAGTAGCCAACTCTGGATAGCTGTCGAATGTGAATGCGGAGTGCGTGGACATACGCACCAGGGCAATATCGCCGGTTGGTGCATGGTAGGCCTCTTCGGTGCCATCCACTCCGGTCTTTTCAACACCGGTGTGCAACAGGTGTGCCGTAGTGCCGTTGCCGAAGCAGTGTTTTGCTGCCAAAATCCAGTGCGGGCTGATGGCAGTTCCGGTACATCCGCCAACGATAACGACGTTTTTCGCCAGTGCATCGTCGTCAGACACTGGGGCGGCGCCTTGGACTGCTTGCGCAGATGGAGTGGCAATGATGCTTGTTGCCACCGTCACGGCAGCAGCTAAGGATAGCGCAATCTTATTTATACTCATGTTCCCTCGGAGTTCCGAATAGAAAATTTTCTGACAGGAATTTACAGGTTGGACGACGACAGCAGCGGGCTACCCTGGTTAGGCCGGGCAGGTTTCGCTGGCTGCTGCTTTCCAGGTTTTGTTTGCGCGGGTTTTGATTCCTGCTTTTCTGGCTGCGCAGGTTTTGGCTGTGTCTGCTCTGACTGCGTCTGCTCTGGATTTGGTGCCTGCTCCTGAGTTTGCTGCCCGTCCTCTTTATCTTTTTCCGCCCCCGGCTTCTTCAGCCCCTTCTCCTGCAAAATTTTGTCCATGCCATTGACCGCGCCGTTGCCTAGGTTCGGCTCGTCACCGTTTTTCGCCATGGTCTGTTTGATCCAGTCCAACTGTGCAGAGATATCGGCCAAATTCAGTGGCACGCCGTCACCGGAAATTGCGGAAGCCACACCAGAGAGCTTGCCGTTGATGAAGAACGGCCCGCCGGAATCACCTGGCTGCGAGTACGCACCGTCTTTGTGGTGCACGGTATACATCTTGCCGTTGTCGTAGCTACCGTCCTGGTACATACCTTGCACCTCAGCCTGGGAGTGCGGCAGCCGCTTGTGCGAGGTGTTATCCCAGCCGTAGAAGGTTCCTACCTGGCCTGGCTTCGGCTCTTCAGTGGCCAGCTCTGGGTAGCTGTCAAAATCAAATGCGGAGTGTGGAGACATGCGCACCAAGGAAATATCGCCACTTGGCGCGTGATAGACCTCTTCGGATCCTTTAGTGCCGGTCTTTTCAATTCCGGTGCGCACCAGCTTTGCGGTGGTGCCGTCACCGAAGCAATGCCGTGCTGCCAGCACCCAGTGTGGGCTGATGGCGGTGCCGGTGCATCCGGAGACGATAACGACGTTTTTCGCGTTTGCATCGTCATCCGAGACCGGAGTTCCGCCCTGTACGGCGTGAGCAAACGGGGTGGCGATGCTGCTTACCGCCATTGTGGCGGCAGCAACAAAAGATAGCGCAATCTTATTTATTCTCATGCGCATTACAATACTTTATTCGGAGAATTCTTGTAATGATCTGAATATGGGTCACAAGTTATTTAATGAATGCGATAATCTACACACTGCTAACACCGGAGCTGCTGCTTTTTGCTGCTGCTTTTTGCTGCTGTTTTTTGTTAAGGAGTCCTCATGAGCTATTCAAAACTGGCACAATCGTGCATCATTGCCACGTGGGCAGCATTAATTATCCCTATACTGTTGATGATTTTTGTTGACTCCACCGGCGGACTGTGGCTTCTGGTTCCAACTTTCCTGACAGCTGCTGCTGTTACTTCTTTTTGGACAGTAAAAGCCACAAAATAGCTTCGTCGGAACAGCAAGAAACCCCCGGAATCACAGCGGACTGTTGCCTACAAGGTGATCTGGGGGCTTCACTATAGCTGTACTGCTGGCGTGCTATTCGCACCGCGGTTACCAGCCAGGGTCAATAACACCGGCTTTATTCGGAGAAGTCTTCCTTCCAGCTACGAACCGGATTCGAATTATCCGACAGGTCCGAAGAACCACGCAGCGGCGCCTGCATGTGCAGGTACTCCAAGTGGCGATCGTAGAGGTCAAGCACGTTATTGATCAGCTGATCCTCGTCGTAGCCATAGACGTCAAAGCCCATAGAGCCATTGTTGTCGAAGACCTCCAAGCGATAATAATCACTATTTCCGTCCACGAAATCCGGGCTTTCAGTCTGGATTGGGTACAGCTGATAACGGAACTCGCGCTCGTCGCCCAGCGCAATTTCCAGGTCTAGCTGTGGCAACTGGCATTCTTCAACCAGGCTGGTGAGCAAACGGGCATCCAGGCCTTCGTTGCGCAACTCGGTACAGAGTTTCTCCAGCGCAGGGGTAGCGGTGTTGTCGAAGTACTCGGTGATTTCCTTGCCACTTGGCCAACGGTTTGCCCGACCAATACGGGATTTCCACCGCGCCCCGCCGACGCGACCGGCGATCGCGGAATGCAAAGCCACCGCACGCGAGTCACGCTGGATATTTTCTTGGCGCAGCGACTTCCACAACGAGAACATCACCATCCACATCACGAACGCGAACGGCAGGCCCATTATCACTGTCGCCGCCTGCACCGCGGCCACACCACCGATGCCCAGCATGCCCAGGGTCAGTACACCAACGGTCAGCGACCAGAACACGCGCAACCACGGTGCACCATCCTGGCGGTGGTCGATGATGTGCGAGGTGAAGTTCGCCATCACCAGCGCACCGGAGTCCGCCGAGGTGATGTAGAGCAGCAGACCACACAGGGTGGCCAGCAAAATCAGGGCCGATGCACCCGGGTAGGTGCCCAGCAGTTCGTAGAAGCCAGATTCTGGCTGTGCCATCGCGGTTTCGGCGAATTCTTCGTTGTTGCCGCCCATAACCAGATCGAGCGCGGAGTTACCGAAAAACGACATCCACAGCACGATGAACAGGAACGGGAACATCAAGGTACCGATGACGAATTGGCGCAGGGTGCGGCCGCGGGAAATGCGTGCCAGGAACAAGCCGACGAAGGTTGCCCACGCGATCCACCATGCCCAGAAGAACAGCGTCCAGGCTTCCATCCATGCAGCGACGGAATCTTGATCGTCAGCGTAGGCGTAGGTGTCCATCACCCATGCCGGGAAAGTCGCCAGCATCGTGCCGACGTTATCGATCAGCGCGTTGAGCAGCCAGGCGGTCTTGCCAGCGATCAAAACGTAGAGCCCCAGGAAGATGGCAACAGCAACGTTGAGCTCCGAAAGACGACGAATACCCTTGTCGACGCCCGAGATCGCAGAAATCGTCGCCACGATCACGCCGACGGCAACCAGGGTGGCCTGCAGCCCCATGGTTAGCTCGACGTCGAAAATGATGTGCAAACCGTAGCTCAGCTGGACGACGCCGATACCCAGCGAAGCAGCAATACCGAAAACGGTGCCCAGCATCGCCGCGATTTCCACCGTGTGGCCGGCCGCGCCGTGAATGCGCTTACCGATGATTGGGTACAGCGCAGAACGGATAGCCAGTGGCATATTCAGGCGGTAGGCGAAGTAGCCGAAAGCCATGCCCATCAGCGCGTACATGGCCCAGCCGACGATGCCGTAGTGGAACATCGCCCAGGCGACGGCTTCTTTCGCCGCGGCATAGGTTTCTGGGTCCGTTGTTGGCGGCTCGAAGTACTGCGTGAGTGGCTCGGCAACACCAAAGAACATCAGGTCGACGCCAATACCGGCGGCAAACAGCATCGAGGCCCAGGTGTACAGGCTGTACTTCGGACGCGAGTGGTCCGGCCCCAGGCGGATATTGCCGGTGCGGGAAAATGCAACCACCAGCACGAAAATCACCACCGCGGTGGCGGTCAAAATATAAAACCAACCGAAGTTGGTGGCTATCCAGCTGGTGATCGCGTTCAGGTTGTCTTCCGCGGATTCCGTCGCCAAGAACGTATACAGTGCAATGGCCAAAATGATCGCACTGGAAAAACCAAACACGACCCAGTTCGGTTTCGCGGTTGGTACGTCATCACCGTGGTCATAACCAGTTTCGGCGCGGAAGGTGCCCACGAGCGCCCGCGGGATAAAGCGCGAGGCCTTATTTTCCGAGGCTTTATTTTCCGAGGCCTTATTTTCCGGGGTGTTATTTTTGGCCGATTGCGGTTTAGCTTGTTCAGCCACCACCATCTCCTTACGTTCTACTGCTGTGCGGATTTTTTGAGGCAGTTTTGAAGAAATTTTCAGATTCCAAGCTTTTTGACTGTATACCATCACACACTTATTGGCTAGGTCTATTTTTCGTCGCTAGGCTGGATTGTCGATTCGCGCACGGCTCCCGCCGTGGGCATGAGCAGTAGAAAGGACGCAGCGTGAGCATTTTTTCGCGACTGTTTAATTCCCTGAATTCCGCGACCTCGGCGAAGAAGGCCTCGACAAACTCGGTGCCAGTTACCGATGAGGTCAGCGACGTCGTTGTCGTCGGCGGTGGATCTGCAGGATCGGTGGTTGCCAACCGCTTGACCGAAGACCCAGATACCCGCGTCGTCGTCCTGGAAGCCGGACGCCCAGACAGCATTTGGGATTTGTTCATCCACATGCCTTCGGGCTTCTCCTTCCCGATCGGCGATAAAGACTACGACTGGATCTACGAAACCGAGCCAGAGCCAGAGATGAACGGCCGCCGCGTGCCGCATGCCCGCGGTAAGGTGCTGGGCGGTTCCGGTTCCATCAACGGCATGATTTTCCAGCGCGGCAACCCGCTGGATTATGAAAAGTGGGCAGAAAATCCGGGCCTGGAGCACTGGGATTACGCTCACTGCCTGCCGTACTTCAACAAAATGGAAACCGCCAAGGGCGCAGACGCCGACGATCCACGCCGCGGCCACAACGGCCCGCTGTATCTTTCCCGCGGCCCGGCCACCAGCCCGCTGTTCCAGGCACTATTCAAGTCCGTGCAGGAATCCGGCTATGAGCTGACTAACGACGTCAACGGCTACCGGCAGGAAGGCTTCGCGCCTTTCGACCGCAATATTAAAAAAGGACGCCGCCACTCGTCGGCACGCGCCTACCTGCACCCGATCTTGCAGCGCGAGAACCTGGAGGTACGCACCCAAGCCTTCACCCGTCGCGTGATTTTCGACGGCACCACCGCCAAGGGCGTGGAATACGAATGGCAGGGTGCTACCCGACGTATCTACGCGGACAAGGTCATTCTCGCTTCCGGCGCTATCAACACGCCACAACTGTTGCAGCTTTCCGGCGTCGGACCGCGTGAGTTGCTGGAAGAACACGGCATTGACGTCGTCAAGGAACTGCCAGGCGTGGGCGAAAACCTGCAGGATCACCTCGAGGTCTACATCCAGTATGAGGTGGACACGCCGCATTCCTCGCAGCCGTACCTGCGCAAGTGGCGTTGGCCGTTCATGGGCCTGCAGTGGTTGCTGACCCACAAGGGGCCGGTGGCGACCTCCCACTTTGAGGCCGGTGGCTTCGTGCGTTCCAATGACGACGAAGAATACCCGAACCTGATGTTCCACTTCCTGCCGATGGCGGTGCGTTACGACGGCACCCCAGCCAAGGTCAAGCACGGTTTCCAGTGGCACGTCGGCCCGATGTTCTCCGATACCAAGGGCTGGGTGCGCATCCAATCGGCAGACCCGCACGTCAAGCCGAAGATGCTGTTTAACTATCTGCGCACCGAGCAGGATCGCCGCGAATGGGTCGAGGCCGTGCACAAGGCACGTGAGTTGATGGCCACCGACGCGATGGCAGAGCACGGCACGCGCGAATTCTCCCCAGGCCCAGAGGTGCAGACCGACGAGGAGATCCTGGAGTGGGTACGCAACGACGGCGAAACCGCTTTGCACCCTTCCTGTACTGCAAAAATGGGTGCCGAGGACGATCCGATGGCCGTCGTGGATCCCGACACCATGCAGGTCTGGGGCACCGAAGGCTTGTACGTCGTCGACTCTTCGGTATTCCCGTCAATCACCAACGGCAATATTTATGCGCCGACGATGATGGTGGCCGAGAAGGCAGCAGATTTGATCAAGGGCAAGAACCCTCTGCCTGCGAATAATGTGCCGTTCTACCGTGCCGGTCAAGACATGCCGTTGTATGCCGAAGGAGAAGAACGCCGCGACCACGTCGAGGCGCCTAGCTCCTGGGAGTAATGAAAACCGATCCTAATTAAGCACGCGCGCTGATCGTGGCATCACACCACGCGCGCTGAGGTTTTTGCTCCACCTGCTTGCCCGGCGCGCTTGCTCAGCAAGACGTCGGCAAGCAACATCGCGGCCAAGCTAATTCCGAATAGCGGCAAGAAGCCGCCCACGGCAACCAGGAATACCGCCACGATGATCCACTGTTTGGTGCTCAGCTTGGTGCGTGGCCCTGGGATACCTGCGGTCGCGCCCGGGGTTGGACGGCGTTTCCACCAGATCATGTAGCCCAGCACCACCAGGCCCGCGATGGCCAGCGCGGTGACCAGCAGCAGGATCTGCAGCGGCAGACCAAACATGATTCCCATGTGCAGGTAAATACCCCAGGAAGTCAGCTTGGAAAACAGTGGCAGTTCGGAAAATGGCAGGCGGTCAATGACTTCGCCGGTCTCACCATCGACGGAAATAGCATCCGAGGTGGTGCGCCATTCGGTCCAGCGCTCGCTGGCCTGCCAGCCGTGCTCAACGCTTTCGCCTGGGTACATGCGCAATGAACCAGTCAGGCCCTCTTCACGAGCCGTCGCCAGAACCTGATCGGCTTGTTCGGCGATTTCCTCCGGGGTCCAAGCACGAGCTTCAGCTTCTGCTTCCGCGCCGCCGCCACCGCCGTGGCCAGCGTGTTCTGCGTGCTCTGCGTGCGGGTCTGCCGCAGCTTCCGATTGTCCACTGAGTTCCGTGGTGATCGGATCCGCCCGCCACTGCAGCGCTTCCACGGTGCGGTTCACGTTTCCGCCGGCGTAGGTAGACCAGGTGATTCCGGTAACTGAGAGCGCCAGCATGCCGATGAGCATCCAGGTACCCGTCACGCCGTGCAGGCTGACCAGGCGACGACGTCCGGTGCCTTTGTTTTTGGCATCTTTAGCATCCTTAGCATCGTTGGCATCGTTAGCGTCACCATTTTTCGCTTCTTTGCCGGTCCTAGCTTTACCGAACCCGAATAGCTGCTGCACCCTTTTGTTGCGGGAAGCCCACAACACCAGGCCGCCCAAGGCAAAGAACCACAGCCAGCTGGCTGCCAGCTCCGAGTACAGCTCACCTACTGGGCCCAAGTGCATGCTTTCGTGCAGGTGGGAAATCCACCGGCGCAACGGCAGCTCGCCTAAACCGGAATAGGAAGGCTCGTCGCCGACTACCGATCCGGTGTACGGGTTGACGAACACGCTGCGCAGTTCCGCCTCATCGATGGTTTCGTCGATCAGCAGCACGCGGGTGGTCTCACCGGGTTCTGAGGATGGCCAGACCTGGGCAATATCCAAATCCGGGAAGGCTTCGTGGGCCTTATTCACCTGTTCTTCCAGCGAAACCGTGTTGGTAACACCTTCCGCCCCAGGTGGCGGGGTAACGGTCAAAACGTCCTGGTACACCAATTTTTCTGCGGTGGGTGCGACTGCGTACAGCGCGCCACTGATGGCTGCGATGAGCAGGAACGGTCCGATGAACATGCCTGCATAGAAATGCAGGCGTCGGAGCAGCGCAACAAGTGCATTGGGTTTGCGTGCGCCACGTGAATTGCGCGCAGAGGTCTCGTCGACGGCGCCAGCAGGCATCGTGGTAGATGCTTGCGCTGGGCGATCTTGGCGTAGAGTCATGGACAAAAGCCTTCGGGTTCGGGGACTAAAACTTGTTTTGGTGAAGTTCTCGTCTGCAGCCGCGAACTACACAAAGTAGTCGCACCGCGAATGGAAAAAGTTCCCAAGCATTTTTAACGTTTCGGATTGGTGATCTTTTCAAGTCAACCGGTTGAAACTTCCCAGTGAAATACGCGTGCGACGCAAAATTGTTAGATTAGCACCCCCTCTAAATTAACAATTTTCGCCAGTTCTCCGAATAATGCGCAATTACGGCTCGCTTCAGCCACACCACCGCGAGGTTTGCAACCACACGACTTAAACTGCTGGGCATGACTTCTCACGCTGAGTTGAATCATCAAGCACCGCACAATCACGCGCTGCAGATCTCCACTGGCAATTACACCGCCACGATCGACCCACATGGTGCTGGCCTGGCCACCTTACTTTACGACGGAAAACCCCTGGTAGTGGGCTATCAGCACGCGCGTCCGTTCACCGCCGGAGCGCTCCTCGCACCGTGGCCGAACCGCACCGGCGACGGCATCTTTTCCCACCACGGCACCATCCACCGCCTGCGCTGCAACGAAACCAACCACAACAACGCCTTGCATGGCTTCGCTGCCGAAGCTACGTGGGAAATCACCGAGCACTCCCGCAGCGCCGTGACTTTGCATTGGCAGGGCCCGGCGCGCACCGACTGGCCGTGGCCATTGGTCTATTCCATCACCTGGGCACTTGCCGACGATGGCCTGTCCGCAGAACTCACTGTCACCAATACTGGCACCGAAACTGCCACCGACACCGCCCACCCCGGCACAACCTCCAGCCCTTTCGGCGTGGGCTGGCACCCGTACCTCAGCGCATTGGGCGCACCGCTGAATGAGTGCACCTTATCCATGCCAGCAGCCACGAACCTGCCGCTCGACCCAGACCGCCTGCTTCCGGCGGGCCCAGAAATTCCGGCGACGGAAATCGTCGGCAAGCAACAAGCCATGGCGGGAATCACGCTGGACCATTGTTTCCGGCTGGAGGAACCGCAGAGCGACGACGGCCCCGCGCACACAGTCGAGCTGCGCAAGGCCGACGGCCACGGCACGCAGCTATGGGCAGATGAGCATTTCGGCTGGTGTCAGGTTTATACTTCCCCGGAATCCGCCCCGAATATCGGGCGTGCCGTTGCCGTGGAACCGATGACCTGCCCGCCGAATGCGCTGCGCAGTGGGAAAAGCCTGCTGGAACTTCCCGCGGGCACAACCACGCAATTTCGTTTCGGCATTGTTGCGGTCTAGTTTCTTCCCCTTTTTCTTCCCCTTCCTAGACCCCACCTCACCCTAAACCAACCCTTTAGGGTTATGATGATTACGCCACGACGCACCGATCAAGTGATGATTACCTAAGTTAGGCGGTTTTCGCTGGTTGGCGCGTATTCACTCTCCTTCACGCAGGGACCGAGCAGGCCAGATACCCCGGCCTTCATCGGCTTTGGGGAAGGCCTATTTATTCCGGGAGGTTCCCGCTATGCAGGAAGATGGCCTGCTTTTGAATGCGTCCTGGGTGGACTACACCCTGGTGGCAATCTATTTCTTGTTCGTGCTGGGCATCGGCTGGGCAGCGAAGTCGAAGGTATCGAGTTCCATCGACTTCTTCTTGTCCGGACGCTCGCTACCAGCCTGGGTGACGGGCCTGGCGTTTATTTCCGCCAACCTGGGTGCCGTCGAGATCGTCGGCATGTCCGCCAATGGTGTGCAGTACGGCTTCGAAACGATGCACTACTTCTGGATCGGCGCCATCCCTGCGATGGTGTTCCTGGGTATCGTGATGATGCCGTTCTACTACGGCTCGAAGGTGCGCTCGGTTCCAGAGTTCATGCGTCGCCGTTTCGGCACCGGCGCACACCTGGTCAACGCACTGTCTTTTGCCCTGGCGCAGCTGCTAATCGCCGGTATTAACCTGTTGCTGCTGGCCAAGGTCGTCAACTCGCTGCTGGGCTGGCCATTGTGGGTCACCCTGGTGATCGCCGCGGTCATCGTACTTTCCTACATCACCTTGGGTGGCCTTTCTGCCGCCATCTACAACGAGGTGCTGCAGTTCTTCGTCATCATCGCTGCCCTGCTGCCACTGACCTTGATCGGTCTGCACAGCGTCGGCGGTTGGAGCGGCCTGAAGGAAAAGGTCGCCGACCCGGGCCACTTCAGCGCCTGGCCAGGCACGGAAATTTCCGGCTTCGACAACCCGATCGTTTCTGCCATCGGCCTGGTCTTCGGCCTCGGCTTCGTGCTGTCTTTCGGTTACTGGACCACCAACTTCGTTGAGGTGCAGCGTTCCATGGCCGCGGATTCCCTGTCGTCGGCACGCAAAACCCCGATCATTGGTGCTTTCCCGAAGATGTTCGTGCCGTTCATCGTCGTGATCCCCGGCATGATCGCCGGCGCTACCGTCACCCCGCTGTTGGATGGCTCCGCTGAGCCGAACGACGCGATGCTGTACCTGATGCGTGATTTGCTGCCCAACGGTCTGCTTGGTGTTGCTTTGGCTGGTCTGCTGGCTGCCTTCATGGCCGGTATGGCCGCGAATATTTCGGCGTTCAACACCGTGTTCTCCTATGACTTGTGGCAGACCTACGTCGTCAAGGATCGCAACGACGATTACTACACCGGCGTGGGCCGCTTGGCGACGATCGGTGCCACCGCGATTGCCGTGTTCACCGCGCTGCTGGCCTCGAACTTCGGCAACGTCATGGATTACCTGCAAACGCTGTTCGGTTTCTTCAACGCGCCACTGTTCGCCACGTTCATCCTGGGTATGTTCTGGAAGCGCATGACCCCGACCGCCGGTTGGGCTGGTCTGGTTGCCGGTACTGGTTCCGCGATTGTGTACTGGGCGATCGCCACCTTCAGCGGCGCCGAGGCTGGATTGTTCAACCTGCCTGGTCAGGGCACCGCGTTCGTCGCAGCGTCGCTGGCCTTCGGCGTCGACATCCTGGTGTCCGTCGTCGTTTCGCTGGTCACCAAGCCGAAGCCGGACAAGGAGCTGGTGGGCTTCGTCAAGTCCGTCACCCCGAAGGAAAATCTGACCGATTCCACCGAAGACGGCCTGCCGTGGTACCGCCGCACCGTCCCGTTGGGTGTGCTGTGTCTGGTGCTGGTCGTTATCCTCAACATCATGTTCATCTAGCTAAGGAGCACGCACGATCATGACTAAGAAATCATCCGCGAGCCAGAACTCGCAGCGCTCCCACACCGCCGGCGCATTCGACATCCGCAACGTCATCGGCGCATTGTTGGGCTTGTACGGCCTCATCTTGCTGCTCAGCTTCCTCTTCCTGGACCCCGGCGTCGATGCCGCGACCGGCGCCGCGAAAGATTCTTCGTACAACCTGTGGACGGGCGTGGCGATGCTAGTTGCCGCCGGAATTTTCTTCTGGTGGACTAAGGCAAACCCGATCAAAATCGACGAGGCTGAGACTAGTGCTGCCACTGAGGCTAGCGCTGCAGCTGAGCCACAATCCGGCGAACCCACCACCCGCTAATTCTGGAGTTTTCCATGCAGCATCCGATGCGCATTACCCGCACCCAGCTTGCCGACGGTCGCGAGCTGCTCTATTTCGACGATACGGAAGAATATGTCTCGGGGCAGCACACTCGGGCGCTCGTCGACAAACGCGAGCTCCCAGCGACCAGCAGCGCTTCCCAGCTGCGGCAGGATCCGCTGACTGGTGCCTGGTACACCTACGCGGCGCACCGGATGAACCGCACGTTTTTGCCGCCAGCGAATGAAAACCCGCTGGCACCGACCCGTCCGGGCCAGCTGCCGACCGAGATTCCTGCCGACGACTACGACGTCGTGGTGTTCCAGAACCGCTTCCCGTCGTTGGCGAAGTCGGAATTACAGGCTGGCTCGGGTGCTGATTCTGGCTCTGCCGGCGCTCCTTTCGTTCCCACCGCACCCGGCCACGGCCGCTGCGAGGTGGTGTGTTTTACCTCGGATTCGCAGGCTTCATTTCGTGACTTGCCTTTTCACCGCGCTCGCACCGTCGTCGAGGCGTGGGCGCACCGCACCAAAGAGCTTTCCGCGCTGCCCGGCATCGAGTATGTCTACCCGTTTGAAAACCGGGGCGAGGAAATCGGTGTCACGCTGCAGCACCCGCACGGCCAGATTTATGCTTATCCGTTCGTGCCGGAGCGCGCCGCGCAGATCGCTGCCCGTGCGCAGGAATTTCGGGAGGCGCAAGGCGGGGCTGACACTGGCACTAGCGCTGGCACCGGCCCAGATCTGTTCGATCACATTCTGGATTCCGAGCATGCCGACGGCCAGCGCATCGTCGTCGAGGGCGAGCACTTTACGGCTTTCGTTCCTGCGGCTGCGAAGTGGCCGGTGGAAATCATGCTCATGCCGCACCGCGCGGTGCCGAATTTCGCAGAGCTGACTGACGTCGAAAAGCACGAACTGACCCGGCTGTACCTGGATCTTCTCGGGCGCATGGATCGGTTCTTCCCGGGCGTCGAGCGCACGCCGTATATTGCGTCGTGGAATCAGGCGCCGGTCAATGCGCCGGATGATGGACGCTTGCACCTGCAGCTGTTCTCGTTGATGCGTTCGCCAGGGCGCATGAAGTTTTTGGCTGGTAGCGAGTCTGGCCAGGGCGCGTGGATTTCCGATACCACCCCGGAGCGCATCGCCGAGCGCTTCCGCGAAGTCACAGAATAAGAACGCAATACAGCGCAATAGTGCGCAGAATTAGAAAGTCGCTGATCACGATGGTTCATTGGTTTTCCACCCGCACCCCTGAGCAGGCAGTCGCCGATGTCACGGCGCTGTATCGGGAACACTTCGGAGCTGCAAAGCCCGCTGTGCCTGCTGAGCCCGCCGGCGTGTGGTCGGCGCCGGGGCGCGTAAACCTGATCGGCGAGCACGTCGACTATGCCGGTGGCATCTGCCTGCCCTTCGCACTGTCGCAGCGCACCTATGTTGCCGCGGCGCTGAACAACGACGGTGTCTACCGCGTGGTTTCGCAGTTCGGAGCTGAGACCATGCACACCGAGATCGCCATGGATCAGGTATGCCCTGGTTATCCGGCTGATTGGGCGGGGTACGTCGTCGGCACCGTGTGGGCGGCGAGCCTGGAACTGTCTGGGTTGGATCTGCCTGGCTTGGATTTGCCTGGGCTAAACATCGCGATCATCTCGGATGTGCCGGTCGGCGCAGGCTTGTCCAGTTCTGCTGCCCTGGAATGTTCGGTGGCGTTGGCTTCCGCGGATTTGGCCGGGCTTGACGACGATGCCCGCACCGATACTTCCCAGTCGTCCATTCGCACTGCGCTCATGCAGGCGGCGATCCGCGCGGAAAACGAGGTCGTCGGGGCCTCCACTGGTGGTTTGGACCAGCGCATTGCGTTATTCGCCGAGCCGGGCCACGCGCTCGCGATTGATTTCGCCACCGATTCCACCCACCAGGTGCCGTTCCAGATCGCCGACCGTGGCTTGGCCGTGCTGATCACCAACACGAATGCCCCGCACACGCTTGCCGACGGCCAGTACGCCTCACGTCGTGCCGTCGTCGATGGCGTCACCGCTGACCTGGGCGTGAGCAGTTTGCGTTATGCAGACGATGCGGAAGTTGCATCCGCGCGCTGGGCAGCGGCAAACACGCCCGAGGGTGTGGATGACGCGGAGTGGCAGGAAACCGTCGCCAAGCGGGTGCGGCATATCGTCAGCGAAATTGCCCGCACAGCGGAGGCGATCGAGCAGCTGCAGGCGGGTGATCTGGCCGGTTTTGGCGAATCCATGCAGGCTAGCCACGCTTCGCTACGTGATGATTATGAGGTGAGCGTCGCGCAGCTCGACGTCTCCGTCGAGGTCGCGATGAAACACGGCGCGCTCGGTGCGCGCATGACCGGTGGTGGTTTCGGTGGTTCGTCAATCGCGTTGTTGCCTGCTGAGAAGGTTGAAGAGACCGCGGAAGCCATCGCGCAGGCGTTTGCCGAGGCCGGTTTCGCCGAACCCGAGTTTGCGGTGGCGCTTCCGGGGGCGGGTGCGCGGCGGGAAGCATAGCGGAGCATAGCGCGAGCTGCAGATTCTGGGTTTCTGCGGGTTCTGGGGGCTCTCGTGCACTAGCCCAATAATGCAAGAGGAACAACTGCGCATCCGATGCGGAAGTTGCATCCGCGCGCTGGGCAGCGGCAAACACGCCCGAGGGTGTGGATGACGCGGAGTGGCAGGAAACCGTCGCCAAGCGGGTGCGGCATATCGTCAGCGAAATTGCCCGCACAGCGGAGGCGATCGAGCAGCTGCAGGCGGGTGATCTGGCCGGTTTTGGCGAATCCATGCAGGCTAGCCACGCTTCGCTACGTGATGATTATGAGGTGAGCGTCGCGCAGCTCGACGTCTCCGTCGAGGTCGCGATGAAACACGGCGCGCTCGGTGCGCGCATGACCGGTGGTGGTTTCGGTGGTTCGTCAATCGCGTTGTTGCCTGCTGAGAAGGTTGAAGAGACCGCGGAAGCCATCGCGCAGGCGTTTGCCGAGGCCGGTTTCGCCGAACCCGAGTTTGCGGTGGCGCTTCCGGGGGCGGGTGCGCGGCGGGAAGCATAGCGGAGCATAGCGCGAGCTGCAGATTCTGGGTTTCTGCGGGTTCTGGGGGCTCTCGTGCACTAGCCCAATAATGCAAGAGGAACAACTGCGCATCCGTCGGCACGCCGATACGCATGGCTTCCCGTGGTGACCACGATTTTGTCGACAAGCCGGGAACCAAGTTGTTCTCCCAGCCAATTCAGATGCCGCACGTCGCGGTCTGTGGGGACCGGGCTGAGTTTAACCTCAAAAGCAATGACCTTGCCGTCGTAACGCTCCAGAATCAGATCGACTTCTCTGCTTCCACCTTGCAACCGCAGGTGTGCTGTCTCTGCCTCGGCTGCCTGGCCGGCTGCGCGAACCGTCAGGGTAACCAAAGATTCAAACAGCTGACCGAACAGCTCCCAGCTGCCCGGATCACGCGAGACCAACATTTCTGCTGTGACGCCCAGCAAGGCTGCTGCAATTCCCGGATCAAAAATCTGATGTTTGGGCCCGGTGGTCAGGCGTTTCAACGGCGTGCGGTTCGGGTGCCACGCCGGGACGGGATCAAGCAACCAAAGTTTTTGCAGCATATCGCGGTAGCCCTGGGCTGTTTCTTTGGAAGTTTTGTTGCTGTCTCCTGCCGTCGCCGCATCCAGTATTTTGTTGTATGCCGTCGGCGTCGACGATGCTGCAGCGTAGGCACGCCACCAGGCCCGCAAGGATTCCGGTTTGCGCACCAACAGTCCTTGCTCCGGAATATCGCGGTCAATAACCCGGTGGATATAAGACGCTACGTGCTGCCTGCGGGCGCGCGGCGGCAGCGTGCGGATGCCTGGCAGCCCGGTCGAGCAAATTGCTTCGGCATAATCGGCCAACTGCCAATCAGTTGCACCACTAATTTCTACGCGGGGATTTTCTACACGGAAATCATTTTTCTGCTCGAATAGTTCCGCTATCCGGACACTAGGCTGCGTGTTGTCACGTTCTGCCACCGATAGCGGGCGCATGCGCAATGACAGAATCCGGCCTGCACCGGAGTGCGTGTCGACGCCACTTGTGGGGGTAGCGCTACCAGTCAGCAAATACCTGGTAGCCACGTGCTTATCGACGTTGCGCCGCACCGCATCCCACACCTGCGGGACATGTTGCCATTCATCAAGACAAATTGTGCCCGGGCCCTGCAAGATTTTATCCATCTGGGCGTAGAGCAATTCGCGCTCGTTATCCCGGTCTAGATGCCAGGTTTCATCTGCCCGACGGATGCTGGTTTCGGACTTGCCGACGCCTTTTGCCCCATCGATCGCGATCGCTGTGAGACCATCCAGCGCTTCCAGTTCGTCATCGATGTAGCGCCAAAGGTAATTCTTCGCGTTGCCGCTTGATCGTGCATTGCTTGATTGTGCATTGCTGCCTGATTTTTCCTGGCCATCTGATTGATACCCGCTAAGAGCCATGACCTCGATATTAGCACTGAAAACGACCGTTTATCTCTTTGCTACCCGACCGTTTATCACTTAGTTACTAGTCTATTTATCACCATTCTAACCGACCATTTAACACCTCATTAGCACGCCGTTTATCATTCTTTTAACCGGCCGATTATCATTTCTTTAACCGGCCGTTTATCACCGCATCACCGTACCGACTAAGGTATGTGCCGTGTTGCGTACCATGCTGAAATCTAAGATTCATCGAGCCACCGTCACGCAGGCGGACCTGCATTATGTCGGCTCGTGCACCATCGACGCGGCTTTGATGGAGGCCGCGGACATTCTCGAGGGCGAGCAGATCGACATCGTTGACATCAACAACGGCAATCGCCTGACCACTTATGCGATCACCGGCGAACGCGGGTCGGGCATCATCGGAATCAACGGAGCGGCCGCGCGCCTGATAAACCCCGGCGACCTGGTGATCATCATCGCTTATGCGCAGTACAACACAGAGGAGCTGCACGATTACCGCTCGCGCGTCATCTTCGTCGACGAGCAGAATAAGCAGGTGGAAGCCGGCGCCGACCCTGCGCATGCTCCGGAAGGCTCGGATCTGCTGAACCCGCGACACCCAGAATAAGCGTGATTCCGGTTGCTGAAGAACGCTGGATGAAGGCGCCGTAGATAATCAGCGCGAGAAAATCGCTGCTAGATAATCACTGCTCCAAACGCATAACCGAGCAGCACCGAGCTGGCAATGCTGACCACACCGGGGACCAGGAATGGGTGGTTAAATACCGCCTTGCCGATACGCGTGGTGCCGGTGTCATCCATTTCGACGGCCGCCAGCAGAGTTGGGTACGTCGGCAAGATGAACAGCGCGGATACTGCCGGGAACGCGGCGACGGCGGTAACCGGGTTGACGCCGAGAGCGAGCGCAGCGGGCATGAGCGCTTTCGTGGTCGCTGCCTGCGAGTACAGCAGTGCCGCACCGAAGAAGAGCACGACGGCCAGCAGCCACGGCGAAGATTCGAGCACACCACCAGCCAAGCTCTGGATATCGTCGAGGTAGTGGTTGATCAGCGTCGTACCCAACCACGCGACACCCAGCACGCAGACACAAGCAGACATACCGGATTTGAATACCGGCGTATTGAGCACATCACCCGCCGGAATTTTCGTGAGCATGACGATGATCGCCGCGGCCGTCAGCATCACCGTCATGATGGCTTCGTTACGTGGCAACGTCGGATCGGCAATCAGGCCGACCTGCTCGGAGGTCACCGTCGCCCAGGCCATGACGACGACGATTGCCGTAATAAACACCAGAACAGAAGCCTTCGCGCCCGCGTCTGGTTGGTAGTTGTGCGCACCGCGTGGTTCCGCAACTAAGCCTTGAGCCTTGCGTTCGAGGTAAACGGGGTCGTCGACAAGCTCTTTGCCAAATTTATTAGCCAACCAGGCGGCCGGGAAGATCGACAGGAACGTCGCCGGCATGACGACGGCAAGCACCTGCAAGTACCCCACGCCTTGCGGTTCCAGCAGGCCAGCCAACAGGACGACGGCGGCGGAAATCGGCGAGGCACAAATCGCCATCTGCGAGGCCACCACCGCGATCGACAATGGACGCGACGGGCGGACCTTGCCCTCTTTGGCGACTTCCACGATCACAGGCAGCGTCGAAAAGGCGGTGTGGCCGGTACCTGCGAGCACCGTCATCAGCCAGGTGACAATTGGCGCGTAAAAAGTGATGCGCTTCGGGTGTTTCCGCAGGAAACGCTCGGCGATGTGAACAAGATAATCCATACCGCCAGCGCGCTGCATCGCAGCAATCGCAGCGATGACCGTCATGATGATGCCGATGACGTCGAAAGGAATATCATCCCTGGTCACCGGGATTCCAGAAAGGCCCAGCAGGACGACGCCCAAACCACCGGCCATACCAATGCCGATGGAACCAATCCGCGCACCCAAGAATATGGCAGCGAGGACGATGACAATGTGTACGATAACCACGTCTGTCTCCCCTGTAGTTAGTTGCTCTCGCGATGCTGCTAGCTGCTCTCGCGATCTCCATCTCTATTGTCGCCTCAATTGCCAGGTTTTATTGTCCAAAGCTCGCCATTTGTGGTGGTTCCCATATGTGTTTTGCACCTCCATACGTCTAGGCGTTAGGACGGTTGCCACTCCTTCCCTGATCTAATTTCACGTTTTCTGATTGGATTAAATATTCGATACTGACATTAGACCATAAGAAAACTTGTTTGGTTAAATCTGCCTGCACATTACACTGTGCAATGTTCGATTGTAAGGTGATGACGTTTATGTTAAATCGCCACTTAACAGCACATTAACGTCAAGAATGACGGTTACTTCGAACGCCGCCGCAAGTTTTTAGGGAAGCAATAAATTCGAACACCATTTCGTTTTCAAACAATCACCGTTAAACTTAAAATATCTTCATTAGCAATCACGTTCGGGGAGCAAATCATGGCAGACAACAACAAGCACGACGAGTCTTCCGATTCTTCGCATGCCGACGGCGCCTCCACCGCGTATTTCACCCATTGCAATCCAGACAGTAAACACGCGCAAACGATGCTCAAACTCCGTCGGCATGAATATCTTGCGTGGAAGACCGCTATTAATCTCGCCGACGATGATTACGACTTGATGCTTCAAGAGATGATTGCGAACAGCGGGTTCAATTCCTTTAAAGTCAGTGCCATCATCAACGCATACTATCGTATGATTGACCTGCCAAAACTCCGCGCACTTGCCACCTCGTTGTGGCATATTGATCTCGATCGGTGGATCGCGATTGACCGCGCCATGCTCAAAGCTGGCACTGTGAATGCGCGGTTGTTCTCGATAATCGACGATTTGTTAGTCGACTATTTAACCCCCACAAAACCGGCACAACAAATGCCATCAAAGCGGGCGATTTCGCGCCGAATCACCAGGGAGATTGAACTTCACGACGAATCTGTGCGCGACAAAACCAAAAAGCAGAAGCCTTCTCGCCCAAACTATGAGGTCACGGATATTCCATGTGTCCTCCGGAATGAAAACGACACGCACGAATTCCGCTTTGAAACTGATGCGGAAACGGCAATCACGGTCGATGCTCATATCCGCGAACACGCCAAACAAGCAGGGATTTCACTTCGCGACGCCACCATTGAATTGCTTTTGAGCAAAGGCCAGACCAACGTGACTTTAAACTGCTACCGGGCTAGCGATGTCGCTAATGCTCCACTGTTTGTGTCCACAACAACTGGCGGTGGCGTGCAGACTTTGCTTGGCGACGCTGCTGACCATCTCGCTTCGCAAGCGTCTAAACACTATGACATGGATGCGACCACAAACGCTGTAGTTGCTGGTTATGCCACTACTCCAACGATGCGCTCTGCTGTGGTTGGTCGTGATGGGCATTGCCGATTCCCTGGGTGCACCCAACCGGCGACCAACTGCCAGATGGATCATGTCGTGGAATACGACCAAGGCGGTCCAACAACCCCGACGAATTTAATCGCATTGTGCCAACACCACCACAACATCAAAACTGACAAACGCGCCCGCCCAATCTTTGAACCAGCGAGCGGCACAATCGTGTGGTTGTTCGCCGATGGCAGTTGGCAATCAACAGAGGCCGACGGCCCCTTAGCCCCTTCCAATCGTCGTTGGGTTCAGACCGTTGCGCAAAAAATGAATTGTCACCGCAAAGAACAGCGCGAGCAAGCACAAAAAGAACATCAGAAACAGCATCGGAGACAACTTCAGAAACAATCGAAAGAACAGGAAGGAACCGGAGGTGATAACAACCGGGAGCAAGCATTCCGAGAGTTACAAGTACAAAATGAAACCCAATCAATAATGACGAAAACTCAGGAAGAGCAATTCTGGCATGACAACGTGTTCCGTCTGGAACACGCGATTAACAACCCGAATCTGCATGCAATCAAGATTGAGGCCTGCCAGGAACAACTAGCGATGATCCGCGCAGCAATTGTGAAATTGAAAGAAAACGGTCCTGGTTCGGATGCCGACGGCAGTGCACACGAAAGTGCCTATGATTTCAATGCCCACTCGGGAACATCAGGCAACTTCGAACCGAACAACGGCACGTCTTACAACGACACAGCTTCGGGCAACAGCTCGACGACAAACAACGACACTGATGATGAGCCGCCATTTTAAAAAAACTATCCGTCGTCAAGCAAGCATTCTGTCAAGATAAAATCAGCAAAACCAGGCGCGGTGAAACTCAGGAATCCATGCCGCGGGGCTTCAATGATCCCTTTATCCATCAATGAGCGCCGCAACTCACTGATGTCCGTCGTCTGCACTCCCAAGGTATCTGCGATGGTCGCACGCTTAACATGTTGAACCTGCTGCTCAGCCATTGCAGCTAAGAAATCCATTTCGCGCCGCGTCGCCTTCTTCCACCGAGCTCGATAAAAATGATTCTGGCTTTCTCGTACTTTCACTTCAGCGGCGACAAAATCAGAGTGCGATAAAATGGTTCCTGCTTTCGGGAAATCAGCTGCCTTCCATACCTCGTCCCCAATGAGCTGCAAAAAATATGGATACCCTGCAGCCATCTCGAGTGCTGCAATCTTTGCCGAACTATCCCATTTAACGTCTTTGCTTCGCGCGGGATTAATCAAAGCTTCAGCTGCAGCTTCTCTCGACAGATTCTCCAAATACGTGTACTCGAAGCGCTCAGCAAAACTCACTGCATCCGTAATTACATCCTGGGTGTGACTCAAGCCCGCACACACCGTCATCAACGGCACATCAGGGGATTCCGATTGCATGTGCTGCCAGGCATAACTGAGAGCCCGTAATCCTGCAGCATCTGCTTCCTGTACTTCGTCGATAAGCAAGACAATTCCGTTTCCAGATTTCTTCTCTTGCTCACCAGCGAGCGACATCACCTCTTGTAGCTGTCTCGACAAAGCAGCCCATCCCTGAGGCTTTTCTCCCGCACCACCAGAAGCAACCGCAAAACCACCGAAACTGAGCGAGATTCTGTCCAGTAATCCTTTCAACGAATTACGCGCTGAATCCACCCAGGTGCTGCTAATCCGCTCAAACCCCTGCAACAGGGAATCCAAGAAAATTGCATCCCCAGCGGTAACCCAAACCGTCGAAAAGCCCTGTTCTTCAGCAAGATGCTGGACGGCACGCAGAAAACTCGTTTTACCAACGCCCCGGGGCCCCACAAATGCTCTGATGCGCCCTTCTAGGGCAGGTTCGTCGGCCATAAACATCAAAGATCTTTCAAGATCTTTCAGCTGCCGCTCGCGGCCGGGCAAATGAGTTGTGACTCGCCCTGGGGTGTAAGGACTTTTCTGACTTCTCTGCATCATTTCCTCGTCATTCTAAAATTGATAGTTATTGATAATTCGAACGGTTCTATCAATTGCTATCAATACTAAGGCGGGTCGCTCCCAAATGTCCAGGTAGTAGCGTCAAGAATTTAAGGTTTTCGCCTTGATAGTTATTGATAATTCGAACGGTTCTATCAATTGTTATCAATTGCTATCAATGGCAAGCATTCCGCATCATTCCCAGCAACATGCCAGAATGAAACCATGAAGGTCATCTCCACCAATGTCGCCGTCCGTCGGGCTGATCCGAGTGGAAGGCATACATACACCGGCATCGACAAGCAGCCACAGCCCGCGATTGAACTCAAGATTCCCGGCCCACATTATGGCGACGGTTCCGGTGTCGCTGGTGATTCCATCGGCGACCACGAACACCACGGAGGCGCCGACAAGGCCGTCTACGCATTCGCCCGCGAAGAGCTCGACTACTGGGAAAACGAGCTCGGCCGAGAATTCCGCGACGGATACTTTGGTGAAAACCTCACCACCACTGGGCTTAACCTGCAATCGCTGCTGATCAACCAGCAAATTAAAATCGGCGACGCACTTTTAGAAGTCTCCATCCCACGCAGCCCCTGTGCCACGTTCGCAGGCTGGGTTAACGAACCAGGTTTTCTGAAATCCTTCACCGACCACGGCGACTGCGGAGCGTACTTCCGCATCATCACACCAGGAACAATCACCGCAGGTGACAGCATAGAATTCGTCGGCAAGCCAGGTCACGACGTCACCATGGGCATGGCGTTCCGGGCGAAAATGGGGGATATGGAGCTGGCGCGGTACGTCGTCAAGGTTGGTTGCTTGGCGACGGTGCACCACGAACAGTTAAAAGCAAAGCTCACGAAGTATGACGCGCGCCAGCAACGGCCGCAACACCAGCAACACCAACAACGCTAGAAACGGCAGCAGCAAAGCGAGCAGCGCCAGCAACGCTGCACCCTCACGCTCCCTACTGCCTAAACTTATCCGCCAAGCCCCGGGCCGCACCGGCAAGCAACTGTACATCGGCGCCAACCAGCACAAACGCAGCTCCGGCGTCCAGATAAGCCTGCGCTTGCTTCAGATCGAACGCGTTCACGCCAACCGGCTTTCCCGCATCCTGACATGCCTTCATCGCACGAGAAACCGCATCCAGCACATCCGGGTGCGTCTGTTGACCCAACACGCCCATCGAGGCAGCCAAATCAGAAGGCCCAATGAACAACTGGTCAACGCCATCGACAGCAGCAATCTCTGCAGCGTTGTCCACAGCAGTCGCCGACTCCAATTGGATGGTCAGGCTGACGTGGTCGGAAGCATTCTGTAAATAGTCTTCCACCGCGTTCCACCGGGAAGAACGCGCCAATGCGGCACCGACACCACGCACACCACGTGGCGGGTAATGCATCGCCGCAACCGCATCGCGGGCCTGCTCAGCAGTGTCAACCATCGGAATCATGAGATTCTGCGCACCGAGATCCAGGTACTGCTTAATCAGCGCGGTGTCCCCAACCGGGACGCGCACTACCCGCGTCGCACCATAGGCGTCGGTAGCACGCAACAGGTCGGTGACGGTTTCCAGGCTGTACGGCGAGTGTTCACCGTCGACAAGCAGCCAATCAAAACCGGCCGAGGCAACGATTTCTGCAGCGACCGGCGAGCCCGAAGAAATCCACGCGCCCACCTGCGGGCCGGTCTCCTCGTGCAGCTGCTGGGCAAACGTGCGAGGCAATTTTACTGGAATCGGCATGTGATGGTTCCTAGCTTTCCGTAATCGGCGTGCACGGTATCTCCTGGGTGCACCCACATTGGTTTGGTGAACGAGCCTGCCAAAATAATATCGCCTGCGCTGAGGCTGTCACCATGCGCATGTAGTTTATTTGCGAGCCACGCCACGCCCATCGCCGGATGATCCAATACCGCGGCGGCCACCCCGGTGTCTTCAATCGCTTCGTTGCGGTACAGCAACGCGGATACCCACCGCAGGTCCACAGCATCCGGTGCCACGGGGTTTCCCCCATAAATCATGGCACCCAGGGCAGCATTATCCGAGATCGTGTCGACGATAGTGCGGCCCTGCATCTCAATCCGGGAATCTAAGATTTCTAGTGCAGGAACGACGTATTCGGTGGCGCGTAAGACATCAAAAATGCTTGCCGACGGGCCGTGCAGATCGTCTTTCAGAACAAACGCCAGCTCAACCTCGATACGCACGCTGGAGAAACGGTCATGGTCGATGACAGAACCGTTTTCAAAAATTTGGTCTGCGAAAATCGCCCCGTAATCCGGTTCAGTGATGCCGGTTGCTTCTTGCATCACTTTCGAAGTCAGTCCGATTTTTCTGCCGACGAGTTTACGACCATCGGCGATTCCACGACGAACCCACTCTGCCTGCACCGCGTAGGAATCCTCCACGGTCATCTCGGGATAGCGCTTGGTCAAAAGCTCTACGGGTTTATGGTCTTTTTCTGCCTGCGCAAGTTCGTCGGCAACCGCGATCTGCTGCTCTTTGCTCAACATGACGTTCCTCCTTCTAACCTGGCCATCAGTCCGGGTTTAAAGCTGATTTCCCAGCTTATATTCGCCCTTCTTCCAATCTGGAAGCTTGTCTTTGCCATCATCTGGGCGGGTGTACGAGAAACCATCAGCACCAATAGTTTGCTCCATCTCAGAAGCGTCCGTACGCGAGGTCAGCGGAACTGGGTTTCCATCCAGATCCAAAACCAGGGATCCTTCGCTGTACCAGGACGGCACGACGGGCGTGCCCCACCAGTCACGGCGCTGGTTATCGTGGACGTCCCAGGTCACGGCTGGGTTGTCCGGGTCTCCGGTGTAGTAATCCTGGGTGTAGATCTCAACGCGGTGTCCATCTGGGTCGCGCAGGTACAGGTAGTACGCGTTGGAAACACCGTGGCGGCCTGGGCCGCGTTCAATACGGTCCGATTCCCGCAATGCACCCAGCTTGTCGCAGATAGCGATGATGTTGTGCTTTTCGTGTGTCGCAAATGCGATGTGGTGCATACGCGGGCCATCGCCACCGGTCATAGCGGTATCGTGCACGGTGGGCTTCCGGCGCATCCAGGCTGCGTATACCGTGCCCTCAGAGTCACGGATGTCTTCTGTGATGCGGAACCCAAGGTCTTCCATGTAGCCCACCGCGCTCGGTACATCCGGGGTGATCTGATTGAAGTGATCCAGGCGCACGATTGCACCTGGGATGTGTGCATCGTAGCTCCAGGCCAGACGCTCGCGGTGTTCTACTTCGTAGAAGAATTCATAGGGAAAGCCCAGCGGATCCTGCACGCGCACGGAATCACCAATGCCTTTGACGAAGCCATCCTTGTTTCGTCGCACCTCACAGCCGCGTGCTTTATAGAATTCCTCCGCCAGATCCAGGTCTTCTGGGCTGCGCACACGGTAGGCAAACGCGGCCACCGCAGCCTGCTCGCCTTTCCGCAGCACCAAGTTGTGATGGATGAATTCCTCGTAGGTACGCAGGTAGATCGCATCATCATCCTCATCGGTGACGACGAGCCCGAGCGTGTCGACGTAGAATTTACGGGATGCTTCCAGATCCGTAACCACGATTTCCATGTAGGCGCAGCGCAAGATATCTGGTGCTTGAACTTCTGGGGATTGAGTGTCAGTCATGATGACTCCTTAATACAGACGGCTAGCACCAGATCTGTGGTTGACCTGGCGCCGGGGCGGCATGGGATAGAGACTGGGAAAGGTTTTAGTCTTGCTTTCCGAAAACAGGGTTGTGAACTTTGTCCAGGTTGATGTGAACTGCTTGCTGGTCGGTGTAGAAATCAATCGAGCGATAACCGCCTTCGTGGCCCAAGCCAGAAGCCTTCACACCACCGAATGGGGTGCGTAGATCGCGGACGTTGTTTGAGTTCAGCCAGACCATGCCAGCTTCCACGTTTTGTGCGAAGTTGTGGGCGCGCTTCAGGTCGGAAGTCCAAACGTAAGCTGCCAAACCGTACTTGGTGTTATTCGCCAATTCCAGGGCTTCTTCTTCCGAATCAAACGGCGTGATTGCTACTACCGGGCCGAAGATTTCTTCTTGGAAAATCTTCGCATCCGGTTTCACATCGATGAATACGGTTGGCTGCACGAAATTGCCTTCCGGGAATTCTTCCGGACGTCCACCGCCAGCAGCCAGGGTGGCTTCCTTTTTGCCGATTTCGATGTACGAGGTCACCTTTTCGTAGTGCTCCGGGTGTACCAGTGCACCGACTTCCGTCTTGGGATCCGACGGCAGACCAACCTTGACGCGCTTGGCCTGCGCAGCATAGCGCTCGACGAACTCATCGTAGATATCACGCTGAACCAGGATGCGCGAACCTGCGGTGCAACGCTCGCCGTTCAACGAGAACACGCCGAAAATGCAGGCACCAATCGCGGTTTCCATATCCGCATCATTGAAAACGATGGCTGGAGACTTACCGCCCAGTTCCATCGACAAGCCTTTCAAGTGCGGTGCGGCGTTAGCGAAAATTGCTTGGCCGGTGCGAGATTCGCCGGTAAAGGAAATCAGTGGTACATCTGGGTGCTTGACCAGTGGATCACCGGCATAGCCTTCTTCACCGTAACCATTGACCAGGTTGAATACGCCCTTCGGCAAGCCTGCTTCCTCAAAGATTCCTGCCCACAGTTGCGCTGAAAGCGGGGTGAACTCGGCCGGTTTCAGCACCACGGAGTTGCCCGTCGCAATAGCTGGAGCTAGCTTCCAGGATTCCAGCATGAACGGAGTGTTCCACGGGGTAATCAAACCAGCAACGCCGATAGGTTTGCGGTTAACGTAGTTGATCTGACGGCCCGGCACCTTGTAAGCGTCATCCGCTTGAGCGACGATGAGATCCGCGAAAAAGCGGAAGTTTTCCGCGGCACGCTTGGCTTGGCCGGTGGCTTGCGTGATGGGCAGGCCGGAGTCAAAAGATTCCCAGGCAGCAAGTTTTTCCGCACGCGTTTCGACGACGTCGGCGATTTTATTGAGTACACGTGCACGTTCACGTGGCAGAGCGTTCGCCCAAGAGCCGTTTTCAAATGCTTCCTTAGCGGCAGCAACTGCTTTGTCTACATCCTGCGGCTTTCCTGATGCCGCGGTGATATAGGTCTTGTTCGTCACTGGGTCCAGTACATCGAATTCTTCGCCGTCAATGGATTCTACGAATTCACCATTGATGTAATGCAGAATCTTTTCTGGGAGATCATTAGGTTTAGCTGCATCATTATTGATTGCGTTCATCGTTAGCTCCTTGCCTGATAGTTATTCGTAGCTGTGTGGTTCTGTGCTGTGTGGTTCTGTATTTTCGCGGTAGCTGCGTGCTGTCGCCATGCGATGCTCCAGTGCTTTACGACTGAGATAATCCGCATCCGCGCCGGCCTCGATCAGATCGACAAGTTGTGCGTGTTCAGCAACGGATTCGCGTGCGCGCTGCGGAATATAACGAAAGGTAGAAACTCGGTGATAATTCAATTGTTCCCACTGTTCACGCAGTAGCTTCATGAGGCGGCTATTCGGGCATTTCTCGAATAAAACCTCATGAAATTGTTGGTTAAGCCGCGTAAATTCTTCCGGTTCCGTGGCAATATCTAGCTGCTGCATCTGTCGATTCAGCTCGCGGGCTGCAGTTAAGTCTTCAGCACCAAGATGAGGCGCCGACAGTGCAGTAGCCGCAGCTTCTAGCGTGGCAACGATTTCCATGGTTTCGAAATAAGCGTTGCGGTTATGCATCGTCACTTTTGCGCCGACGTTGCGCTCATAGGTGACCATGCCTTCCGCTTCCAGCTGACGAATTGCCTCACGGACAGGTACGACGCTGACCTGGAGTTCGTCGGCAAGAGCGGACAAGACTAAGCGGTGGCCGGGTTCAAATTCTCGCGTGCGGATCTTTTCACTGATCCATGCATAGGCATGCTGCGATTTGGACTGGACCGCCGAGTCCCGGAGAGAAGTTGTCATGCCCCCTCACTATCACGAAATCGCTGATAGGCCTTTTTGTTCTCCCCAGTTGGCGGGAACAAACCGTCGAGGCTGGCGCCTTGCGCAACCTGGCCTGCGACCCATTCATCTTCGTGCTCTTTCGCCAGCGCACCGTCGGCGATTTCTTCGGCTAGTTCCCGAGGAATAACGATGACACCATCATCATCACCGACGATCACGTCGCCAGGAACAACAGTGGCGTTACCGCAAGAAATGGCGATATCGCTGTCCCAAGGCACGTGTTTACGCCCCAGAACACACGGGTGCGCGCCCTGGGTAAAGACCGGCAATCCGATTTCGCGTACTGCTTCATAGTCACGCACTCCACCGTCGGTGACCACGCCTGCAGCACCGCGGGTTTGTGCTCGCAGCGCCAGAATATCGCCGAGCGTGCCCGATCCTGCTTCTTGCCGACCTTCAATGACGATGACTTCGCCTTCGCGTACCGTGTCGAAAACTTTCTTTTGTTCGTTCAGGCCACCGCCGTGTTTTTTAAACAGGTCTTCACGGCCTGCCACAAAGCGCAGTGTGCGAGCACAGCCAACCAGCTTGGTACCCTTCGTCTGCGGGTACACGCCCTCAATTACAGACTGGTCGATGCCATGTTTCCGCAATTGCGCAGACAACCCTGCGGTGGGGGCTTTCTTGAGCTTGTCGACGAGATCTGCGGGCAGAGCCTGTTCGGGTTCTGCTGCGTTGCCGCTTTCTTCTTGACCGGCAGGTGGTAACCCTGCTGATTCACGGTCGCCGAATGCATCTTCCCGGAGTTTGTCATCTATCTGTGGCAAACTTCCGAGCTCTGGATCAAATGAGCCAGGACCATCAACAACTGTCGTGCGCAAACGGCCGCTGCTCATAGGACTGTCGGCACCTGGAACATCAACTTCCACTTCCACAACGTCGCCAGGCACAATTACACTCGACCCACGCGGGGTACCCGTCAGGATGATATCGCCTGGTTCAAGCGTCATGTGCTGCGAAAGATCAGCGACAAACTGTGCGAGTGGAAAAATCAGATCTTTGTCTGTCGTGCCGTCTTCCTGCACCACTTCACCATTCACCCAGGTGCGCAAGCGCAACGCGGCTGGATCAATAGCAGAAGCATCCATAAGCTCCGGACCAATCGGGGTGTATCCATCCCGCGATTTGGAACGAGTATTAGACCCTTTATCCTGCGATTTGTAGTCATACAACCCGAGGTCATTCGATGCGGTGACATAGCCGACGTAATTCCAAGCGTCGGCAAGAGAAACGTTGCGGGCGGGCTTTCCGATAATCAGCGCAATTTCGCCTTCAAAAGCCAACAGTTCAGTCCCCGCAGGGCGCTCCACCTCGGAACCCGAAACCGCAAGAGTACTCGTGGCTTTCAGGAAATAGCTGGGCTGTTTCGGGCGGCGACCGCGCTGAGCCGCACGAGATTCAAAGGCGACGTGGACGGCAATGACTTTGCCCGGTTTCTCCGGAAGGATGTCGGGAATAGCCATGAAGAATCCTTTTCTGTAAAGAAGCATTTTCGAAGAGCTTTCGGACAAGCACTTGCCCAAATCGTATATCATCTCTAACATCACTGCAAGTGGTTCACTTCACAACATAGTGCTATATATAAGTCGCCACACACCAACGCATTGGTAGCCACGCGGACAACAAGGCAGGATCAACTAATCCACTACTCCGCCTATCACCCACACCCCCCTCGAAAGGACGTTTATGTCGGTAACGCCCACCTCCACAACGGTCTCGGCGAAAGAACGTCGCCGCGTCGTTGCAGCGACCACCATCGGTACCGCGATCGAATGGTACGACTATTTCCTCTACGCTGCCGTCGCTGGCCTCGTATTCAACCAGCTCATGTTCGGCCCGCTAGAAGGCGGCTTGGCGACGATTATCTCCTTCGCTTCGGTCGGCCTGTCGTTCCTGTTCCGCCCGCTCGGCGCGTTCCTAGCCGGCCACTTCGGCGACAAGCTAGGCCGACGCACCGTCTTGATGGTCACGCTGTTTGCCATGGGCGGTGCCACCACCCTGATTGGTGTGCTGCCAACCTACGACACCTGGGGAATCTGGGCTCCAATTCTGCTGATCACACTGCGCATCATCCAGGGAATTTCTGCAGGTGGTGAGTGGGGTTCGGCTGTGCTGCTGGCGGTAGAGCACGCACCCAACGATAAGCGAGGCCTATACGGCTCTGGACCACAGGTCGGTGTGCCTCTCGGTTTGCTGATGTCGTCCGGCGTTCTGTCGATCATGAACACCATCGCACCAGGTGATGCATTCCTGGAGTGGGGCTGGCGCATCCCATTCCTGTTCAGCATCGTGCTGGTCATTGTCGGTTATGCGGTACGAATGGGAGTTGACGAATCCCCAGTTTTCCAGGAAATCTCCGAACGCAAAGATGCCGAAGCTTCCAACCCCATTGGCATCTTATTCAAGCGCTATCTGCCACTAGTGCTGACTGCAGCACTGGTTTTCGCCGGTAACGGCACTGTTGGTTACATGACCACCGGTGGCTATATCCAGAACTACACCACCAACCCTGACGGCCCCATTGGCCTAGAGCGCGGTGATGTTTTGAATGCGGTGACGCTGTCGGCTGTGACCTGGATGCTGTCAACCCTGTTCGCCGGCTGGGTCTCAGACTATATTGGCCGCCGAATGACCTACCTGATCGGATTCGTGCTGCAGGGCATCGGCGCCGCCGCGCTGTTCCCTCTGGTCAATACCGGGTCATTGGGCATGCTGTATTTGGCTTTGATTGGCCTCACCGTTGGCTTGGGCCTAACCTACGGCCCGCAGTCCGCGCTGTACGCTGAGCTGTTCCCGGCCTCTATTCGCGCCTCCGGCGTATCCATCACCTACGCCATCGGGTCTGTACTTGGTGGCGCATTCGCACCAATGATCGCCGCAGCTTTACTGGAAGCAACAGGAACTACTTTTGCCATCTCCGGCTACCTGGTCAGCGCTTGTATCGTTGGTTTCATCTGCGTATTCCTGCTGCGCGAGCGCAAGGGCATCCCTTTGGGGCCTGAACATGAGCAAGAACAAATGACTGGACAATTCACGTTCGGCAAAAATAAGTAGCCAGCAACCAGCAGCCAATAATCAGGTCCCAAACTAGCTTCTGCCATAAGTTCAACCATAAGGGCGTGTGCTTGGTGGTTAACCCTTTAACCCGGCACATGCCCTTATTTTTGCGCCCACAGCGAAATGATCATAAGACGCGCATATAACACTTCCAGAAAAGTGTTGTATAGATCGCAATGATCATATATGATCCTAGAATAAGACCCAGTTCACAGATCAAAGCATTATTTGATCTAGCTCATAAATTCTCCCGCCGCTTTCTCACTCAATCCACCCTTAACCCGGTATCGGAAAGAACGGCGTCGAATAAGCAGCAAGGAGCAAAACAGTGCAGTTTCATCACAATGGCTACGTTTCACAGGATCCACGTGTTCTTCCTGCCGCAGGATATGGCATTGACCGTGCAGAAGAACTCCCGGAAACCATGGACGTACTCATCGTCGGCTCTGGCCCTGCCGGCATGATTGCTGCTGCCCAGCTGTCAAGGTTCCCGAATATCAATACCCGCATTATTGAGCGTCGACCACACCGTCTGGAGCTCGGCCAGGCAGATGGTATTCAGGCACGCTCAGTAGAAACCTTCCAAGCTTTCGGTTTTGCTGCTGAAATCACGGAAGAAGCCTATACGATCACCGAGATGTCGTTCTGGAACCAGGACCCAGAAAATCCAGATGCCATCAAACGCGGTGCACGCCCCATTGACGACGAACATGGTATTTCCGAATTCCCACACCTGATTGTGAACCAAGCCCGCGTCTTGGATTATTTCGCCCGGGAGGCACAGCGCGGGCCAGCTCGGATTAAACCAGATTATGGCTGGGATTTCGTTTCTTTGGAAGTCGGCGACCTCTCCGAGGACTACCCGGTTACTGCCGTCGTCGAGAACACTGAAGGCGAACAGCGCACTATCCGGGCAAAATATGTAGTTGGCTGCGATGGTGCTCGGTCCAAGGTGCGCAAATCTATCGGCCGCAGCTTCCAAGGCAACCAGGCAAACCATGCTTGGGGTGTGATGGACGTCGTCGTCGATACGAACTTCCCGGACTGGCGGACAAAATGTGCGATTCATTCCAAGGCCGGTTCCATTCTGCATATCCCACGCGAGGGCGGATACCTCTGCCGGATCTATGTTGACCTCGGCGAAGTTCCCGAAGATGACAACCGCAAGGTTCGGGAAACACCGATTGAGAAGATCATTGAGAAAGCAAACGAGATTTACTCGCCATATTTCATTGACGTGAAAATGGTTGCCTGGCACTCTGTGTATGAGGTTGCGCACCGACTTGTCGACGGCTTCGATGACATCAATGACACACCCCGCGTATTTTTGACTGGCGACGCCTGCCACACCCACTCTGCCAAAGCAGGTCAGGGCATGAACGTTTCCATGCAAGATGGTTTCAATATTGCCTGGAAGCTCGGGCATGTTCTCGACGGACGCGCACCAGAAGAACTATTGTGCACCTACCACGGTGAACGCCAGCCAGCCGCAGAAAATTTGATTAACTTTGACCGCGAATGGTCTACCTTGATGGCCACGCCACCAGAACAGCTGGAATGCCCTGATGCCGTCGAAAAGTATTACGTCGAAGCCGAGGAGTTTGCAGCCGGTTTCCGCACCCAGTACGAGCCCAACATGATCGTCGGTGACGCTACCCATCAAGATTTGGCGACGGGCTTCGACGTCGGCAAGCGTTTTAAATCCTATGAAGTACTGCGCCGTTCCGATGCCCTGCGTACGCATTTGGGCCACCAGCACACAGCTGATGGCCGCTACCGCATTTACGCTTTCGCGGATCGCCCACAGGCCGGCGCAGAATCAAAGATGACTGCCTGGGCGGACGCCGTCGAGGAGATCGTCGCCAAGTTCACCCCGGCTGATCAGGATGAAAACGCCTATTTTGATATTAAGGCGATCTACCAGCAAACGAATCACTGGGATTGGGAAATCCTGGATGCGCCGCGGCTGTTCCGTCCGCGTAATGGCAAATTCCAGGTCCCTAACTGGGATAACGTCTTCGGCGTGGTTTCCGACGAGCATGACATCTTCGAAGCCCGGGGAATTTCGCGTGATGGCGCGGTTGTGATCGTACGCCCAGACCAATACGTCGGTGCGGTGTTGCCACTGGATAAACCCGAGGCTGTGGAGGAATATTTCGCCCGGGCTTTGCGCCCGCAGCGATAGCAAGCCAGAGTTATTCCCCAAGCACTGTCAGCGGGACGACGAAAACGCCGTCGTCTCGTTGGTACGCCAGACCGGTCGGGACGACGACGATGAGTGCTTCCGGCGGCCGAATGATTTTTGCGCTCACCCGCAACAAGTTCTCCGCTGCCGCGTCGATGGCATGCTGGCCAAGTTTCACCTCCAGCCCGATCCACGCACCATCGGCGGCTTCCACAACTGCGTCGATTTCATCCCGGCCTTTCGAATCACGGTAATGAAATACCCCGCGCGCTTTATTTTTCTGCGCGTAGACTCGCAAATCATGGACCACCTGGCTTTCAAATAAAAACCCGAGTGACTCCGGCTCTGCCAATAACCGATCAGCATTCGCCCCGAGTAATTCGGCCGCCAATGAAGGGTCGCACAAGTGACGCTTTGGTGTTTGTAATGCGGCGGTCCGTGAACGCAGCTTCGGTGCCCAGGCTGGTTGATCCTCGGTTAAAAACATACGCTCGGCGAAATCATGCAGCACAGATGGTGCAGTTTCGCCGATGGGCAGTGCCGCAGCATCATTCATCCTGCGGCCAATCGCGCTAAAAGTAGCAGGTTGCGCCGATAAAGCTGCAATCGCCTCCAGAAACACGCGGATCCGACGTGGATCCCGGCGCGGACCAGCAACAGAAGGAAAGTCGTGCTCACACGTGTCGTCAAGATACGAGTGGTTCATCTCTACTGCGGCCTCGTGCGACATATTCAATGCGCCCGGCCATCCACCTCGGACAACGCGCGCGATGAGCTCGGAAAAATCACGTTCGGATTCCGCGATCGCAGGTGATTCCCCACGCAATAACGCGGCCAAGGAAACCTCCCCGGTGGAATCGCCGGTTTCCTGCAACGTCATCGTCCGCATGCGCAAGCGACGAAACCGCCCTGCGCCAGAGTGACGCATTGGATGCTCATCAGGAGTAGCAGAACCAGTGAGCAGAAATTGGCCCGCTTGCCGACGACGGTCCACCTCGTGGCGCACTTCATTCCAGACTTCCGGCACCACTTGCCACTCATCCAGCAAACGCGGAGTCTCGCCGTGCAATGCGGTGGCGGGTTGTTCGCGCGCTCAGCCTAGCAGCCTGCGGCATTTCTCCACTTCTGCCTAATGGATTTCTCCGGTAGAACCTAGTGGATTTCTCCAGCAGAAGGTGCGGCATTTCTCCACACATCAGCCGCAATTACGTCAGGTCGATTCCAGCACTATCTCGCTCAGACTTCATAGTCGCGGAGCTATACACTTGAGTTATTATTCCGCGATTCTTCCTCGGACAGTTTCTTGTCAAATGATCGCGTCTTGTACTCGCGCAGCATCACCAAGACCACGGCGCCACTTACAAAACCTAGGCCAACTGTCTGAGTAATTCCCCAGACATCAAAAATTGACAGTGCTTGCAAAATGCAACCTGCGAGCGCTATGCCAAGTGTATTACTGGAATCAGGAATAGGGTTTCGTACCAAGTACAACAGAACCGCAGCTGCTAAAGCGAATACCAAAAGGTTTTCAAAATTCAGACCACCCCCAAAAACCGTTGCCAGCATTAAAAGCAAAATTAGACAGCCGACGAAGAGTGACTGTTTTCGAACTTTTTCATGCTCTACATCATGCTTGCTCATGCAAGTTCATGATAATCACCAAAGTACTCAATGACTAATGTCGCGTCAACACTCTTCGTGTGATATAAGTCACTTTATGGTGTTCATATTGCTTCAAGCACTGTCAGCGGGACGACGACAACGCCGTCGTCTATTACACACGTGATTTCTCCATCATTGGATAATGGATTTCTCCAGCAAAAGGTGCGGCATTTCTCCACCGGCGTGCAGCTCGAGCTACAGTAGCGATCACTACGGCAGGTCAAACTACGGCAGGTCGATCCCATCCAGCGGGTCTTCTTCGCGGCCTTCCTCCGGTGCTTCTTCCACCTCGCACAAAGTGACGGTGGCACCGGTCGGATCCGCGATCAAGCACAGGCGCCCAAACGGCGAATCCCACGGCTCGCGGATGACCTCGCCGCCAAGTTCAGCACAACGACGTGCGGCCTCGTCGGCGTCGGCAACACCCAAATACGTCTGCCAAAAGCCCTTGACCTGCGGCGGGAACTGCCCCTCGGCCTTCCACAACCCTGCGAAAGGCGCGCCGTCGGCCATCGCCGCGGCATAGGTGCCGTTCGGGTACACGCCGTCAGCATCGGCTTCGTCGTCAGTCAGCGTGCGGATGCCCCAGTCGAATAGCTCGTGGTAAAACTCCACCGCATCCTCGAAACCGGCATTACAGGTCAGCTCGTGCCACACCGGGGTCGACGGCTCACCAGCAGCGATAAACTTATCCTCCCCCTTCGGCTGCAGCAGGCCAAACAATCCGCCGGCGGCGTCGGCAAGCACGGTCATGGTGCCCAATTCCACCTCGCGCGGGTCGGCCAACACGGAACCGCCGAGCTTGCGTACCTTCGCGATGTCCGAATCGATGTCGGCGCTCAAGAAATACGTCACCCACGTATCCGGCGCGTTGGTGCCCTCCGGCTGCGGGATCAAGCCCGCGACAGGCAAGCCCTGCAGGCGCGCAATGCGGTAATCGTCGCCAGAGATCTCCCAGCCCAACAGCCCGGAATAAAAATCGGCCGCGGCCTGCGGGTTTGAGGTGGTCAGATCCGCCCAATAGGGCATGCCAACTTCAGCAATAAATGCGGGCATTACATGTTCCTCCACTTCTCGGGATCAAAATCGTCGTCGGCGGTGGCTTCGTCGAAGTAGTCGTCGTCGCCAAGATCGTCGTCGTCAAGCTCGTCGGCCGCAGCCACGACCACGCACTCGTCGTCAATGCACACCACATCGCCAGGGTGCAGCGCGGCGCCACGCTTGTCGACGGGCGCGCCGTTGACAGTCACCGCACCGGCAGCGATCAGCTCTTTCGCCTCCCCACCGGTGGCGACCAGGCTGGCCAGTTTGATGAATTGGCCGAGCTTGATCGCGTCACCGCTGATGGGAACCTTGGGGTAATTATCCGCAGTCGTCATAGCGGCCAGGTTACCGAACCGCCGCGGTGGCGATTAAACACAGCCGCCATTACACCTGGTCGCGTGGGGTAATCTGCATGGTGTCGATATTCATGTGCGCCGGTAGTGCCGCGACCCAGCGCACGGCCTCGGCGATGTCCTCGGCGCTCAGGTTCAGCTTGTCGGCGTAGACCTCGGCGGCCTTCTCGGCATCGCCGCGGAAACGATTCAGCGAGAACTCCTCGGTAGCCACCCGGCCCGGGTCAATCTCGGTAACCCGCAGCGTCCCCGGGTTTTCCAAGCGCAACACCCGGTTGAACGCGCGCACCCCGTGCTTAGCGGCGTTATAGCCCGCGCCACCGGCATACGGGGTCCAGCCAGCCACCGAACCGATGTTGACCACCAGGCCGGCGTTGTCGCCTGCAGCGTTATCGGTAGAAGCCAGCAACGACGGCAAAAATGCCTTGGTCACGCGCACCGTACCGGCGACGTTGATCTCGTACATGCGATCCCAATCGTCCAGCGAAGATTCCGCGATCGATTCCAGCCCAATCGCACCACCGGCGTTGTTGACCAGCAGGTCGATGCGTACGACGGCTGCCGCCAGCTTGTCGACGCTTTCCTGGCTGGTCACGTCCAGCTGGTGCGCGGTGGCACCGATCTCGGCAGCGAGTTTCTCCAACCGGTCCATGCGCCGGGCGGCGATGACTACGCGCCAGCCGTCGTCGGCAAGCGCTTTCGCGGTGGCGGCACCAATGCCGGAGGATGCGCCGGTAACCAGGGCGGTTTTCTGCTGTGGGGATGCAGTGGTCGCGGAAGTCTCAGTGGAATCAGTCATGCGTCACATTTTAGTGGACACGGCTGAGCTCGCAGGGCCGCTCGGCGGCTATGGTGGATAGCGATGAAACTGCAATCCTGGACACTGCCATCCTGGACGCCGCAATCCTGGCGGTGGTTCCTGCTCGCGCCCGCGTCCGTGGCGCTCGGGTGGGCGCTGGATGCGGTGGGGCTGCCGGCGGCGTGGATTATCGGCGCGATTTTGATCTCTGGCACCTGGAGCTTGTCGACGGGCGAGCAGCTGAATGTGCACCCGGTGTTTTACCGTTTCGGTCGCGGCATCATCATGACGTTGGCAGCGGTGCCGTTGACGCAGATTCCGGCGGCTGACCTGCTGCATTTCTTGCTTCCCGGGTTGTTTGTGACCGCGTTTACGGTGACCGTGGGCGTGATCGGTGGAGTGCTGTTATCGCGCGCGCAACCGCGACACATCAGCCCAGAGACGGGTGTACTGTCGATGTTGCCGGGTGGGGCGTCGGTGGTGTCCACCTTGGCAATCGATTTCGGGGCGAATTTCCGTTATGTCATGCTCACGCAGTTTTTGCGGGTGCTGGCCTTGTCGCTGACGCTGCCGATGATCGTGCATCTATTTATGAGCGAGCAGCTTCATGAACAGGGGTTAAGCAACGAGAGCCCGTGGTGGATGCTGCTGGTGTTCGCCGTGATTGCCCTGGGTGCCGAGCCCGCCGCACGACGGTTGCACGTGCCCGCGCCGACGGCGTTGGGGCCGCTATTGGCGACAGTGCTGGCGGCCGCCGTGCTTCCCGACGGCGTGGAGGTGGCACCGCCGGCGTATTTGGCGATTGTGGCGTTTTTGTCCATCGGCTGGGTGTGCGGTGGTTCGCTGCAGCGCGATACTCTGGCGTTTTTCTCGAAGCAGTTGCCTGCGACGTTCGCGTTTTTGGGTGCGCTGATGGCAGTGTGCGCGCTGAGCGCGTGGCCACTGACGGCGTGGCTGGACATCACCTATTTCGAGGCTTACCTCGCGACCAGCCCCGGCGCGCTGGAGACTGTGTTGGCGTTGTCTGCGGAAGGCAGCGCTGGTGCCGAGGTGGTGGCGATCCAGATCATCCGCTTGTTGGCGGTGCTGTTGCTGGCGAGCTGGTTGCCGCAGGTGCTGCACGCGGTGCGGAAGCTGCGGCGATAGGTACGGTTTGACCTCTTTTGCGTTATGAGCATAGGGAGCGTGTTTATCACGCGCAGACAGCGCCGTATAAGCTCGAGCAGCACAGCCTGCAATTTTTGCCCGATGATGACGGCTGGAACAAAAGATAATAAGCGCTTCAGTCTTATGAAAGCCACTATTGTTCACTTACGAGGAATAAGACAAGGAGAAGCTAATTATGCATAAGGCGTTACTCAATGGGCTACTTGGTGTAGCCATTGGCGGAATTGCAATCCTTATAGTGTGGGTCACACTTCCCTCCCCTGAATCTCCTTGGTTCTTCTTTGCCACTTTTCTAGCAATAACCGCTATCAGTGCTGCAGCTGAAATCATCCAAGCCTTAATAAAAAGAAAGAGAAAGAAGCCGGATTCAGACCCAACCTGAACATAACACTCAACATAACACCGGTGTTATGTTATGCGGGAAGTTAAGGTGTTATGTTCAGGCATCTGGGTCACCGGACTCATTCTTACCGCCCTCATTCTTGACGACGCGATAGCGTTGCTTGGGGCTGCGCTGTGGTTCGGTACGATCTGCATAACCGGTTTTTACCAGTGTGTTGAGCGCTTTTTGTACAGCCGTTCGGCTCAGCTGGGTTTCGTTGACCAATTCCGTTGTCGACCATGATTCCTTTTCTCCCAACAACTGCTTCACCTGGTCAGTAGCGGTTCCATGGCGTACTTCTTGGATCACTCGACGTTTATAAAAAGTGATAGTGAAATGCGTCAGGGAGTTTTTGTATTTCGGTGGTGGCATGAGCGCTTTCGCAAGCGCTTGTTCAATCACCGCAATACCAGAACCCCTGTTTTCCGCGACAGGACCACCGTCATCGAAGCGAAGCTCTTCCAAGAACGTTGAAAGACGCTGGTTGCGCGAGCTAGTCACGCCAGCTTCCCCCAAATTTTCCGTGGTCACACCACCATAGAGACCACCTGGGTTGGTGATCTCTAGCCGGTCTTCATACATCATGATCTGCACCTGGCTGCCGCGCGCTTCCGGTGAATAGTCGCGGTGCATCAGCGCATTTACCAAGGCCTCGCGCACAGCTTCCAGTGGGTAATCAGGCATGTCGGTGCGATAGACCTCACCGATCTTGCTAGCAGTGCGCATATTCTTGCGCACCATAGTAATGCCAGCTTCTACCATATCCGGGATGGTTCCAGGCAAAGTGGCACTATCGAGGAACCGAACACCGTCGGCCAGATCACCAATTTCCGTACCAGGGATGAGAGCAAATGCCACGGTTAACCGTGGGAAGAACTGCTGCGGGTAATCACCCATCGTGAGCAGCGCGGCGAAGGTCGGGTGATCGTCGGCAAGCACCCCAAGCCGATGCTGCGCAACATCGTTGCCCTGCGCGAACGTTTTTGGGCGCAGCTCTTTTTGTCGACGCAGAAAAGACTCCAGTAACTCGGTGTCCAAATCCTCTGGGCCAGCACCTTCTACCGGGGCATAATCCCAGGTTGGCTGTTGTTTTTCTTCCAACAACCGATCAATTTCATATTGCTTGAGCAAGCGCTCGCCGTCGCCCGTGCGGGTATAGGCACCTTTATATAAGCCCCGGTCAGCGACATAACAAGGTTTATCTTGCCGACGCAACGGCTCAACTTCGACGACAACCAGTGAGCTGCCTTCGAAAACATGGGTGGACACATCTGGGCGCACCATCGGGGTCAGTTGCTCGCACCGCGTCGCAATTGCATCGGTGGCCTGCGTGCTATCGAAACCCTCGATGGGAGAATACCCGTTCTGTTCATCGAGTCCCACCAGTACGATACCACCGTCATCGTTGGAAAAGGCAGACAGGGTTTCTAGTACGTTCTTGCCGACGCGTGATTTCACCTCCACCCGCTGGGTTTCCCCAACTATGCGCAGGTGATGAATCATTTCGCGCAGCTGCTCAGCATCCATATTGTGAGCATAACACTCAACATAACACTGGTGTTATGTTGAGTGGGAAGTTAGGGTGTTATGTTGCATCGGAAAACGGGCCAGCCGTATCTTAACTAGCAAAAGACAACCCTAATTATCATTAGATCTCTTCCTCGTCTTCTTCTATCCCCTCATTTGTTTGGCTCAAAATATGAAGGGGATCTTTTTTATTATCTGGCTCCTGTTGGACACATTCTCTTCGCCCGTCAATGTGCTCACTCAGACTCGGAGAAATCGAACCCCACATAGGGTCTAAAATAAAATCAATACCAGACCGACGTGCATGTTTTGCAGCTGGAACGAAGTCACTATCTCCCGAGATCATAATGATCTGGTTAACAACGTTTCTCTCAGCTAACGAGGCGATATCCAAACCTATGCGCATGTCAACGCCTTTTTGGGTTATTTCCAACACGAAATCATTCTCTTGCAGATTGAAGTGTCCCAGGTTTTGTTCCGTTTGAGTAGATGGGAAAATCTTCGAACATGCCCAAAAAATTTGACCAGGATGCAAAGGACCGCGTAGTCCGCCTCGTGGAAGACCGCATCTTGGCGGAAAATATGTCGATGCAATCCGCGTGCCAAGCAGTAGCCCCAAAGCTGGGGGTTTCATGGCACACGGCTCGTCAATGGACTTAAGCCTGCTCGCCGTTCGGGAACCATCCTAGAACCTGTGCCTGAAGATTTGGCCGCCGAAAACGCAAGGCTACGCCGTGAAAACCAAGAACTACGCGACACCAATGAGTTGTTGAAAGCTGCCTCAGCTTTTTTCGCATCGGAACTCGACCCGAAACGTTAAGAAATGATCCGGTTCATCGACGAATACCGGAATCGTTTCTCAGTCGAGTTTATTTGTACGACGTTGAAGAACAATCGCGAAGGTGGCTTCATTACCTCGCGTGGTTATCGCCAGTCCAAAGCTCGTGGGCAAAGCGCTCGCCGCCTTCGCGATACTGTGCTGGTTGAACGTATTAGTGCTGTTCATCAAGCTAATTACGGTGTCTACAGTGTGCGGAAAATGTGGCATGCTTTACGCCGTGGCCGAATCGATATCGGCCGTGAACACACCGCCAGATTGATGCGTCTGGCTGGTGTTTCTGGCAAAGGTAAAGGCCGGTCACCGGTGACCACTCGTAGATCAAAGACGGTGGATACGCGCCCGGATTTAGTCCAACGCGAATTCAGTGCCGCAGCACCGAATAAGTTGTGGGTCGCCGATATTACTTACGTGCGCACGAAGAAAGGTTTTGTCTACACCGCTTTTGTCACCGACGTTTACTCCCGACGGATCGTTGGGTGGGCGTTATCAGACTCGATGCGCACTTCAAGCACTGCCGCTGCAAGCTCTCAACCAGGCGATAGTGTGTGCAGAAGAAACAACAGGTTTGGTGCACCATTCAGATCCCGGGTCGCAGTATGTCAGCGTGGTCTACAACGAGCGGCTAGCCCAGCACGGGATTGCCGCTTCTACCGGGACTGTTGGTGACTCCTACGACAATGCTCTAGCTGAGAATGTCAACGGTTCTTACAAGAATGAGCTGATCCATACTCGCAGGTGGGATGATGTTGTCGAGGTAGAAATCGCGACATTCGAGTGGGTGTCATGGTGGAACGAGACAAGGCTCCACCAGAGCTTGGGGTACCGCACCCCGGTCGAGGTTGAAGACGCGTTTTGGGAACAAGATGGGTCCCGGGAAATAATGGAAAATAAGGTAAATGCCTAGGAACAAAACCCAGTACACTTCACTGGAATATGTTGCTGTGGGGACTATTTTACCTGGTTGCGCGTCGTAAAAAACGATTTTTCCGTTGACTTTCTCCCAGTCCCACGTATGCCCACCACCGTCTTTCCAGTCAGCCGACGCTACACCGCGTGCACCTTCAGGGACCGCCCTATTCATCTGGTGAATAGTCGATTGGTTCCAGCTTTTACCCCTAGTCTTTTTGACTGCTCTCCAAAGTGGTCTGTATCTACCATCTGTCGTCTGGAAACTGATAGCGGTCGCTAGACCCGCATTGGTCCTGTCTGCATTGGCCGGTAGCGGGCTGCGCATAGGTTCCATCTCGGCTCATCCCCGCATGCGCGGGGAAAACAGTTGGCGAAGCCCTGCTTTAAGCGCGTCCATGGGCTCATCCCCGCATGCGCGGGGAAAACAACCTCGACCTGGTATGTGCGGCTACCGCCACGGGCTCATCCCCGCATGCGCGGGGAAAACATGGCACGCAGTGGGTGGACGATCCATTTCATGGGCTCATCCCCGCATGCGCGGGGAAAACATTCCCAGTACTGGGAATTTATACTGGGCAGCGGGCTCATCCCCGCATGCGCGGAGAAAACTTATGTAACGCAATAGCGGCGGCAATGCCTGACGGCTCATCCCCGCATGCGCGGGGAAAACAAAACCGGCAGCGAGCACGCCTCAACCAGCCTGGGCTCATCCCCGCATGCGCGGGGAAAACTTAAACCCACCATTAGCGAGCAACAACGCCACGGGCTCATCCCCGCATGCGCGGGGAAAACGTATTACCCCGCATTATGGGCGAGTGTGGCTGAGGCTCATCCCCGCATGCGCGGGGAAAACTTTCTTCATCGGCATGCAAACAGTAGCTATCAAGGCTCATCCCCGCATGCGCGGGGAAAACGACGAAAGTTTCGGCATCGAAAGTAAACATAGGGGCTCATCCCCGCATGCGCGGGGAAAACCTGCCATAACCTCATAAGCAGAGTTCAGTAGGGGGCTCATCCCCGCATGCGCGGGGAAAACGACCCCCCAATGGATTTTCCCAATTTTTCCGCTGGCTCATCCCCGCATGCGCGGGGAAAACTTACTGTAGCCATGGCTGAATACACACCCCAAAGGCTCATCCCCGCATGCGCGGGGAAAACTGGGCGATGCCCACAGTCACGGCAATCAGCGCGGGCTCATCCCCGCATGCGCGGGGAAAACACCACCGCGGAGGTTGCTCGGACCAACCGTGAGGGCTCATCCCCGCATGCGCGGGGAAAACTGGAGCTGGAGGAAAAGCAGCTGCGCGCTGACCGGCTCATCCCCGCATGCGCGGGGAAAACGGTGGACCCGGCGGGTAAGGCTCACCGCGCGTAGGCTCATCCCCGCATGCGCGGGGAAAACCGCCAGCTGGCAACACTGGAAGCCAGCGTCCCAGGCTCATCCCCGCATGCGCGGGGAAAACATTCACCTCTCCGACTATGCGGTACCCGGTATGGGCTCATCCCCGCATGCGCGGGGAAAACCCGGATTCGCGGGAGGTTGACGTGCTGGCGGAGGGCTCATCCCCGCATGCGCGGGGAAAACCATGGGCGCAATCCGGATCGGAACCACCACGAGGGGCTCATCCCCGCATGCGCGGGGAAAACAGCGTGGCGGAATAACCTGTCCAGACAGCACCGGGCTCATCCCCGCATGCGCGGGGAAAACCATCACCGAATAGGCGGGGGCATTCGCAGGGTGGGCTCATCCCCGCATGCGCGGGGAAAACCGATCATCGGTGCCAGTGGCAGCAACCGAGTTGGGCTCATCCCCGCATGCGCGGGGAAAACGAAGAGCTGGCTGCAAAAATTGACCGCATTCACGGCTCATCCCCGCATGCGCGGGGAAAACTAAGCGCGGCTGGATAATCGAACAAGATCTACGGGCTCATCCCCGCATGCGCGGGGAAAACGGCATGTGGCTCGGTGATGGTTGGTCCCATGCGGGCTCATCCCCGCATGCGCGGGGAAAACTTTGTGCTCACCACAAACCGCGCGGCAGGTAGCGGCTCATCCCCGCATGCGCGGGGAAAACCCTCCTTGAACTGGTTCAATGGAGGGCAATCGAGCCAACTAGATACAACTTATCATGCGGCAACTATCCACATGAAGCCCCGCTAGCGCGGGGAAGAATGAGAACCATTATCAAGTAAGGGCTCACCCCTGCTGTCGCAGGGACAGTGTTTAATTTAATACCTAGAAAACCACAGCTCAATAACACCACTTGTAAACGTGATACCTAATTTGTTAACTTACTCGATAAGGGATTGAACGAATCAAGATTGAGCCACCACGTGGGCCTTGTTATCACCAATAAGAACAACTCGAAATAATCACCACAGAAAGCACACAATGAGAACTCCACCACTTTTACCAAAATCTACAATTGATTTTGCAAACACCATGGAATCGTGGGTGGCAAGTAAAAGCCGCCAGGCGAAATCATTGTGGGCAAAAACTGGTGACGAATCCGGCCATCTCAATCTTCCGCAGCACCTCGCCGACAGCGCATGCGCCGCCGCAGCTGTCTTTGACATATGGGTAAGCAATGCCACCAAACAGAATCTCAGCCACCATCTTGGAATTTCAGTAGAACAGCTTCGTATCCTGTACACGTTCCTAGCTGGAACACATGACATTGGAAAAGCGTGCAAAACCTTCCAGACCCAAATTGAAGCAATCCAAGACTATTCTCACTTAGTAACCAACGTGACAGATGCGGGCTTGGACACCACAAAAAGCACACTCGAACTAGGCAGAGAAAAAATGCCCCACGGAGTTGTTTCTGGGGTTATTTTACAGTCCTGGCTTACCACGCATGGCGTAAAACCAAAATTAGCAATCTGGCTCTCGTCGACCGTCGATGCTCACCACGGCATCGCGTCGCCAAGCTCAGAACAAGACGCCATCGCACGGGTCATCGCAGATTATTCCCAATCTTGGCGCAATGTCCACAACGAATTGCTTGACGCGATGGCAGAAGCGACAAATTTTCACAAAATCATTGCCCCTCTAGGACGAGCACGAAATTACCTGGCAGGCGATGCCCAACTGCTTACAGGGCTAATCGTCATGGCCGACTGGATCGCGTCGAACGCCGAAGCTTTCCCGATGCAGGTCACAAAGAGTCAAGTCGAACGAATCACGAATGGCATGGCCACCACAGACCTCACCGAACCATGGACGACGGATCTGCCGCCCCAAAACATCGACCTCCTTCTCAAAGAATCGTTCGGCTGGCCAGAAACGTTCAAAGCGCGGAGCATCCAAAAAGCCATGGTAGAGATCGCCCAGAGCATACAAGAACCCAGCCTTATTATCCTCGAAGCCGAAACTGGCGTCGGCAAAACCGAAGGCGCCCTGGCGGCAGCCCACGTCTTGGGACATGCACAGCAGTCGCAAGGCATATTTTTCGCTGCTCCTACCATGGCCACCGCGAATGGCCTTCTCGAACGCACCATCAACTGGGCCGAACGCACCACGGAGACGTCGTCAGTCGCATCCCTCTACCTTGCCCATTCCAAAAATCAACTGTCCCAGCCTTACCAAAAGCTCCGGTTTCGCGGCATCGGAGAAAACAGAATCGACCCCAATAATTCGAATAAAACTAGTGGTGATGTCGTTGCTAGTTCTTGGATGAGCGGTCGACGACGCGGATTACTCTCAAACATTGTCGTAGGCACAGTGGACCAGGTTCTCATGCTTGCTCTACAGCAGCGTTACTCGATGCTCCGGCACGCGGCATTAGCTGGAAAAATCATCATCTTCGATGAGGTTCACGCCTACGACGCCTATACTTCCGATTACTTGGAAACCACCCTCGAATGGCTCGCATTTTACGGCGCATCCGTCATCATGATGTCCGCCACCCTGCCACCCCAACGTCGTCAAGCACTCATTGAGGCATATACCGGGGTGCAAACTGATGAATCTCCGCAAGCATATCCACTGATCACAGTCGCCAATGAAACGACAACGCAGTACGTGACGCCGGAACCAACGCCAACTAATCTCGTCGCACAGGTTCACACCATTGGCGATGAACTCGCTGAGCTCACGATTCTGCTGCAAGATTTGCTTGTCGACGGCGGTTGCGCGCTGATTATTTGCAACACGATTGCCCGTGCACAAGAAACGCTGGCTGCCGTTGAAAAGAAATTCCGCAGTGAAGTCGAACTCCATCACGCGGGGTTTACTGCACGTGATCGCACGGCAAAAGAAGATGCGCTCCGTGCTCAGCTCGGACCAAATGCTGACCGTTCGACGACGCGCCCGTTCCGCAAAATCGTCGTTGCAACCCAAGTTGCCGAGCAAAGTCTTGATATTGACGCAGACGTGTTATTCACAGACATTGCCCCCATTGACCTGCTAATACAGCGTCTTGGACGCGTTCATCGCCACCAGCGACCAGCCACCGATAGACCTGCAGCGCTGCGTAATCCCGCCATGTACGTCCGCGGAATTCATACCCACAGTCCGATTCCGGAGATCGATAGCGGGGCTATGACAATTTATGATCCAAAAATCATCCTCGCAACGCTGCTGCACCTACCGGATACCTTTCGCCGACCCGACGACATCGAGCCTCTCGTGCGAGAAGTCTACGACGGGGAGCAAAATATTCCCGCCGCATGGCATGATGCTTGGCACGCTGCCGACGAGGAAAGTCGGGCGCGGGTGGAGCGCGCACATGCGCGTTCTCAGACCTACCGCACGTGTTCACCATTCGCTGCTAAGAGTTTGGAGAGGCTATTCGAGAGAAAACACCAAGATACCGTGAACAACGATGATGAAACCGGCGCTGCCCAAGTGCGAGACGCCGAACCTGCCGTAGAAGTAATCCCCATCGTAGAAACTGAATATGGCTACGCCCCCTGGGGTAAGGACACCGAAATTCTGCAAGGTTCAGAATTGAATTATTCGGATGCTTTCTACCTGGCAACGAGTACCGTGCGGCTACCAACGCGAATGACGAGGTACGACCGGGATTTTGACGACGTGATCAGCACACTCGAGAAAAATACGCCCGAGGAGTGGTCACAGCACTTTTTGCTGAAAGGACAGCTTGCACTCGCACTGGATACAGACAGCTCGTGCACATTAGGACGGTTTCGTGTTCGTTATTCAAATAGACTTGGAATCGAATGTTTGATCGATGACGATAACATTCGTGTTACTGACAGCAAATAGGCTTAACTACAAACACCAAGACAGCTAGTCAACAGACCGTACAAAATAAGAGGTAATCATTATGCCCACTGCCCAACCAAGAGATACAGCCACACCCGGCACTTTTAATCTCATCGATGAGCCCTGGATTCCATGCAGGACTCTCGATGGTGCTCGCAACTTAAGCATTCGTGAAATTTTCGATGGTTCTGGCAAAGCCCTAGCGATCGTTGGAGATTCCCCTACGCAAGATTACGCAGTTTTACGAGTCCTTCTCGCAATTTTCTGGCGCGCACACCACCATGAACTCGCGGAAGAGCTCACAAACCGTCGTTCACTTGCACAGTTTGAGTGGGACGAATGGTGGACTGAAACCCGTGCACAATTAAACTCCACCGGTGCAGATGACACAGTTTTAGATTATCTTGCGACGGTTCATAACCGTTTCGATTTACTCGACGCGGAAAATCCGTTTATGCAGGTGGCAGATCTACACACGTCATCGAATACTCAACAAGAAGTAGCACGCATCATTCCTGACGCAGAACAAGACTACTTCACCATGCGTACCGCCGCGGGCCGGCAAAGTTTGTCCTACCACGAAGCAGCACGGTGGTTGATTCACACGCACGCCTTTGATTACTCCGGAATTAAATCTGGCGCGGTCGGTGATGAGCGAGTCAAAAGCGGCAGAGGGTACCCCATTGGTCAAGGCTGGGCAGGGATGACCGGCGGCACCTATGTCATCGGCAGCAACCTGTTAGAAACGCTCATTCTCAACACCCCAGAATCGGCCGTCATCGACACTGGCAAAGATAAACCGGTCTGGGAACGAAAGCAGGATACCGCGGCTCAACGCTCCAAAGAACCCCAGCCACAAGGACCAGCTGACCTTGCTACTTGGCAGTCACGTCGCGTGAGGTTATTCGTTGACGCGGACAATGCCTTGGTGACACGTGTCTTGGTGAGCAACGGGGATCAAATCCCCGATGCTGGCAAAAATGTCCTCAACGATCCGATGACCCCTTATCGCTATAGCCCCAATCAATCGAAAAAAGGCCTGGATGCCTACTACGCACGCCCTTATGACACTCAGCGAACCATGTGGCGCTCGCTCGATCCGCTGATCGTCGTCGACGGAGATCCTGGATTCAAAGGGAAAGATCGCGCTCCCATCAGGCCTGCAAACCTCGCCAACCTCGCGCGAATTTCCAAGGTGACTGGGAACTCTGAGACTCTCGACGTCGCTATCGTATCTATGGAATACGGAGCACAATCGTCATCAGTCGCAACCATCGTGTCTGCGAATATCGGATTACCCCTGCACCTGTTGCGTGACGACAGCCTGTCGACAGCACATCGGCAAATCGTTCGCGATGCTGCCCAAGCAACCAAAAATGCCGCAATTTCTTTGGGCTGGTTCTCCGGACAACTGGCAGTAGCTGCAGGCGGTGACTACGCCTTTGATGCCGACGCCGCTGACCGCCTATACACGATCCTTGAACCACAATTCATTTCTTGGCTGCGCAACCTTAGCCCAGATGACATCGACGATCAGGCCACGGCATGGCAGAAGCAAATCAAGCAAGAGCTCCTGTTCATCGCCGAAGAGCTCGTTCGAGGCGCCGGACAAAAAGCGATGATTGGAAGAACTCTAGAAGGAGATGATGAAGCAAATGCACGAATTATTAATGCCGGATCGTTGTACCGGGCATTGCGCTACAGACTGAGAAAGGATCTACCGCTGCTAGAGAACTAGAAATCTACTACAACTCAAGGAAAACTGATGACTGAAACAAATCTCAAACACAGTGTCAGCTCCACGGTGTCACAGCTGCAACGTGACTATCTCGAGCGTGGCCAGACACCGGACGGTGCACACGCTCGGGGTGTGCTTGCAGAACTCCGGAAGAGCGTATCTCGTAGCGTCGAACACGACCCGCTGAGTTTACAACGCGTACTCATGACCATGAATCCCCCACTCAGCGACATAGAACTCGGACGCTCGGACGCCATGTCGCCATCTGAAAAGGCAGCCTTCCACGCCCTTTCGCTGTTCGGACTGCACATGCAGAGCGCATCAGCACCAGTACACGTTGCCTCTGCATCCTTTGCTCACGCATGCGGTCAGCTCTACCGCGGGGCAGACAGCAAATCGATCAAGCTTCGATTCGACGCAATGCAGGCTGCTGGTAGCGAGGAATCCCGCATCATTCACCTTCGCTCACTGATTTCCCTGCTGCGGTCGCAACAGCTGGGCTTTCACTACGGGCAATTCGCCGTGGATCTGCGTAACCTGACTCACCCGCAACGCCGTACCGGGGTTCTGCTGCGGTGGGGCCGTGATTTCGCCGTCGGAGCTATGCGCCCGTCTGCACAAACCAAAACCGAACCAACTTCTTAATCTTCTCACCCGAAAGGACAATTTTATGTCTCTCATTGTTGATATCCACGCTCTGCAAACCATTCCTCCATCACTGATCAACCGTGATGACACCGGGGCACCAAAATCCGCTGTATTCGGTGGAACCCCACGTCAGCGAGTGTCTTCACAATCGTGGAAACGCGCCATCCGCAAATTCTTCGAGGACAATTTTGATCCAGAGCAGATCGGTGACCGTTCTAAGCGTTTACCGGAAAAAATCGCACGCAAACTTGAAGACGCTGGTCTGGAACAAGCTGAAGCAATCAGCCGTACAGAACAGCTGTTCAAAGCAGCTAAAATCAAAACCTCGGTGCAAAAGCTATCCAAAAAAGACATTGAAAACGGAGTGGAGGCAAACCCATATCCAGAAACTGGATACCTGTTGTTCTTGAGCCAGCACCAAATTGACCGCGCTGTGTCAGAGTTGCTGGAACGCGATGGCGAAAATTTGAAGAAGAATGAGGCCCAAGAAATCCTGGACACCGGACACTCGGTGGACATGAGCATGTTCGGTCGCATGGTCGCTGATGATGCTGCGTACAACGTGGACGCCTCGGTACAGGTTGCCCATGCCCTGGGAATCCACGTGAGCGCACCAGAATTCGATTTCTTTACCGCAGTCGACGATCTGGCTGAAGAAGGTGAAGAAACTGGCGCTGGCATGCTCGGTACCGTCCAAATGATGTCATCGACGCTGTACCGTTACGCCACTGTCAACGTTGATTCACTCACCGAGAATCTGGATTCCCGCGAAAACGCGGTCCAAGCAACAGAACAGTTCATCGATGCTTTCATCAAGTCGTTGCCAACAGGCAAAATTAACACCTTTGCCAACCAAACTCTGCCAGAACTTGTCTACATCACCGTTCGTGATTCTCGGCCAATTTCGCTGGTTAATGCCTTTGAATCACCAGTTGAGGCTACCGAATCGGCGTCTCGTCGCGAGGTTGGCGCACAGAAGCTCGCAGAAGAAGCTCACGATATTGAGACTGTCTACGGCTTCACACCGCGTGCTGCATTCGTGCTTGGTATCGGTGATTTGACGAAACCATTCCAGGATCTCGCAGAAACCATCACGCTCCCGGAACTCAAGGATAAAATCACCGATGAGCTACGCCGCGCAGCTGGAGAGTAAAAATGACGTATTCACTGTTACTGCTATTGAAAGGGCCACTCCAGTCTTGGGGCGATGCCTCACGGTATAGCACCCGTGCCACGGCTGAACGCCCCAGTAAGTCTGGGATTATCGGCTTGCTGGCTGCTGCCGAAGGGCGTCGGCGCACAGACTCAGTGGAAGACTTAGCAGCACTGAAATTCGCTGTTCGAGTCGATCAGTCAGGAAGACTGCTGCGCGATTATCAGACTGCGCAACCGTGGCAAACTAAGCCCTCGGCGCCTGCGAAACTATCAACCCGATATTTCCTGTCCGATGCAGCGTTCGTTGTCGCCATTGAGTCAGACACCAAAGAGCTTCTCGACGGCATGGCCGAGGCACTTCGCAACCCGAAGTTTCCGTTGTTCATGGGGCGGCGTTCTTGTCCAGTGCATCCAGGGCTAGTCATCGGAGTCACCGAGCACGATGCAGAAACCGCGCTTCGTCAGCATAAAACCTGGCATGCCACAAAAAACCACCAGGAGAACGCTCCGCGGACTGTATACCTCGCAATTTATCGCGATGCTGAAATCACCGAAGAAGGTGCAGAAGCACGACAAGACGTGCCTATTTCCTTCGACCCACAACACCGTCAATACGGGTGGAGAGGTGTAATCCGATGCGACGATGTGACTCTCGATAACCCACAAGGCAGAGAAATCAGCTCTGATCCGGACCGATTTTTTGAGGCGGTGCTACGCGCATGACCACACTGACACGCGTACAAATCAACCCAGCTCGTCGCGGAGGGCGAAAACTCCTCACCGATCCACAAGCCATGCACGCTGCGGTGCGAGCATCGTTTCCACCAGACTTAGACGACTCCACTGCACGCGTCCTGTGGCGTGCTGATAAACGACAACATGACCATGTGCTCTACATCGTGGGCCCCGAAAAACCCACCGGCAACCATTTAGTGGAACAAGCCGGTTGGGAAACCCGCCCCGCAGAATCTGCGGATTATCAACGCTTCCTTGACACGTTGATGATCGGGCAACACTGGCATTTTGAACTCGTTGCTAACCCAACCTATTCGGAGTTCGAAAAAGGCAAACGCGGGAAAGTACGGGCACACGTATCAGCCGAGCATCAGCTGAATTGGCTACACAAGAAAGCTGCTCAAGCTGGTTTCGAGGTTGACACAGCTGCAATCACTGAGCGCTGGACCGACCACTTCCACCGTTCAAAGCAGGATGGAAAAAACAGTCGACCAGTGCGCATCGCAAAAGCTCGTTTTACAGGTACCTTGCGGGTCACTGATGCAGCCAAGCTGCGTACTGCCCTTACCCAAGGAATCGGTCGGGCCCGCGGCTACGGATGTGGCTTACTCACTCTCGCACCGGTGCGGTAACGGCGATGCCCACACCAAATGAAGTACCGGTCACGCGCAAAGCCCTATCTCAAATGAGTGACCGCATCTCGTTCCTTTATGTGGAACGAGCAGTGGTTAACCGTGATGGAAATGCACTCACCATCATGGACCAGCGGGGCGTGGCTCACGTACCAGCCACGAAACTCGCTGTGCTCATTCTCGGCCCCGGCACCCGAATTACTTATGCAGCCATGGCGCTGCTCGGTGATGCTGGTGCAGCAACGGTCTGGGCTGGGCAGCGTGGTGTTCGCTATTACGCACACGGTCGGTCACCAGCCAAGTCTTCGCGCATGGCAGAAATCCATGCAGAAATCGTCACCAACCAGCGAAAACGTCTCGACTGCGCACGAAAAATGTATAGTTTACGTTTTCCCGGTGAAGACGTATCTGCCCTGACCATGGCGCAATTGCGCGGGCGCGAAGGTGCGCGCATGAAAAGAGTCTATGCTGCAGAGGCCAAACGCACCGGGGTTGCGTGGAACCGCAGGGAATACGATCCCAACGATTTTGATGCTGCAACACCCATCAACCAAGCATTAACCACTGCGAGCGCATCGCTGTACGGCATCGCACACGCTGTCGTAGTTGGGCTAGGATTCATTCCCGCACTAGGAATTGTTCATAACGGCACCGACCGGGCATTCGTGTACGACATCGCAGATCTCTACAAAGCTGAAATCGCTATTCCCGCAGCTTTTTCAGCCGTGGCAGCCGCGCCAGATAACCCAATTCCTCTCGTTCGACGGCTGCTACGCGATGCAGTCGTCGACAAGCGCCTCATGCAGCGGATGGTCCATGACCTCAAATCTGTCATGAGCGTTCCTGACGAAGAACCATTTAGTGACGCTGAACTCTACTTATGGAGTGAGTTGGAAGTGGTCTCTGCAGGCATGAACTGGTCTGAATTTGAAGAGGCGCAACCGCAATGATCGTTCTCATCGTGACTGCGTGCCCGGCCGGGTTGCGCGGCGACCTAACAAAATGGCTCACCGAACTCAGCCCAGGGGTTTTCGTCGGCACTCCTTCTGCGCGCATCCGTGAATTGTTGTGGGCAAGAACCATCGAGCTATGCAAAGACGGCCGGGCCCTACTTGTGCAAGCAGCGAAGAATGAACAAGGAATGGAGTTTCGCACGCACCGTCATGACTGGGAGCCAGCCGATTTCGACGGCCTCACCCTGCTCATGCGCCCGCAAAAACGAAAAACCGGCACCCGACGAACCGGTTGGAGCAACGCACGGCAACAGCGGCGTTCTTACAACCAGCGATGAATCCCGATGCTCGTCGCTTCCCGCACAATATGGCACGCGATAGACCATGAAGGCCTTCATATCGGCCACGACAACACCGCCCACAGGAAGTAGAAACCAAGTACTATCGCACCGAGCCCATCAACACAGGCTCGTAAAAGAAGCGGAACTAAACCCAGAACGATTCACATTCAGATATACACAGCATGATTCAGGCCATACTAAATCTGCTGCTCAGCTGGGAAGTCTTCCCCAACCGGGGCTCAATCTGGTTTTTTAAATGGCACTTTCGGAGCGATGACCACTGGGTCGAGCGGTTGCGCTTTCCTCCACCTCTTACCAGCAATCCATGCAAAGGGCGCGGAGTCTGTTTCTTCATGCGGTACCAACCGCACAGACACTGATTCCCCATCTTCGGGCACAGGAAGATCAAGTTGTTGTGCGATTTCCCGGTGATATTTGAAGTCACCAAGAACGACGACGCCTTCTGGCTGCAGCGCGCTACGTGATCCCCCGTTGTAGCGCACACGCTTCATATAGTCTTTTTGCTGCGCCACGGTTGCGACGATTCCTCGGGGGATGATCATTTCTTGCGCGGTGCGAAAGAGCTCGTTGAGCCGTGCAGCCCCAGAGGAGCAATTCAATATTCGGTTTCTATCTTCCTTCGACAATTGCAACAACGTGTTGGGAGGAAATGGCGCATCAAAATGCAGCCACACAATCGAATCTCTGCCATGTTTAGCGATACTCCGTTTGCGATCACGGTTGCCGCCTTTAGTCAGTATTTCGTCTTGAATGTGGACGAAGCCGACGCGAAACGTACTTTTAGCGTCATCCGCATGGCAAAGCATGCCATAATGCCCGAGGGCTTCCATCGGGATCAACCTTCTGAAAAGCAAGTACTAACTGCTGCAGAGCTTCTTTCGGCGTCATTTCTGAACTCACTTCCTCCCCTAAAGTAGCTCCAACTGTCGCACCCGGGTGGGTTCGGCAGACACAAAGCCGTCGGCAATGGGTAATTTCTGCAAGGCTTTTTAATTTGTTCACCGAGTGCTTGTGCCACTGGCGGTGGAAATGCATTGCCGACTTGCCGCCATTGTGCGGTTTTTCCGCCAGCCCACTGCCAATCATCCGGGAAACCTTGGATCACTCCACCCATACGGACGGTCAACCGCGGCATAGCTTGTGCTGGATCAACCGTGAAATCTGCAGACGGCGGTTCGGCAGCAATCGAGGTTCCTTTTACGCCCAGGTTTTTCCAGGCTTCTTTCGCTCGGGTAGGCCCCACATCAGGTCCTCCGTGCTTTTTGCTGCCGCCCACCAACGTTGGTGCAACTTTATTCGCATTACGCGCCCACTGTTTTGCACCTGGCCAACCATTTTCCGCCATCAGCTCATACAGTGCTTGGCCCACGGTGACATGCTCGGTAGCAGCCTCGGGCCAACTAAAGAACTCCGCAAACTCATTCTTGAGCGCGACCAGAATAAACCGTGGACGCAGCTGCGGCACACCATAATCTGCTGACTGCAGCAGCTTCCAAAATGACGTATAGCCCAAGCTTTCTAACCGACGAATAATGTCATTGCGGTAAGCGGTGAATCGTTGTTGCCCAAGCCCTTTGACATTTTCGAGCAACACCGCCGAGGGATTGATCTCTTCGATTAGACGCAATGCTTCGGGAAAAAGATCGCGTTCATCATCAGCGCCTAGCTGTTTACCCGCGATAGAAAACGGTGGGCACGGCACACCCCCTGCGAAGAGATCGATCTGATCCCGCCATTGCGTACCGTCGAAATCGTGCACATCCATTTCGTGCACGTTCCAGCCACCATGCGGCCCAGTTTCTCCGCGATTCAACCGCAGAGTCTCAGCTGCCCAGTTATCAATTTCTACTACCGCCGCATGATCAAATCCCGCGTTTTCCAACCCGAGTGCTTGCCCACCTGCACCAGCACAGATCTCCAAGGAGGTCAGTCGCGTTGATGTCATTGGCGGATCCTTTCCGAAAATGCGGGGCACCAGTGTTGTGTTCCGCTTGCTCGTTACCAAGCATAAACATGAGCTGAACGCACCCGCTAAAAATAATCGAACATGTGTTCGCTTTAGGTATAGGGTTAAACCCTCCCCAAGGCCACCCCAGAGCTAGCC
>NZ_JAPJNQ010000086.1 GCF_030826625.1 Corynebacterium sp. | reverse complement strand
GAAGATGCCAACGGTGAATTCCGCGCAAACGACGCGGAGAAAGCTGGCTTGGACAAGATTCTGGATCAGGTCACCAAGGCTGGAGCTAACAGCTAGTTAGCGAGAATGAATCTCGTTTTGCGCGGCGCCTAGCCCCCGAGCCACGATCAGTCGGGCAGCCTCGGCGCCGGTGGCAATAAACTCATCAAAACCAGCCCCTGCTGGTACTGGGCCCAGAACCCAGGCAATAATGTCATTTCCTTTCCCAGGGTGGCCCACCCCCATACGTACGCGGGGATAGTCGCGGGTGCCCAGGTGCTCAGTCGTCGATTTTAGGCCGTTATGTCCGGCTTCATTTCCGCCTTGTTTGAGGCGGATTTTGTGCTCTTTCAGGTCTAACTCATCGTGAATAAGCAACACTCGCTCGGCGGGGATGCCTAAATGTTGGGCAATTTCGGCAATCGCCGGGCCAGAATTATTCATAAAGCTTGCGGTGCGCAGCACCAGAGCCGATTTCTCACCACATTCAATGGTGGCGCCGAATGCCTGCACACCCTTAATGGGTTGTAGGGTCTCGCCGGATTCGGCCAGCAGATCGTCGACCACCATATAGCCCACGTTGTGGCGTGTGGCCGCATATTTTTGCCCCGGATTACCCAAGCCGACGATTAGCCACTCGGCAGTGACGTCAGCAAGATTTAGTACCGGTTGTTGGGTCGTTGCCTTCTGATAGCCACCGTCGGCTGGGTTGGCGATTGAGTCATTAGCGCCTTCGGCATTGCGTCCGAAAACTTTTGATAACAGGTTGCGCACAATATTCACCCGCCCAGTGTCTCATTTTTCTTAATGGTTTCTCCACTAGCCTGGGTGCTATGTCGAAAGTTTTGAGTCAGCTGGATACCCGAATTCTTATCGCGCCCATGGCCGGTGGGCCGTCGACCCCAGAGTTGGTCACTGCCGCAGATCAGGCAGGGTCTTTCGGCTTTCTGGGGTTGGGCACGATGCCGGTGGCGCAGGTGCAGGAGCTCATCGACGGCATGGGCGATGGCGTGCGCTATGGAGTGAATTTGTTCGCCCCGCAGGATCCGCTGGAGATCACCGCCGAGGTGCGCGAATTTCATCAACTGTTGCAGCGCGAGTACGGAGTAGCAGAGGCACTGCCAGAACCCGACTACACCAACGGTTGGGAAGGCAAGCTCGAGACGGTGTTGGGTGCGCAGAACCCACCTGCGGTGGTGAGCTCCACGTTTGGTTGTTTCAGTTCTGCAGAAATCCTTCGACTCCACGATGCTGGGATCGAGGCCTGGGTGACAGTAACCACCGTTGAGGATGCGTTGAGCGCGCAAGATGCCGGTGCAGATGTGCTGGTCGTGCAGGGCCCAGCAGCCGGCGGGCACCGCGGCACGTGGTCGGTCGAGGAACAGCCATCTGGTCTGGGCTTGGGTGATCTCATCGAAACCATGTCGCTGGCTGGCGTGAACGCGCAGTTGGTGGCCTCTGGTGGCGTGCGCACCGCAGATGACGCTGCGACGTTGTTGCGTTTACCACGAGTAAAAGCGGTCAGCTGTGGTTCGGCGTTTTTGCTCGCCGACGAAGCCGGCACCAGTGAGTTCAACCGTCGCCTGCTGCGCGCTGGTGGCGAAACCGTGGCGAGCCGTGCGTTTTCCGGGCGGGTAGCCCGCGGACTAGAAACAGAATTTTCCCGTGCGCATGGCGACGATGTGCCCGCGATGTACCCGTTACTCAACCCGTTGCTGGCGCCACTGCGACAGGAGAATGATCCGCGGGTGGCATATTGCTTGGTCGGCGAAGACGTCGACAAGATCGGGCAGGGCAGTGTGGCCGACATCCTTGCCCAATTACGGGGGTAGTAACCAAAATCGGGGTAGGATGTTGGTTGTAATTTTGCACCCCGATACCCCCGCGTAAAGGAAGATGACTGTGAATCAGCCCGCCGAGGTAGGACACGACAACTGGAATGAACGCATCGCGCTGGCGCAGGAGATGATCCCGCTGATCAGCTCGCTGCACCGCAACAACAACGTTGTGACCTCTATTTTTGGTCGTCTGCTGATTAGCGTCACCGACATCGACATCATCAAAGCCCACGAGCGTGCGCACCAGGTCATTGAAGAGGATCTGCCGCTGGAACAAACCCTGCCGGTGCTGCGGGAGCTGACCAAGATGGACTTGGGAACCGCTTCGGTTGACGTCGGACGACTGGCCGTCGGTTTTGCACAATCCGGTTCCGATGATCTTTCCGGATACCTGCACCAAGAGCTGGAAGAAGTCATCGGCGGACGCACCAACGTCGAGCCCACCGACGTTGTCCTCTACGGTTTCGGCCGTATCGGTCGTCTGCTCGCGCGCATTCTCGTCGAACGTGAAGCATCCTATGGCGGTGTGCGTCTGCGCGCTATTGTCGTCCGCTCCAAGGGTGAGGGTGACATCATTAAACGCGCCTCGCTGCTGCGCCGCGATTCCGTACATGGCGAATTCAACGGCACCATCTCGGTGGACGAAGACAACAGCGTCATCTGGGCCAACGGAACCAAGATCCAGGTCATCTACGCCAACTCACCGCAAGAGATCGACTACACCGCATACGGCATCAATGACGCCATCATCGTTGACAACACCGGAGCATGGCGCGACCGCAAGGGTCTGTCGCAGCACCTGGAGGCCAAAGGTGCCGACCGCGTCGTGCTGACCGCACCGGGCAAAGGCGATATCCCGAACGTCGTTTTCGGCATCAACGAAGACAGCGTGACTGCCGACGATAAGGTGCTTTCCGCAGCATCCTGTACCACCAACGGCATTACCCCGGTGCTTAAGGCACTCGGCGACCGTTACGGCGTTGCCCACGGGCACGTAGAAACCGCCCACTCGTTCACCAACGACCAGAACTTGATCGACAACTACCACAAGGGTGACCGTCGTGGACGCGCTGCTGGATTGAACATGGTGCTGACCGAAACCGGTGCGGCCAAGGCCGTGTCGAAGGCGCTGCCAGAATTCGAAGGCAAGCTCACCGGCAATGCCATTCGCGTTCCCACCCCGAACGTTTCCATGGCGGTGCTGAACCTCGAGCTGGAAACCGAGGTGACCAAGGATGAGGTCAACGATTACCTGCGTAAGGTAGCGCTGCTGTCGAACCTGCGCCAGCAGGTTGATTACGTCAACGACCCAGAATTGGTCTCCTCGGACTTCGTCGGCTCCGTTAAAGCCGGTGTGGTCGATGGCTTGGCGACGATCGCTAACGGCACCAAACACCTGGTGGTATACGTCTGGTACGACAACGAGTATGGCTACTCTAACCAGGTTGTGCGTTTTGTCGAAGATATTGCGGGCAAGCGCCCACGCGTGCTGCCGCACCGTACCCCAATTAGCGAGCTTTAAAACTGGAATAGGCCACGCTGGCTGGTTCGCCAGTTAGCGCGTGCAACCGGCGATGAAGAAAACCGCGGGTTCCGGATTTCCGGGCCCGCGGTTTCGCTTGTCGTGCCTGTGAAGATTTTGCTGAATTAGCTTTCGAGCTGAATGGATTCAAAGCCCAATACGGGCTGTGTCTCGGTAGTTGATGTACCTTCATGCTATAAAGCTAAAGAACTAGAAAGCAAAGCAGAGACTGCGACCCAAAAAATTCGCCAAGCATACCCATAAAAATGGCAAGGGGGATGCTTTCCGTCACTGCTACTGGAGTGGATTGATGACTTTGCATTTGAGGTTTGGGCAGTGTAAAGCGTTCCTTGCGTTGTCTTTGATGGCATTCTTGGTGGCTTGTTCAAGCGAAATTGAACAAGCGTTACCAGCTGCAAGTGAATCTGGGGGTCCGGTTACTATCTCGGTTCGCGATGCTTATGGTCAGCATTGGGTAGAATTTGGTGTCCAATGTCCATACACCAGTGCTGATGATATTTCCGAACAACTGGGTCTGGAGCCTGATGAGGCTTATGACTTAGGCAGCTACGACACTCAAGAGGTGGTGTACCTGAAAGATGCCGACGGTGACGTTGATTTTGACGTGCTCGATAGGTTAGATGTTACTTTGTGCTCCCATAGGGCCCCGGAATACTTTGGTTATCGTGGATGGTTACCGGCAGACCTGCCTCTGATTTTTGAGGTTAATTATGATGGCTGGGCCCTCACAGGGGTGGGTGATACAACCACGGAATAGATCATTCTGCAGCCTAAGTAGCTATACACCATGCCTGCCATTTGTGGGCAGTGGGCAAGCTCACCGGTAATGCCATCCGTGTTCCCACCCCGAACGTATCCATGGCTGTATTGAACCTCGAGCTGGAAACCGAGGTGAGCAAAGACGAGGTCAACGACTACCTGCGTAACGAAAACGGCTACTTAACCCCCGGCTGGTGCGCCAGTTGGCGCGTGCAACCGGGGGTAAAGAAAACCGCGGGTTCCGGATTTCCGGGCCCGCGGTTTCGCTTGTCGTGCCTGTGAAGATTTTTGCTGGATTAGCTTTCCAGCTGGATGGATTCAAAGCCCAATACGTCAACAGACATGCCACGCTTTTCATCTTCGACATGGTTGCCTGCTGGCCGTGCATCAGCCCATTTTTGGTAGTTTTCCTGGCTGTCCCACCGGGTGACGACGAAGTAGCGATCCTCACCGGCGACGGGGCGCAGCAACTCAAAGCTTTCAAAGCCTTCCGCCTTGTCGACGCCTTTTGCGCGTTGCGCAAAGCGCTGCTCGATTTCCGGGCCAGCACCTTCAGGGAAGGTAAGGGCAGAGATGTTGACGTAGCTCATGGATCATCCTTTCTACGGTTGGATTCATCCACCATTTTAGCGATAGTTAATCTGGTGGGGAATGTGAAGTTCAGCAGAAATACTGTGATATTTTGCGGCGAATTGCTCGCCGTAACCTCAGCGTTTGGTTGGTTCTAGCTCGGTTTCCGGGCCACCAAAGCCACACCGCGCAAGACATCGCTGTGTTCGTTGAAAAGCTTGCGCATTGCCAACATGCGGCGCCTGGCATCCTTATCGAGCAAGGCATTTTTGATGATGCGCAACGTACCCAGCAGGCCTTCGTCGGCAAGATTACGGCGCATCTTTAGCAGCGCCATTGGCGCGGTATCTGTCCACTCGACAACTAAGCCAGCGTTTTCGAGAAGCTCTGTCCACTCAACCACGGTGAGAGGGCGGGCATTAACCTTAATCACGCGCGCGAGGTTCTTGCGCAGCTCTGTCTTGAATTCATCGTCAAGGTCGTCGGGTTGCAGGCCGAGCTCATGAATCGCATAGCGTCCACCTGGTCGCAACACCCGCACGGCCTCGTCAACGATCTTTTGCTTGCCGGTGGGCGACTGCATCGTCAGCATTGCCTCACCCAGCACCACGTCAGCGTGAGCATCGGGCAAACCAGTATCCGCGGCATCAGCGTGCACCATGCGTCCGGTGTCTTTGACGATCTCACCGGTAATGCGTGCGGCATCTTCGTCTTTTTCCACGCCGACATAGCTGGCGGGTTGGAAACTTAATAGTTCGGTGGCGGTGCGCCCCAAGCCCGGTGCCAACTCGACGACATCAGCATCAGTAAGGCTGGCATTCTTGAGTAACTTGCGGGTGAGTTCCAAACCGCCTGGTCGTAGCACTCGTTTGCCCAGCCGCGCGAGCAGCCAGTGGCCGGGTGCATCTTCTGCACGACGCTGCGCATAGGGAAGTGGATTGTCCTGGTGTAAGCCGTGAGTCATGGTGGATTCCTTTCTCGAAGGCCCACCAGCGTTAGACGAGGATAGACACGTTAAGGCAGGCCTAATTTCGTATCTAATTCCCAGCTTAATGAATGAGGTGTGTGCAGAATAGGCTTACCGAATTTCTGTGATTTTTCTCCGGGAAATTGCGCCCCCGTTTTGGGTTAATCGAGCAGCTCGAAAGTGTCAGGATGTTTGTGTGTGAGGCTCTGCTCTAGAAGGAGTTTCACCGATAATGACTACTGTGTCACCGAAGAAAAACCATGACCCGGCAAGGGGCAACGAAGTCAGCAAGAAGCTGATGGAAAAACCTGAACTTGCCAGCCTGATCAGCGAGCTGTCGACTTCCGCCGATGATGCAAGCGAGCTGGTCAAAGGCCTGCTGCAGACATCGATCAACGCTGGCCTGCAGGCAGAGATGGATACGCATTTGGGCTATAACCATTCCGGCCGCAAGGCCAAAGCCCAGGTGGAAACCGCACAGAGCAGCAATCACCACAACGGGGCGTAGACCAAGACCGTCAATTCTGGGTATGGCAAAACCGCTAACTCGACGAGTTCTACCCAGTGATTTTCCTTGATGCGCTCCGCGTGAAAATCCGCGATGGCCACCGCGTAATCAACAAGGCCTGCTACATGGCAGTTGGCATCGATATAGACGGCATCAAGCACATCCTGGGATTGTGGATCGCTGACAATGAAGGTGCGTCATTCTGGGCATCAGTGTGCGCAGATTTGGCTAACCGTGGCGTTCAGGATGTGTTCATTGTCTGCTGCGATGGGCTGGGGCCTAACCCCCGACGTGTCCACTTTCCGGGGGTCAGGCCCCACAAAAAATCGGACACCCTCCGGTCCCGGGAAATAATGGAAAACAAGGTAAATGTCTAGGAACAAAACCCAGGACACTTCATAACCACCTTCACAAGTCGAGTAGCAAGACTGGCCCAAGGCTGACTCTAGATCGTTAGAATGAATGAATGGGTTCAACACGGCACCGCATAGAAACAAAATCTATTGGAAGCGTTTCACCCATCGCGCCCCGCCCGCTAAAGTTGAATAACGCCGACGCGTGCAAGCAGTTTCACTACATCGGGAAAATTATGACTCAGTGCCCAGACCAGTCTGTACCGGAGAGCGCAGGCCGTGAGAACCCCGGAATCTCCTTCGGACAACACCTCTCCAACTATCAAGCGAAGTATTTCGCGCACGAGCTTGAGCGGAGTTATGCCAATGACCATGTCGGCAAGCTTGCAGGACTGCTTTTTGACGCCCAGGTGGAACCCAAGCCTCACCAGATTGAGGCAGCATTATTCGCGCTGAAGGGGAACGCGACAAGAGGCGTCGTGTTGGCTGATGAAGTCGGCCTCGGTAAGACGATCGAGGCGGGCATTGTTATTACGCAGTATTGGGCAGAGCGTAAACGCCGCATCCTGATCGTTGCTCCTGCCAGCCTCCGTCAGCAATGGAAACAGGAGCTGTACGAGAAGTTCTTGATCCCATCTGAGCTGCTTGACTCAAAATCCAAGGCAACGCTCCTGGCTAACAAGACACCTGGTCAGGTTTTGATCGCTTCCTACGAGTTTGTCCAGCAGAACAAGGCGGATCTGATGCGTCCGTGGGATTTAGTCGTTGCCGACGAAGCCCACCGGCTACGTAACTTCTATAAGGGCAAAAAACATGCCAAAGTAGCACATTCGGTCGGTGAGGTTTTTGATGGCGCAAACAAGGTAGTGCTGCTCACAGCAACCCCACTACAGAACCGTCTTGAAGAGATCTATGGTCTTGTCTCTATTTTCGACCCGGAGTATTTCCGGTCTATTGACGTTTTCCGCGAGCGGTATGTGAAAACAGGAAGCACCGAATTCAGCCCCGATGACTTGGCGGAGCGCGTCGGCCAGTTGACCAAGCGCACCTTGCGGCGTGATGCAGAGAAGTACATTCGGTTCACCAAGCGTGACCCCTTGACCGTGAAGTTCCAGCCGTCACAGGCGGAACTGGATCTTTATGATCTGGTCAATGCCTACCTCCAACGGGATATCTTGTACGCGTTCAATGACTCGCAGCGAGCGCTTTCTTCGCAGGTGATGCGCAAGCGGTTGGGTTCTTCAACATACGCCGTCGGAATCACGTTGCGTAGAACTGCGAATCGGCTGGCGGAAGAGCTGGCTGCAGGTCAGCCACACAGCCACCGTATGCCACTGTTCGATTTCGATAACGACATGCTTGATGAGGAGCAGGCAGCATATGAGGCATTCGGGGAGCTCGTGGAGAAGCACGAGGACTGGTCGGACCCAGAAGTCCGCAAGAAGGTGCAGGGCGAGATTGATGAGCTCAGGGAGTACGCGACGCTCGCAGAATCGATTCACCAGAATCAGAAGTCGCTGAAACTCGGGGAGGCCATTGAACGTGGCTTTGCGAGGCTGCGTGAGGTCGGATCCCCTGAAAAGGCCATCATCTTTACCGAGTACAGCGACACCCAAAGCTTCATCGCGGAGACACTGCGGCAAGCTGGGTACGGGGAAGGGCTGGTGCTGTTCAACGGCCAAAACGATTCGCCTGAGGCGACTGCGATTTATCAAGAGTGGCTCACAAAGAATGAAGGTAGCGACGTCATTACCGGCAACCCGTCGGCGGATCGTAGAAAAGCGCTTGTTGATTACTTCCGTGACTCCGGCTCGATCATGATCGCGACGGAAGCGGCATCTGAGGGCATCAACCTGCAGTTTTGCTCGATGCTGATCAACTACGACCTGCCGTGGAACCCACAGCGGGTAGAGCAGCGCATCGGCCGCATTCACCGTTATGGCCAGAAGCACGACGTTGTTATCGTCAATTTCTTCAATGAGGGCAATGCGGCTGAGGCGCGCATCTTGGAGCTGCTGGAGAACAAATTCCACCTCTTCGATAGCGTCTTTGGTGCTAGTGACGAGGTGCTGGGCCGCATTGAGAATGGTTTCGATTTCGCTCAGGAGATTGCGAAGATCTACGACAGTTACCGCACTGCTGACGAGATCAATGAGGCGTTCCAGGAGCTTGAGAAGAAGTACGCCGCCACTGTAAGCAAGGACATGGCTGCGGCGAAGGCGAAGGTTTTCGACAACCTTGATCCGTCAGTGCGTGACCGCTTGAAGTCTTACGATGAGCAGTCCGGTGAGGTACTGAACCAGTTTGAGCGGCTGCTACTCCTCCTGACCATTAACGGCTTACAAGACAAGGCCACGTTTGAAGGCGACGGCCGCAACTTCGTTCTGAACACGCCACCGGCTGCCGGTATTGCGACTGGCCGCTACCACTTCAAGTCCTCGCCAAGCGGCAATTCCAAGCAGTACCGCTATCACAGTGATCTTGCGAAGTTTGTCATCGATGGCGCCCTGGCAGCGAACACGCCGTGCCAGACACTCGTGTTCGACATCAGCAAGTCCGATCGCGTTAGCTCCCGCATGAAGGAATTGGCTGGACACACTGGTTCCCTGACTGTCCAGGGGTTGACGTTCAAGATGAAGCCCAACGACAGCGATAT
>NZ_JAPJNQ010000085.1 GCF_030826625.1 Corynebacterium sp. | reverse complement strand
CTGCTAGGGGTGTAGATATTCGGGGTTTGGCACACACTTTTTGTCGTTTAACCCCCGGTTGTTTATCTCAGGTGCTACCGGTTGTTTTTATGTGCAATACCCTGAGCAAGAATTCACCTGGCTTGGATTCCAGGCAAAGAAAAATCCCCGGCATAACACCAGGGAGCGGAGCGCTAGGATTTTGATTTTTTAGTGGCGATAAAGAACCAGATTGCGCCTACGATCAGTGCCGCGACTGTGAATCCGATGCCGATTTCTTTTGACTTTTCAACCGCAACATCAGCATAGGGTTTTTCAGAAAAGGCAGGCGCTAGGGCTAAGCAATAGACCCAGCAGCCGGCAATGACTGCAGCGAATGAACGAACGATTCTTTTGGGCTCAGTGAAGCTAGACATTGATGTTCTCCTTTCGGGCCTCAGCAAACCTTGGTGAAGCCAGTATTGCCGGCAAACCTTGATGAAGTCAATGCTGATATTGGCTTCGGTGCCCTATTGTGGCCCTATTGTGCTGCCTTTGTTAACGATAAGCCGTAGGGGCTATATCCAAGTAGAGCGGCTTGTGGATAGAAGTTTTGGGGAGGGAATAATGCCTTGTGAAATACGATAAAAATTTGATGAAGGTAGACCGATCGGTCTGTAGAACGTGTTGCACTTTAGTATTTCGATTTCCTAAAAACCTGCACTTCAATACATTCCGGTAGACTAATCGGTCTATTAAATCGTGTCGCGTGAATGTAATTTTGGCATCTTGTATAGACCATGTGGTCTACTGTTTTTATGACTGATAGCGAGATCACATTGCACTGGTACCTACCCACTTACGGCGATTCCCGACAGATCATCGGCGGTGGACACGGCGGGGGCATCTATCACGGCGAAAGAAAACCCACGCTGGATTACCTCACGCAAATTGCTCTCGCAGCTGAGGCCAATGGCTTCGAATCCTTGCTTACCCCCACCGGGCAGTGGTGCGCAGACGCCTGGGTAACCGACGCTGCTTTGTTGGCACGAACTTCCCGTATCAAATTTCTGATCGCTTTTCGCCCAGGATTGGTGAGCACCCCACTATTTGCACAACAAACCCAAACCCTGCAAGAACTATCCGGCGGTCGGGTGCTGCTCAACGTGGTGGTTGGTGGTGAGGATATTGAACAACGAGCGTATGGTGATTACTCCACTAAAGAGCAGCGCTATGCGCGGGCCGATGAAGCGCTGAGTCTAGCGCAGGATTTGTGGACCAGCCCTGAGCCGATCACACGGGAAGGTACCTACGAAACGGTAGAAAATGCACAATTAGCGCAGCGCCCGGAGACCACCCCACGCATCTTTTTCGGTGGATCTTCGCAGCCCGGTATTGAGGTTGCTGGACGACGCGCAGATGTGTACTTAACCTGGGGTGAAACCCCAGATAAAGTGGCGGAAAAATTGGATCGGGTGCGGCAATCCGCTGCCGAGGCAGGCCGCGATCTCGAGTACGGCATCCGGCTGCATGTCATCTCCCGCGATACCTCCGAGCAGGCTTGGGCAGAAGCGCAGCGGCTATTAGACAGTGTAGACCCGCAAGAGGTGCACAAGATTCAACAAGACTTGGCTCGTTCGCAATCAGAAAGCCAGCGCTTACAAAGTGAACTGCATGGGCAGGGGCAGGATTTCGTGTCCGGCGCCGATGCCCATGAGTTAGAGATCGCCCCGAACTTGTGGGCAGGTGTTGGACTGCTCCGCGGTGGGGCAGGCACTGCGTTGGTGGGCAGCCACCAGGAAGTGGCTCAGCGGCTGGCGGAATACCGAGAAGCCGGGATCAAGCATTTCATTTTGTCCGGGTACCCACACTTAGAAGAAACCTGGTCAGTCGGCGAAGGCGTCGTCCCGCAGCTACAACATTTGGGCTACCCGGTGACTAACCATTAACGACTAGCCACTGACGGCTAACGACTAACGGTCAGTCACTATTGAGCAGCAAGTAGCGTCGCCACTCTATCCCCGGGCGCGTACCGGGGAAGTAATCATCGCAACGATGCTGCGCGCGAAAGCGAAAATGCCGGCGCCAAAGGCGGCGGACCAGAAACCGTCGATGGTGAAAGTGATACCCCAAATGTTGATGGCGTTGGTAATCACCGAAGCCAGCCACAGGATCGCGATATTGACGAGGAAAGAAAACAAACCGAGCGTCAGGCAATTGATCGGCGCGCCCACTGTGCGCACAATTGGGCCGACGGTGGAGTTGACTAGCATGAACGCGATTGCGACGATACCCAGCGCGATAGCAGGATCGAAGGATTCGTCGACAAGCAGTTTATTCGGGCCCGTGTAATTCACGCCCGGCACCAGCCAGACAGTCACGGCCAAGGCTGCGGCAATGGTGATGATATTGAGTAACAGCGCCAGCGCACGCATTATGCACGCACCTTCTTCCACGCGGCAAGCAAGGTATCGGTTTCTTCTGCAGTGGTGGCGGTGATGCGCAGACCTTCGTCGAAAGCACGCACCAACACCCCAGATTCAGCCAATTGTGCGGCTATTTCTTGTGGGCTGTCGTGCAAAGATTCGGCCGGAATCCACACGAAATTAGCGAAAGAGGGCGTCAGGCCCAGCTCGTCGGCAAGCCGGTCGCGCTGCTGATTAGTTTCGGTGACGCGTTCGTTGAGCTCGTCGGCAGCCTCCAAAGAAGCTAGCGCTGCTGCCTGCGCTACTGCGGACACACTGAAAGGAATGGCGACTTTGCCCAGCGTCGCAATGATGTCCGGGTTACCGAAGGCATAGCCGACGCGCACGCCCGCCAGCCCGTAGGCTTTCGAGAAGGTGCGCAAACCGATCACATTTGGGTACTGCTGCACGGCCTCGGTGGCCAGCGGGGTGTTATCGGCGGTGTTGTATTCCACATAAGCCTCGTCTAGCGCGACGACGACGTCGGCAGGCACCCGGTCCATGAACTCGCGGAATTCCTCGGTGCTGATGGTAGTGCCGGTGGGATTGTTCGGGTTGCACACGAAAATCAGGCGGGTGCGCTCGGTAATGGCATCGGCCATGGCGGGAAGGTCATTGCGCAGCTCGCGTAGTGGGACCGGCACGGCGGTGGCACCGGTGATCTGGGTGAAAATCGGGTAGGCCTCGAAGCTGCGCCACGGGAAGATGACTTCATCGCCCGGCTGGCAGGTGATGGTCACTAGCTGCTGGCACAATGCGGAAGAACCCGTGCCGACGGTGACGCTGTTTTCATCGGCAAGCCCCAGGTGTGCGGCGAGCTTCTTGCGTAGCTCAACGACTCCCATATCCGGGTAACGGTGGGATTGCGCAGCGGATTCGGCGATGGCCTCGGTGATGCTCGGCAGCGGTGGGTGGGCAGATTCGTTAGAAGAAAGCTTGACTGCATCCGGCATGCGCTTACCGGGGACGTAGGCGGGCAGTGATTCCAGATCTTCTCGCAACATGCGTGTAAGTGTAGTCTCATCTAGCGGGTGCACGGGATTAATTGCGCGAGGGCATGCTAACAGTTATGCTAGATCGCGTTGGAGATGTGCCAGAGTGGCCGAATGGGACTCACTGCTAATGAGTTGCCTGCTTAACAGCGGGCCGGAGGTTCGAATCCTCTCATCTCCGCAGCTTGGCCCCGGTAGGATTTTTCTTACCGGGGCTTTGTGTTGCGCAGTGTCTTGCTCAGTGCGGTGTTGCGCAGTGTGTTGTTGCTCAGCGTTGTCTTGCTCAGTGTGTTCACCCAGCAATATGCTTAGCGCATGAAAGCAGCTTTTCGCTTTGACGGCATTGATTTAGCCCGCGGCCTCGCCATCGTCGGCATGGTGTTTGCGCATCTGGGCCCCACCGGTTTTGATGGCGGGGTTGTTGCGGACTACACGAGCACCGCTTTTGCCGGCTACCCCTCGGCACTGTTCGCGGTGCTGGCGGGCGTTTCTTTGGGCCTTTTTCACGAGCGCGGGGCCGATGACCCTGTGCGCACGCGCCTGGCGACGCTGGTGCGGGGTGTGATTCTTTTGGTCGCGGGCACGTTGATGTCGATGGTGCAGTCCACCATCGCGATCGTGCTCAGCACCATTGCCGTGATTTACCTGCTGTTGTTCTGGTTGCCTCGTTGTAAAACCTGGGTGATCGCCGTCATCATCGCGGTGCTAGCAGCGGTCTCCTCGGTGGGCTTTGTGCTGGTGGATCTCGTGCCATTCGGTTTTGAGCTGTTCATGCCGCCGTACCCGGTGCTGGCGTGGCTGACCTACGGTGCCGTGGGCGTTCTGGTGCACCGCTTCCTGGTGGGCAACACGAAGGCCCAGGCCATTGCGGTGGTTCCTGCGTTGCTGCTTGCGGCCGTGGGGTTTGTTATTCGTGTGAACAATGCCGCGGTTTTTCCGTATGACCCGCTTGCCGACGACAGCGAGCCGCAGTTTGATAAAGAACCGCTTGTGCAATTGCTGTTGACGCGGAGCTTCGAGCCGCACACGGGAATGTTCGGTGATCTGTTGGCGAGCATCACCTGCGCCATCGCGGTGATCTGCCTGTGCTGCCTGTTCTGCCAGGTGCGCTGGGCGAATATTCTTGCCTACCCGCTGCGTGCGGTGGGTGCGATGGCCTTGACGACGTACGTCGCACACGTGTTTATCGCGGGCTTTTTCATGCTCGGTGGCATTCCGTTGGATGCGGGCGAGACTTTCGATATCAGCGGTACTGGCCCGGTGCAGTATTCGAGGCTTGAGCCCGCTGAGGGCAGTGTGCATGAAAGTACGGAATCCGAAAGTGCAGCCGAAACTGACAAGCCTGCCAAACCCGACGAACCTGACCCGAGCTTTCAGCGCTACCAAAAAATTATTCAAGAAGCGGATACTTGGCAGGAGTATGACGAGCTGACCGCGGATTTCTGGGATGACAAGTCCAAAGGCTGGGTTCTGGGCGACGACGAGTTCGATCCGGATGAGCTGGATGGAAAAATTGCTGGTCAGACCAATAACTGGGCTACCGCCGCGTGGAATGCCGTAGGCCTGATTGCGTTTGCGTCGCTGTGGAAGCTGCGTTTCCGCCGCGGGCCGCTGGAATGGGTCGTCGCCAAGCTCATTGCGAAAGCCACCGCGGATAAAAAACCCGTCGCGTTGCAAAAAGACGCTACCATGCAATAGGGTAGCCATACCTTAAACCATGGAGGTTTTATGCTCACGCCTGAAGATTGTGCCCAAAGCCTGACCCGCCGCATCCTGGGTGGGGCGGGCGCGCTGTCGCTGGTTCCGCTGGATGTCGATGCCACCGTGTCTATCGCCGTCGTTGCTCATGGCTTTGATCACCACGGGCAGCTGGTCATCGCGTGCCACGTTGACGATGTTGCTTGTCTTGCCGACGGTCGTGTGCGCATCGATGGCATCAAAAAGGCGCTGGAATTCACCACCGACATCACGATCGCTAGCCTGCATGCGGTCGCAGAAGTGGAATGGCAAAACGAGTGGTACGCCGAGCAGGAATTCGTGGAAGAACCGTCCCCGTTTCTGCGTTTTGGCATCGTTACCTTGGACCACGCGCACCTGCACTGGCCTTGCGGGGCGACGTTGATTCGGATGGCGGAGCTTGCGCAACCGCAGGCGTCCACCGAGCGCCTCGACGAATTCGCTGCCCGCCAGGTGCTGGATGTCGTCGGCAAGCGTCGCCTGGCGACCCTGCACGAAGAAGTCATGGCTGGGGTGACCGAAGGTTTGGTGCTGAGCGATCGTACACAACCGATGTGCCCGCACTGGAACGGGCAAGTGTGGGTCGCCGACGTGAATGAGTGTGGCTTCATGCTGATTGCTGCCGGGCAAGATCGGATGAGCGTGACCATGGTGGGCTTTGCGAGCCCCGCTGCGACACTGGGTAATTTTGAAACCGCAGTGAAAGCGGTCGCCGGCTGATCGTGCTGCAGAATTTTTGATACGCGCCCAACGGGTATATTCTAGCCGGAGCTTACTGGGTAGACCATCTGCCCAGGGGTTTAGTCCGGCCCAGTGGGGCAATCGATGGTCCTGTAAAGGAGGTGCGTTATGCACGATGCAGCAGTAGAAGCAATTGACGAACTAGAAGGTCTGCTGAGGAGTCATGACGACGTACCTCCCCGCGAAGCGCTGCGATTACGCAAGCTTCTCGACGACCCTCCGATCAAAGACATTGTTTCGCTGGTAGAACGCTCCAATGCCACCCGCGCTGCCGTCGTTTTACGTTTGCTTTCGCGGGAACGCTCCATCGCGGTTTTCGACGCCCTCGACGCTGCGCATCAGGCCGATGTCATTGGTGCGCTAGGCAATAAAGATGTTTATTCTTTCTTCGACGAGTTGGACCCGGACGACCGAGTTTCGCTGATCGACGAGCTGCCGGCCGAGATTGCCGACCGGCTGCTGAAAAACCTCGACAAAACTGAACGTGACGTCACTGGCGTCATCTTGGGGTATCCGAAGGGCTCGATCGGCCGTCGCATGTCGCCGGAGGTCCCGGAAATCCACGAGGACATGACGGTGAACGAAGCGATGACGCTGCTGCGCAAAGAGGCAGATGATCTGGAAACGCTGTATTCCGTGCCGGTCACGCGCCGGGACCGTCGCCTGGTTGGTGTGACCTCTCTGCGTGATCTGTTTTTGGCGCACGGCGACCGCAAGGTGAAGTCGGTGATGTCGGATCCGATCTTTGCGCACGCGAACGATGACGCTGAAGAGACCGCGCGTTGGTTCTTGCCGCTCGACTTGTTGGCGATGCCGATCGTCGATCACACCGAGCGCCTGGTGGGTATTCTGACCTTCGACGATGCGCAAGACATCGTGGAGGAAGAAGACAGCGAGGACTCTGCCCGTGCCGGTGGTGCCGAGCCGCTGCAGCAGCCGTACATGTCGACGCCGCTGGTGAAGATCATGCGCTCGCGTATCGTCTGGTTGCTGGTGCTGGCGGTTTCTGCGTTGTTGACGGTGCAGGTGCTGGATGCCTTCGAAGGCACGCTGGAAAAAGCCGTGGTGCTCTCGCTGTTCATCCCGCTGCTGACTGGTACAGGTGGTAACACTGGTAACCAGGCGGCGACGACGGTGACCCGTGCGCTTGCGCTGGGCGATGTGCGTAAACGCGATATCGCGCAGGTGATGTGGCGCGAGTTGCGCGTCGGCTTGATGCTTGGCATTACCTTGGGCACGCTGGGCTTGGTCTTGGCGACGCTGGTTTACGGCTCTGATATCGGCTTCGTGATCGGCCTGACCCTGTTGAGTGTGTGTGCGATGTCGGCGACCGTCGGTGGGGCAATGCCGATCGTCGCCAAGACTGTCGGTGCAGACCCTGCGGTATTTTCTAACCCGTTTATCTCGACTTTCTGTGACGCGACGGGCCTGATTATTTATTTCTTGATTGCGAAAACCATTTTGGGTATTTAGGCCTCACCTATGGGTTAGTATTTAGGAACACTAACCCGTATGACATAGAGCAAGAAATGGACTCATTATGAGGACGCCCCAATTGCACGAGAGCACCTCGAAGGCTGAAGGCCAGGATTCTGAGGTCCGCGAACGTCGTGAAACCACCCGCCAGTACACCGGCTTGCTCGTCGGTATCGCGCTGGCGGTGTTGGTATATGTGTTTTTCCCGTCGAATGCAGTGGAAACCCTGAGTGAATCCGCTGGTGCAGACCCGGACGCTGATTACAGTTTGCAGTCCTTGCGCTTGGTCGCAGCGGTGACGGTGTTGATGGGAAGTTGGTGGATGACTGAGGCCATTCCGCTGGCTGCCACGGCGATGGTGCCATTGGTCGTGTTCCCACTATTCCAAGTTGGCGAGTTCTCTGACGTCGCTACGCCTTATGCTTCGGCCACAATTTTTCTTTTCCTGGGTGGCTTCCTGATCGCACTCGGCCTGCAACGCTGGAACGTGCACCGTCGCATCGCGCTCATGGTGGTGTTGTTGGTGGGCACTTCGCCGAAACGGCTGATTTTGGGCTTCATGATCGCGACCGGCTTTTTGTCCATGTGGGTATCCAATACCGCCACGGCCGTCGTGATGCTGCCGATCGGCATGTCCGTGTTGCAGCTGACTGCTGACGTGGTCGGCGGCATGCGTAAGCAAGCGAAGTTTGCCACCGGCCTGATGCTGGCTATTGCGTATTCGGCATCGATCGGTTCGCTGGGTACCTTGATCGGTACCCCGCCGAACGCGCTACTGGCTGGTTATATGAGCGAGGCGCACGGCTACACCATCGGGTTTGCGCAGTGGATGATGGTTGGTATGCCGATCGCGGTGGTTTTCTTATTCATCGCCTGGGCGGTACTGATCACGGTGTTCAAGCCTGAGATGACGGAGATTCCAGGTGGACGTGAACTGATCAAAAAAGAGCTACACGAGATGGGCAAGTGGACCCGGCCGCAGATCGCCGTCAGCGTCATCTTTGTGCTAGCTGCGTTGGCGTGGATTTTTGTGCCGCTGATTCTGGATCAGTGGCTGGGCATTGAATCGGGCTACCAGGACGCCATCGTCGGTATCGCTGCGGGTCTGTTGATGTTTGCTCTCCCGGCAGATAAAAATGGCACTCGATTGATGGACTGGAAGACAGCCAACGAGCTGCCGTGGGACGTGCTGCTGCTTTTCGGTGGTGGCTTGGCGCTTTCCTCAATGTTTACCAAGACTGGTTTGTCGTTGTGGATCGGTGAGATTGCCAAGGTGCTGGGCTCGTTGCCGCTGTTCCTGTTGATTTTCGCGGTCGCTGGTCTGGTGCTGATCTTGACGGAGTTTACTTCCAACACGGCAACCGCAGCGACATTCCTGCCAATTATGGGTGGTGTCGCTGTAGGTATTGGTCTGACGGCGCACGCGGAACACAACGTGCTGGTGCTGGCCATTCCGGTGGCGCTTGCTGCAACCTGCGCGTTCATGTTGCCGGTGGCCACCCCGCCGAACGCAATCGCTTTTGGTTCCGGCTACGTGCGTATCGGTGACATGATCAAGGGTGGCGTGTGGCTGAACGTCGTTGCCGTGATCTTGACGACGCTGGTGGTCTACTTCGTGGCGATACCGGTCTTCGATATCGTGCTGTAGTTGCGCCTTAGCCGTGCTGCAGCCGTGCTCCAGTTGTGCGGTATCGTTCGCGTTTATGCATTCTGTGCTGGGGATTTGGCAAAATCGGGGATGCTTAGTAAAGTATGTTCTCGTTGCACAGGACGGCGGTCGCAAGATTGCCGAAGAGTGTAGCGGGAAGCGCCCGTAGCTCAACGGATAGAGCATCTGACTACGGATCAGAAGGTTGGGGGT
>NZ_JAPJNQ010000084.1 GCF_030826625.1 Corynebacterium sp. | reverse complement strand
GCATTAATCACCGCGATATCGCCGCGGTTGAATTTGCGCATTCCTTTGCCACCGGGAGTGCAATCACGCACGGTAGCCTGAATTCCAGGCAGATCGGCATCTTTGTTAAACAACCCCATGAATAATCATTTAACACGCGTTGCCGCCGGTGGTGGCCAAGGCGCGCCTTGCAGCAGCGCGGCAATCTGGTAGCGGCGGTATCTACCGCTGTTGTTTATCGCGGCTTGCTTTCTCCAATAACTCCGCTGCATGTGCGCGCCCTGTCGCCGTATCATCCAGACCTGCCAACATGCGCGCGAGTTCTTCAACGCGTTGCTCGTGGTCCAAGGTCAGCACGCCAGACGTTACGGTCTCATCTGTGACTTCCTTGGCGACGTGCAAGTGGGTATCCGCATACGCCGCGACCTGCGGCAGGTGCGTGACGACGATCACCTGATTGTGCACCGCCAAGCGCGCGAGCCTGCGGCCAATCTCGACGGCAGCGCGGCCGCCGACGCCAGCATCCACCTCGTCGAACACCATCGTCGCACCCGTGGTTCCGGCAGAGATAATGACTTCGAGCGCCAACATGACGCGGGATAATTCACCACCCGAGGCCGCCGTCGACAGTGGTTGTGCGCGCGCCGCATCGTTGGGAGCCAACAACAACTCGACCTCGTCAGCGCCATATTCGCTCGGTGCGATCTCGCGGACGGCGACTTCCAAACGTGCCTTCGGCATCGCGAGGCCTTGAATTTCTGCGGTAACGGCTTTTTCCAGTTCACCGGCTGCGCTACGCCGGGCCGCCGTGAGCTCGCTGGCTGCTGCCCGCATGTCTTTTTCTGCTACCTTGACCTGTTTTTGCAGCTCTTCCAATGCCTGCGCAGAGGTATCAATGCTGGATAACCGCACACTCGCCTCGTCCTTCCAGGTAATCACTTCGCTGATCGTCGGCGCGTATTTCCGCGTCAGCGTTTTCAGCTCATGCTGGCGCTGCAAGGATGCTTCCAGCTCGTCCGGGTCTGCGGGCAACTCGCCCAAAAACCCACCGAGTTCGGCAGAGATTTCACCCAATTGGGTGGTGATTTCACCCAGCTTGTCCGCGATGGCAGCAAGCTGCGGATCTTCCGAATCACGCACTGCAGATTCGGCCTGCCCCAACAAGGTCGAAGCGGGATCTGTTTCGGTGAAGCCATCTTCGCCGCCGGCAGCTTCCGGCCCATCGATCGCGGTCAGCGCCGCCATAGCTTGTTCGCGCAGCGAATCTACATCCTGCAAACGGCGAATCCGCTGGATGAGTTGTTCATCTTCTCCCGGTTCCGGGGCAATCTGCTCAATTTCGTCGATCGCGAACTGGAGCCGGTCAACCTCTTGAGCCAGCTCGCGACGCGATTCCGTGCGGACTTTGAGGTCGCGCTGCAGTTTTTTCCATTCGCGGTAATGCTGTTGATAGTTCTGCAAAAGACGTGCATTTTCCGGCGCATACCTGTCCAATGCGGCACGTTGCTGCTCAGGCGCTAAGAGGCGCAGCTGGTCATTCTGTCCATGAATAGCCAAAACATAGGAAGAAAATTCCGCCAGTTTGGCCGCCGGTACCGACCTTCCCCCAAGGTGTGCTTTCGACCGCCCCTGCGCACTGACTGTTCGCGCAACAAGGTACTCGCCGTTTTCGTCGGCAGCCCCACCGCCAGACTCGACCAGTTCTGCCACTGCCTGCTGTGCACCAGTGCTCAACTCGTCGGCAAGAAAGCTACCTTCGACCACGGCTTTGTCCGCCCCGGTGCGCACCCGTGAAGCATCGGCGCGTGAGCCGGCCAACAAGCGCAGGCCTGTGACCACCATGGTTTTTCCGGCACCGGTCTCGCCGGTCAGCACAGTCAGCCCGGTGGATAATTCTGCTGTGGCGTGATGGATCACGCCCAGGTCTGTGATAGTGATATCTGCGAGCATAACCTTGGCCTACTCGCCTCCCCCTCGTGCATTGTCATCCTGGCTCGCGGAGTAGTTGCCGCGCCGCAGCCCGCGCGGGCCACGCCAGCCTTCTACCGGGAGCCAGAATTTGTTGACCAAACGATCAGTGAACGGTTTGTCATCCAAGCGTACCCACCGGATTGGGTGTGCGCCGCGGACAACTTCCACACGAGAACCCGCTGGCATGGTGATTTGCCGGTGTCCATCCATGATCGCAATCGCTTCATCAGTCTCAGACGCCGATTCGACAGCCACCGTCGAGGCTGGCGAAACCACCAAAGGCTTTGCAAATAGCGCGTGCGCATTATTCGGTACCACCAAAATCGCATCCAACTCAGGCCACAGCACCGGGCCGCCGGCAGAAAACGAATATGCCGTCGAGCCCGTCGGTGTAGAAATCAGTACCCCATCGCAACCAAAAGAACTAACCGGGCGGCCATCGACTTCTAGAATCGCATCCAGCACCCCGCGTCGATTCTGGCTGTGCATGCTGACTTCATTCAGAGCCCACGACCTACCGACTTCAGCTCCAGCGGCATCGACGACGACGGTATCAATCGTCATCCGGTCTTCGATGCGATAATCACGCTTGACGACGCGTTCTATTGCGGTTTCCAGGGATTCTTCTTCCCATTCCGCCAAAAAGCCGACGTGCCCCATGTTGATTCCAAGAACCGGGACGTCGACTGTGTGCGCGAGATCAGCCGCTCGCAAAAACGTGCCATCTCCACCGAGCACCAGCACCAGCTCGCAGCCCAATGCTGCGTTGGGTTCAGCGTCGACAAGCGGGTACTGCGATAAATACTCGTGCTCGCGAATCCCTGCGGTGCGCTTGTCGACGACGATACGCACCGAGATATCAGCCGCGGATAGCAACCGCACGACGCGTTCGGTGGTTGCCACGTTTCCCATGCTGCCGGTGTGTGGGACCAACAAGACGACGCGGTCAGCACTGCTCGACGTTGCATGCTCGCTCGTCGTATTCAACCTCGTCACTGTGGTCCTTCCTGCACCGCGCGCCGGATAAGTTCGCGGAGTTGTTGCCCGGACGGTTGCTGCTTGCCACCGTCTTTAGTAAGCCATAGGAAATATTCTACGTTTCCATTCGGACCTGGCAACGGTGAGGCCCCAGCAGCCACCGTAGATAGACCTAATTCGGCAGCAAATTCGGCCACACCGAGGGTGACCTCCGCGCGTAATTCCGGGCTGCGCACCACCCCAGTTTTGCTCAGGCGTTGTTTGCCGACCTCAAATTGCGGCTTCACCATGGGTAGAAGATCGGCCCCGTCGGCAAGCACCTCCACGATCGCGGGCAACACCAACCGCCAGGATATAAACGACAAGTCGCCCACCATGGCGTCGCAGTAACCGTTGGTATCAGCGCTAGTGAGATAGCGCAGGTTAAGTTGTTCCCGCACGCTCACTCGAGGATGCTGACGTAACCGGGGAAGCAGCTGGTCGCGGCCAACGTCAGCCGCGATGACTTCGGTCGCGCCGCGCTGCAAACACACATCGGTAAAACCGCCGGTAGAAGCGCCGGCATCCAGAATCTTTTTGCCCTGCAGACTCAGCCCTGCGGGTTCAAATTGTTCAAGAGCACCGAGCAGCTTGTAAGCACCCCGCGAGGCCCAGGCCGGCTCGTCACTGCCAGTGACGACAATCTCGGCATCGCTACTTACGGGCAGCGCAGGCTTTTTGGCTACTGCTCCATTGACGGTGACTTTGCCTGCTTTGATCTCGCTGACCGCGTGTTCCCTAGAGCGTGCGAGCTCGCGCGCAACGAGCACCGCATCAAGCCGACGCGGCCGACTCGCTGGACACTCGCTTTCGTGGCTGGGTGAAGCAGGCATTGTTACTCCTGGTCTGGGCTGATCCTGAACTGCTGATCTGGATAATTGCGGCTGCTATTTTTCCTGCAAGCCACGCTGTAATACCTGGTGGGCGCGTTCCAGTTGGTCTGCCTGTGTGGCTAAATCTTCCGGTTGCTCGGAAAAGACTTCCGCGAGCTCGTCGGCAAGCTCATGTGGGGTAATCGCAGGAGCGTTCGGATCATGCGGTTTCGGTACCGGCATTGATTATTCCCAATCCGCAGCAGCGCGTTCAGCTGCCTGAGAACGCGGGTGAATATAGCGTGGAGGCTTCGGCATCGCCCACGCCACTTCCAGTACGGTGCGCAGGGCAGCCAGAGAATTGGCGGATTGCGCGGCCGCGGAGGCTTGAGCAGTTCCAGCACCGTTTGCGGGTTCAGTATCGCCGCGTTCGAGTAACACGTCGTGTCCGTCGCCACGGGCAGTAAAGCCTGCTTGCGGGCCCGGACGCAATTGTTCGCCAGGCTGTAGGACAGCAGAAAAATCAGCACCAATATAGGTAGGACGGTGCTCTACTGGGGCCTCGAGCAGTTCGATCGCGCCTGACACGCCGGTCATCACATGCAGCGAGGCAAATCCCGCGTTATTAGCGCCTGCGATATCGGTGTTGAGGCGATCACCGATGCATAGCGGGTTCTTCGCTCCAATGGCTTGTGCGGCGAGGTGGAATAACTCAGGTTCGGGCTTTCCGACAGCGCGCGGATACACGTCCGTCGAGGCGGTCACCGCAGCAGCCATCGCGCCGTTGCCCAAGCAAAAACCACGCTCGGTCGGCAAGGAGGTATCTGCGTTGGTCAACACGTAACGGGCGCCGGCACGCAGAGCTAATGCAACTTCGGATAGTTGCGACCAGCCAGTCTCCGGGTTATGCCCTTGGACGACGGCAGCGATCCCCGCGCCCGCAGGATCGTCACTGGCAGAGGTGCACACCGCATAGCCTGCTTCTGCAATCAACTCGTGCAACCACGGTGTACCGACGACGAGAACTTTCGCACCAGGGTCTACTTCCTGCTGCAGTACCTGTAGTACGGCGTCTGCTGAGTTGAACACGGTCGGCGACTCGTCGTTGATGCCCAGTCTGCGCAACTTGTCTGCCACCACCGAATGTGGATTCGAGGCGTTGTTGGTGACGAAGGCTACCGGCAGCGAGATCTCGTTCAGCGTCGCTATGGCTGCTGCAATAGCGGTATCGCCATTCCAGACCGTGCCATCTAAGTCAACGAGCAAACCGTCATGTTGATCAATCAGCGCCATTAGTTCTCCTCTAGTTCGGCCAGCCGTTCTTCAGCGTCCGTCCATTCTTCTTCGTCGATGCCGGCAGCATGGTTGAACCATTCAACGGCTTCGTCGCGACGGCCTGCTTCCAGCAACGCATTGGCGTACGCGTAACTCAGGCGCACCGCAGCCATCCCGCGGTCTGCTTTGTCTGGGTTCGCGCGTTGCAAAGTGATCACGGCACTGTCTGCCTGGCCTTGGTCCAAGCGGGCGCCCGCGGCAACGATAGCTAGTTCAATAGCCTGGTCGGGGTCCAGTTCTTTCGCTTCTGGGGCGCGGGATAGTTCGATGGCTTTTTCGGGTCGGCCCAGACCGCGTTCGCAGTCTGCCATGACGGCCAACAACCCTGGCCCGCCGTGCATGCGTCGGGAAGCCCGCAGCTCGGAGAGCGCTTCTTTCCACTCCCCGGCATGGTAGGCGGCGATGCCGTTCACCTCGCGAACGACAGAGACCCGGCCGGCGCGGTCCTTCGCGGAACGCGCGTGCCGGAGTGCCAACTGTGGGTCTTCTTCCATCAGCGTCGCGGACATGATCATGTGCTTGGCGACGGCATCAGCGTTTTCTCTCGATAGCACCTTCAGGTCTTGCAGTACCGATGGGTCGAGATCGCTTGGATTAACGTCATCTGGCAAATCGGGATCCGCTGAGCGTTTGTTGAGGCGTTCTTCGCGGAAACCAGGCCGTTGCGGTCCTTTGCGCGGTTGTGCGGAACGCTTCGGCCCGAATTTCTTCTCACCCCGATGTTGGTCGTGGGTACGTTTATTGCCGGTCCGCCGCTGCCCTCGCGCGGGTTTGTTCATGAACGATCCTCTTTCTAATTTTTCTTGCTTGCCAACAGCTTTCGGGCATCACGCTGCACATTTCGCGAGCCAGCTATGGGCTGTGGCTATATCTCTTAGTCAGTTTAGCGAACGCAGAGCAGTCACGATAGCTCACCGCTAACACCTGCAGCCCGTTCAGCTTCCCTCTCGTTGAACGGTGTATGCAACAGCGACGATAGGATGGGTGCACTGCATAATTGAAATATCTGAAATGACTGAAAGCGCGTTCGAGAAAGACATCATGGCACGGAAATCAACCAATGTAGTTTCGCTGATTGCGCTCGCGGTAGCGGGGCTCGGTACTTATTCATTTTTCACCGATAGCGCTCAGCCCGATGAGAACGAGGCAGACAGTAGCCAAGAGGTAACGGTTTCTCATGTCGTCGACGGTGACACCATTAGAGTCTCCAAGCCAGGCGCAACGGAAACCACGCGAGTGCGTCTGTTGAATATTGACACCCCGGAGCTCAACAAAGAGTGCTATGGCGAAAAAGCAAAAAGATTCGTCGAGGATTTACTTCCGGAAGGTTCCACCGTGCGGCTCGAATATGATCAAGAACGCACAGACCACTATGGACGCGAGTTAGCCGGAGTATATGCAGACGAAACCTTGGTGAACAAAGAGGTTGCCGCGGCGGGCCTTGCAGTCCCGGTGCTGGTGCAGCCTAATGACTTATATTACGACGAAATTAGCGACGCAGTTGCAGCCGCCAAGCACGAAGGCAAAGGTGTATTCGCAGCCGATAGTGGCTGTAGTTTCGCCGACTACAAAACCAGAAACTGACACACTGGCACGCTGACACACACGCATTACCGAACTCAGGGAGCGATCAATGACCGTACAAAGATTGCAGCAATTCGGCGAGACAATCTTCGCCACGATGACGCAACTGGCCACAGAACATAACGCAATCAACTTGGGCCAAGGCTTCCCAGATTCCGATGGCCCACCGCGCATGTTGGAGATCGCTAGCGAGAATATCGCTGCGGGTAACAACCAATATGCTCCACTCCGCGGCGTACCGACTTTGGTGCAGGCAATCGCCGAGTCTTACAAAGTACCGCAGGAGAACGTCACGGTCACCGTCGGCGCCTCCGAAGCCATCAGCGCAACTGTGTTGGGCTTGGTCGAACCTGGGCAAGACGTCATTGTGCTCGAGCCGTATTACGATGCCTATGCGGCCGCCATTGCGCTTGCCGACGCGAACCGCATCGCGGTTCCACTCAGAGCATCGGGCGAGTCTTGGGATGTCGATGTAGAGGCCGTACGTGACGCAATAACTGACAACACCGCGATGATCATCATCAATTCCCCGCATAATCCCACTGGCGCTGTGTTTAGTAGTGCGGCACTGGAAGCGCTGGCAGCGTTGTGTATCGAAAAAGATCTGCTTGTCTTGGCCGATGAGGTTTACGAGCATCTAGTATTCGGTGGCCACGAGCATGTATCAATCTCGTCGTTTCCGGGAATGGACAAACGCACAGTGGTTGTATCTTCTGCAGCGAAATCATATAGCTGTACTGGTTGGAAAACTGGCTGGGCCATCGCGCCGCCACATTTGTTGGACGGAGTACTAAAGGCGAAACAGTTCATGACTTTCGTGTCCACGACTCCATTTCAACCTGCCGTGGCACATGCATTAACCAATGAAGCTGAATGGCTTAGCGACATGGTGCGCGAACTTGATGCTTGTCGTGAAATTCTTGTAGGTGGGCTACGCGATGCGGGATACGGTGTACACGACTGTCGTGGAACCTATTACCTAGTTGCAGATGTCAAGGCCTCTGGCATGGATGGGGTGGAATTCTGTCAACAGTTGCCAGAGACGAAAGGCGTCGCGGCAATCCCGTTATCTGCTTTTACAGATGAACCTGAGCCTTGGAAGTACAAGGTTCGTTTTGCGTTTTGTAAACGGCCGGAGGTCATCCGGGAGGCAGTAAAACGTCTGCTGGGTTAGCGGGGTTGCCCGCAAATCGTGGACACGTTGTTAAGCTGCTTAGGGGTTAAACAGCGGCCTTCTTATTACCATTTTGATCAGCGAGCTGGGATTCGAAATCGACGGGGCTTACCATCCCGATGAACGAGTGGCGACGGCGCCGGTTGTGCAATCCCTAGTTCTTGACAGACCTGCCACAGCTGTTCGCTGGTGAACTGGGGACCACGATCGGCGTGGCAGACCAAGCCATCGGGTACGTCACCACGCAGGATCTAAGCCATGCGCAGTGCACGTTCAACCAGGTAAGAATCCTGCACACTACCCATGAACCAGCCGAGGACTCGGCGGGGAGTGTCCATCGCGGACAACACATAGGTACAGCCAGCCCTCATTCGTGTCTAGATAGGTAATATCCGACATCCACACTCGATTAAGCTGGCCTTGATCAAACAGTCGTTTCACCAGGTCTGCAAGCGTGGATTTCCGCTTGGATTGAATCGTCGTTACGAGAACAAACGCCCTGGGTGAGATGTCATGAATTTGCCTGACGCACTGGTCGAGGAATCTCTGATGCTGATTTTCACCACGAAGCCGTACTGCTTGAGCCTGCGCCCATTTGTAGTAGCCAGAACGGGAAACCTCTAATAACCTGCTCATTCTTTTTATGCTGTAGTTCGCCTTGCTCTGACTGTATTAGCTCAAATTTTTCCGATCGCGTTGCCTCAAAGCGAAGAAGGATGTGGCTTTTGACAAGAACTCATTATCCATCTTGACCTCAGCTAACTCACGACGCAGGCGAGCGTTTTCGGCTCGTATATCGGCATCACTGTGGCCATCTACTGAGCCTTGGCGTTCCCGCTCGAGATTGACCCACCTGCCCAAAATTGTGGCTGATACGTTAATTTCCTTAGCCACATCAGCGATTGGGCGCCCGGTCTCGATGACCAGTCTGGCGGCCTCCTGCCGGTACTCCGGGGTGTATTTCTTCCTTGACGAACTCACAATGAACATCCTCTCTTACGGACACGAGATCCGCACAAATTGGGTGTCCACTACTCGAGGGGAACCTCACTTCATATAGCTGAGTGAAGACTGTCTGACTTAGTTAAGTCCCGCATAAGAATGCAAACCCGACACCACTTGGTTGATAAAAAACAAATTAAAAATCATTGTTGCAAAGGCTAGGACATTCACCCACGCAGGAAGAACCTTACCGACAGATCGCGTAGCCCGGGCGTGAAGATAGGCAGCATAAAGTACCCATGTAACTAGAGACATTGTTTCCTTTGGATCCCAATTCCAGAATCGTCCCCAAGCAGCCTCAGCCCAGATAGCGCCAAAGATAATCCCCAGACCGAAAATCGGAAGGGCCCATATACATGTGCGGTAAGCGAGG
>NZ_JAPJNQ010000083.1 GCF_030826625.1 Corynebacterium sp. | reverse complement strand
ATGTACCACTGACCAGGCTGCTTTTTCAGCTCCTTGGTGAATTCGCGCAGACGACGTCGGTAAGCAACATCCTCGTCGAGTTGTTCGCCAGGTCCTCCGGCTTCACCAGCATTAGTGGATTCAGGTCCATCAGTCCCGTCTGCGCCAGCGCCAACCGCAGCTTCTGCACCAACCGCCTCGAGCGCTTCTTCGTGGTCTTTGGCGAAATCGGTGGAGTCAGCGTCATAGCCTTCGCCGAGCGATTCACGGTCTTCTTCCGCCGCCAACTCAGCAGCCTCACTTGCTTTGGCTACCTCTGGAGTGACGTCATCGAATACGTCACTGGTGTTTTGTTGATCTTCGTTGTTCTGGGTGTCTTCGCTCACTGTAGCGCTCCCTTGTGCCTGGGTGAATATGTCGTTGAATATGTCGTGGACTGGTTGCGCTCATAAATTATCCCGCTTATCCATCGAGGGACAAGCGGGATCACAACCTGATATGAAGCAATTATAGCTAAGGAGTAAGGACTGCTTCAACTCCCATGGTGGCGACAGTGTCGATGCTCCAGACAAGCGCAGTCAAAACAAAAAGGAATGCAAACACAACGATGGTGTACTGCACCATCTGCTTCGCGGTAGGCCAAACAACTTTGCCCATTTCGGAAACAACTTCCGGAACAAAACGGGCTGGGCCACCGCCTGGTTTATCGTCTTGGACAGAAGAGTTATCTACCTTGACGACATGCTTAGCTTCATAAGAAGCACGGGAGGTGGTGGACGCACCGGAGCGTTGACGCTTACCGACTGGACGAGCTGGACCGCCGGTGGCGTTGTTCTCTTCGCTCACGTCAATGACTCCTCAGTGTCCTCGAGTGGTCAGTGTCCTCGAGCGGCCTTAAAGTTGACCTCGGTGAATGACCTCATGAAAATTATGGCAGGGGCGACAGGACTCGAACCTGCAACCTACGGTTTTGGAGACCGTTGCGCTACCAATTGCGCCACGCCCCTAGAGGTTGCTGTTTATCAGACCGGTGATACCTTGGGCCCACCGTATTCTGCAGCATCCTTCACCTTAGCAGACCGAGATGCGGTCAGTGCAAGGCTTGAGGTTATGGGAAAAATCCCAGTAGCGATGGCGGGAATTGAACCCGCGACACAACGATTATGAGTCGTATGCTCTACCACTGAGCTACACCGCCTGGTGTTGCAACGTCTAAGGTGTTCGACCCTAAACAGCAACAGAGCCCCCTGACGGAATCGAACCGTCGACCTTTTCCTTACCATGGAAACGCTCTGCCGACTGAGCTAAGGGGGCGCAGCCTCGAAACCAACTTTGCAGTCTTTCGATCTACTTTGTTGCGCTCCGTTGAAGCCTCACATAGCCTAACCCAGTTCAGTGTTAGTACACAAATCGCAAGGTTAAGACATGTTTTTTGTCTATTCATTACCTATGCTTTGCCACCGCTCAGGCAGAACCAACACACCTCTCTCGCCCGACCGCTTGGAGAGGATATACGACAAAAAGTGTGTCCGTGTGGGTGTCATTGACGCAGAGCAAGAGCTAAAAACACCGCATTTATAATCCCCACAACGAAAACTCGTCCAGACCGGCAACTGTCAGCACACTTCAACACTGAGGTGCCCCACAACAAAAAACAAAGCCGCCCAGCAAACAGGACGACCAGCCCTCTACAACAACGCTTCCCAACCGCCTATAACCACAACCTAGGCGTACAGAAAGGATGAATAGGCACCTAACCCCGACCACGGGGTAACAGCCCCAGACACACCCATACACATTTTGTCGCATACCCCCGCTTTTTGCTTCGTCTCCCGCTTAGCCCATCGCCGGTAATCATGTCTGCCGACAATCATGTCGATGGTGTCTTTTTTACAAATAGTGAACGAAAATGGCCGGTTTCAGGAGGCCTATTTGCAAAACGGGACCAAGCTCTGGTCGACACCCCCGATCAGACACACTTTGTGTCGTTTAGCCCCACTTTTTGTCGTTTAACCCCGCATAACCCCATAACCCGTCTTGGATCCTAAGGGCCGTAGCCCAGGCATGCGAAAAACCCACGCGAATCATCGCGTGGGTTTCATCTGCTGTGCCAGGTAGAAGATTCGAACTTCTGAAGGCAATGCCGGCGGATTTACAGTCCGCTCCCTTTGGCCGCTCGGGCAACCTGGCGTGCACCATTTGGTGCGGTTATTTACCCTACTATAGACACCCAGCGTTTCCCCAAATCACCACTATAGGGCAGCTTTTTAGCACCGTAGGTTGATAGCTCCAGATTGATAGCACCGTAGGTTGATGGCACCGTAGGTTGATATCTCTACGTTGATAGCTCCAGGGTGTTAGCGCTACAACCAGCTCAGGACGCAACCATAACCATTGCGCGCCCTCACCCCAGTTAAGCCCAAACCGCCGGCGTGCGCACATGCACAGTTCGCGCTAGCCCACCCGGCGCGTGGTGTATTCCGCGAGCAACCGCAACGCGCGAGTCGCCGCAATATCCGGCAGCTTATCCAGCTCTCGATCCACCACGTCCAAATGCGCCTGGACGTCGGCAAGCGCCTTTGCGCGCCCCTCGGTCTCTCGGATCAGCGCAATCGCCCGCTGCACGTCATCTTCGGCCTCCAGAGGGCCAGTCAGCAGCGAACGCAGGTCGTTACCAGCCGCGCTGTCCTCCTCCAACGCATACAGCACTGGAAGCGTGAACACGCCCTCACGCAAATCCGTGCCCGGAATCTTGCCCGAGTCTTTCGGATCTGAAAACAAATCGATAATGTCGTCGACGATCTGGAAAATCATGCCGATCGCCCCACCGATAGTCTGCAACGAACGCTGCGTCGGCTCGTCTGCCCCCGCGTGATAGGAGCCCAGATAGCCAGCAGAAGCAATCAGGACCGCAGTCTTTTCTTGAATCACCTTCTGGTAGTGCTCCACCGGGTTAGACTCACCGGCACCAAGCGTCTCGCGCATTTGCCCGGTGACCAATTCCTGGAAGGTCTCACCGAAGTGGCGAACCGTCAGGCTATCCATCTCGGACATGATGCGCGAAGAATGCGCCAGCAAAATATCGCCGGACAAAATCGCCACCGAGTTATTCCACCGCGAGTTCGCCGATTCCACACCGCGGCGCTGGTCGGCTTCGTCCATCACGTCGTCGTGATACAGCGTCGCCAAGTGCACAATCTCCACGACACCAGCGGCTTTGTAAACATTTACCGCTTCGGGGCGCGGGCCATATTCCGCCGCCAGCAGCGCCATCATCGGACGGAAGCGCTTGCCTCCAGCCTTAGTCAGGTGCAAAACCTTATCCGTGATGAAATCCTCACCGCGCGAAAGCTCCGAACGCAGCAGGTCTTCGACCGTTTCCATCCCGGCAGCGATGCGCGAATTGAGCTGTTCATCCCCCAAATCCACAGCGGGGGTGTAACCAGTTGACTGGTGTCGGCCAGTGGTCATATCCGAGGTTTATCCTTGCGCTCATTCGTTCCCATATTTCCCGTCCTAACAGTAGTCGACATAACAGGGCAAAACACTTCCGGGGGCGGGCTCGTGCAACAATAATTGCCATGATGCTTGCCGACGAAATCCCGTCCAACGATGTGACCTGCGATGTTGTGGTCATCGGCGGTGGCCCAGCCGGAGCTGCAGCTGCGATTTATGCCGCGCGCGCAGGATGGGACGTCATCGTGGTGGACAAGGCAACATTCCCGCGCGATAAAACCTGCGGCGACGGGCTTACCCCGCGTGCGATGGCGAAGCTGCGCGAGCTTGGGATTCTAGATGGGGTGAACCCGGGATATCGCAACCGGGGCTTGCAGCTGCACGGCTTTGGCGGATCAGTGACCGCCGCATGGCCAGACGGACATTTCGGAGCTACGGGCACGGCCTGGCCACGGCGCGATCTTGACCACTACCTGCTGCAGCAAGCTGCGGCAGCAGGCGCACGGGTATGGACCGGGTATTCGGGCGCTGATGTCGTCGTCAAGCACAACGCCATTGACACCATCACCGTGCGGCGGGTTGGTGGCCAGCAGTCGGCACGATTGGGCGGCCAACAGCCAACAAACGACCAGCAGCCGTCGGCAAGCGAGATGACGTTGCGTCCGCGGTGGACGATTGTGGCCGACGGGGTGCGCTCGACGTTTGGCAAGAAGCTAGGGCGCGAATGGCACCGCAGCGAGGTCTACGGCATTGCCGCGCGCTCGTATTGCAGCTCGCCATATTCTGCTGAACCGTGGATGCACTCACACGTGGAGCTGGTCGACGAAGCCGGGACCGTGCAGCCTGGGTACGGGTGGATTTTCCCGCTTGGCGACGGGACGGTGAACCTGGGATGCGGGGCGCTTTCGACGAGCAAACGGCCAGCGGCGATCAACACGAAGAAACTGCTGGAATTTTATGCCTCGCAGCAGCAGGCAGCCTGGAAGTTGGGGAAACCGCAGGACATCGCCTCGGCACTGCTGCCCATGGGCGGGGCTGTGTCGAACGTGGCCGGGAAAAACTGGATGCTGATCGGCGACGCTGCAGCGTGCGTGAATCCGCTCAACGGTGAGGGCATCGACTACGGGCTGGAAACCGCAGAACTGGCGATCGGACTGTTGGGGGCAGGCTCCGGTGGCGCGGGTGCTCACCCCGCACCTGCTGCAGGTCGCGACCTAGAAGGAAAAAACCAGCTCACAAGGCTGGACCTGACCCTGGTATGGCCCGAAGTGTTGCGGGCGCATTTCGGTGAGGCGTTCATGTGGGCACGCACTGCGGCCCGGCTTTTGACCTATCCGCAGTTTTTGCCTGTGTTCGGCCCGTTAGGGTTGCGGGGCCCGGCGGCGCGCTATTTAATGCCAGCGGCGGCTCGGTTGATGGGCAATTTAGTTACCGACGAAGACCGGGATCTGATTTCCCGGTTATGGAAGAAGGCAGGAAAATATGCGGCGACGGCGCGGGCCGACACGCCGCTGTGGGATGCAACGGTTTAGGGAATACGGGGTTTAGGAAACATGGGGAACCTGCGATGCCAAAGCCAATGGCGAGACATAACTAAACAAGGCTAAACAAAGCCACCGACGATTTTGAGGAATCTGCCCAGCTTATCTGGTTATCTGGGCTTTTTAGTATTTTCGTCACTCGTGGCTGCGGTGTTCTTACGCTCCGACAGCACGAGTTTTGTTTCTACAAACACCAGAAGCACGAAAATATAAACAGCAATCGCGATGACTTCAAGTAGAGACATTTCCTGGAGGCCTCCGGCAGTAGCGCGATAAAGAATCCATGCAGCGGGTAATGCTAAGAAAACTCCAGCCCAGCCCACTATCCTGGCTCGTGGCCGATTCCCATGTTTAACTTCATAGATAGCAGATAAGCCCGCTACGCCTATCGCAATTATCAAAACAGACAATATTATCATTATAGGCCACCAACTAAGCTTACGGACGGCGAATATGATTCCAGTAAAATCTCACAATAGCAAAATCTCACAATGGCGTCGTATATTTTTCTTGACGCTTTACGGTAAGCCCAATCAGACCCAACCCAGAACAATTAACCCTTCACAGCCGAATGTAGCGCCACAATCCCACCGGTCAGGTTCTGCCAACCGCACTCAATCCACCCATTCGCGTTGATCTCAGCAGCCAAAGTCTCCTGATCCGGCCACATGCGGATCGATTCCGCCAGGTACTCATAGGCCTCCGCGTTCGACGAAATCACCCGAGCAATCACCGGCAGCGCGCGCATCAAATATTCCTTGTAGACGGTGCTAAACACCGGAATCACCGGCGTGGAAAACTCGGCGACGGTGAGTTTGCCGCCCGGTTTGGTGACCCGCGCCATTTCCCGCAGCCCGGCACGAAAGTCGTGGATATTACGCAGGCCATACGAGATCGTGACGGCATCAAAACTATCGTCCGCAAACGGCAAGTGCATGCCGTCACCGGCAACCTTGGGCACATCACGGTGGGCACCGGCTGCCAGCATTCCGGTCGAAAAATCACAGGCCACGCACCAGGCTCCGGAGCGCGCCAACTGAACGGTAGACACCGCGGTTCCGGCTGCTAAGTCCAACACCCTATCCCCGGGCTGCAGATCCAGACGCTCACGGGTGCGCTTGCGCCAATAATTATCGATACCGAGCGAGAGCACGGTATTGGTCAGGTCATAATTCTTGCTGACCGTATCAAACATCGACGCCACATCCACCGGCGTCTTCTCCAGTGTCGCGCGGGTAGGCTTTGGCGATTGCTGGGAGTTGTTGCCCTGCTCTGGCTTATTTGAAGAATCCACGCCACCAGCTTAATCGGTGCCGCCCCCGGAATCCCACGCGGTAGTAATTCGGCAATCCGCGCCGAAAATAATTCTGTGGTTCGTGCCGCAGATGCGCCATGGGTTAGGCCACTGCGCTGGCCGTGCGAAGGGCATGCCGCAGGCAATGGCTTAAGCCGTACCACCTGCCGTGCTTGACGACGAATCCAGCACCGCCCGATAATAATCCACCAGCTGCGAGCACACCGCTTCCCAAGTCCGCTCCTCCACCCCGGCACGGGCGGCACCACGCAGACTGTCGTCCGCCTCACCCTCTGTTCCCGAAGATTGCGCAACCACCCAAGCAACGGCATCGACAAGCTCGTCAGCGAAGGTTTCCGGGGCCAGCAACCGCCCGTTGACGTAGTCGTCGATGAGGTCGACCGGGCCTCCCGCCCGCGGGGCGATCGTCGGCACGCCGCTAGCCTGCGCTTCCTGGATGGTTTGGCAAAAAGTCTCCAGCTCACCGGGGTGGACGAAAACATCGAAACTGGCATAGGCAGCCGCGAGGTCGCTGCCGCTGAGTGCTCCGCAAAACACCGCATTCGGCATCGCGGCTTCCAGCTCAGAACGGCACGGGCCATCCCCGACGATGACCAGCTGAATGTCGTCACGACCGGCAAGGGTCGCGATCCGGTGCACGCCCTTTTCGGCGGCAAGTCGGCCCACATAGCCCACCACGGTCGTCGACTGCGGGCGCTGGCCAATCCAATCGCGGCGTAGGCGCTCCGAGCGTTTGTCCGGGTGAAACAATTCCGTGTCCACCCCACGCCCCCAGCGAGCAAGATTTTCCACCCCGTGGGCTTCCAGCTGCCGGATAGTTTCTGTCGACGGCGCCAGGGTCAGCTGGCAATGATTGTGCATCCGGCGGATCCAACGCCAGGTCGCACGCTGCAAAACCCCCAGCCGGTAGCGCCCCGCAAAACCCGCAATATCAGTTTGAAAAACCGCCACCCGGGGAATCTTTAAGCGCCGGGCCGCCCAACCACCACCGCGCCCCAACGCAAACGGGCTGGCGAGATGGACGATATCCGGGGCGAATTCTTTCAACGTCCGGAAAACAGTGGGCGTCGGCAAGCCAATGGGTAAGGAATCGACGAACGGCAGGCGGATCGTCGGCACGCGGACGATGCGAAAGCCAGCGTAGTGAGAAATTTCGGGGTGATTGGGGCCGCGACCGTGCGCGCCAGGGGCGATGACAATGGCCTCGTGTCCGGATGCGCGCAAGTGCTCGAGGATACGCAGCACCGAATTGCTGACCCCGTTGACGTGTGGCAGGAATGACTCGGCAACGATGGCGACGCGAAGGTGGGCCGGTGCGCTCACCGCTGCCTGGTCTCTTTCGGGTTCTGCTCGGGTTTTTTCGGGCGGGTGGCAAAAGAAATCAGCCGCCACAGCACCAAGGTGACCACCACGACGAGCACCGCAACGCTCAACCCCGGGATAATCGCCAACATCCAACCGCGCCCTGCGACTTTCACCAGGTCCGGGTTCTCACGCGAATACTGCACCCAGACCTGCTGGCCTTCGGCCAAGCCCGTCGGATACAACACCCCAGTTGATGGCGCTTGGTAGAGGCCCGCGTCGTCACGAAATTCCACGGTGGTGCGCAGCAAAGACGTACCCGTCACCGTCGCCAGGGCGCGACCTGGATCCGATTCGATACGACGATCATTCGATGCCGTACCACCGATCATGGCAAACGAGCCCAACAGGCCGGCCGTGCACAACGCCGCAACCAGTTGGTGCAAGCGGCGGCGCCATTGCCGGCGGTAGCGCTGCGGATCGACCGGCGCCGGATTGTCTGGCGCCGAGCTGGCCGGGTTAGCGTTGGTCGGGGCCGGATTGTCTGGCGCCGAGCTGGCGCTAGCCGGGTTCGGGGTGGAATCTGCCATGAGAAACTCGCCGCTATCCCCCGACGACGGAAGCGATAGCCTCGTGCAACGCCCGGCGCGTCGCGCGCGTCGTGGCTGCTTCAATGACCACGACCGGCTCCGGGGATTCCGCCTGGCTCGTCAATGCCTCGAGAAGTTCTTGCGGCGACTCGACACGCTGATAAGCGATGCCATAGCCAGCGCAAATCGCCGCGATATCCACCCCATGCGGGGTGCCGAAAGCCTGCTCGAAATCACGCCGCAACCCCGGTTGGCCCACCTCGAGCGATTCGAAGATGCCGCCGCCGTCATCGTTGGAAACCACGATCGTGAGGTTTTCCGGTTCCGGTTGGTCCACCCCACGCAGCAGCCCGCCGACATCGTGCAGGAAGGTGATATCCCCCAGCAAGGCGACGGTGCGCGGAGCGCGGATTTCGTCGGCACGCAACGACTGCGCAGCCACCGCAACACCGATCGCCTGGGAAATATTGCCGTCGATGCCAGCGGCCCCGCGCGGCGAATACGTATCGACGCCGTCGAAGGGCAACCCGGTCAAAGCCACATCCCGGATCGCATTCGACGGGCCCACAAACACCGTGTCGCCGACGGCCAAAGTATCGGTAACCGCGGCTGCGACATGCAGGCCCGTGAAGCCATGGGCGTCGTCGTCAAGCACATCGCGCACAGCTTGCACCGCCAACGACGAGGCCGCTTCGCAGACCTTGAGCCACTCACGGGTGGGCTCTCCGGTGGTCTTCACGCGGGTACCGCGGGCCTCGTTGCCATCACGCAGGCTGAGGAAATCCTCGGTGCGCGATAACACCATGACCTCGATGTCCGGATCGGTGATCAGCCCCATCACGCGGCGGTGCAACGTCGGATGCCCCACGACGATGACCTGGGCGGGTTTGGTGCGCACATAATAATCGCCGACCTCGGCATCCGCCTTCGCGAAAATCGCGGCTGCGGCTGGGTGGACCGGCACATACGGGGCCGGGGCGCTAGGCTCGGCAATCGTAGGGACGTCCTCGAGACCGTCAACACGCCAGGCCTCATCACCGGCGATCACGAGTGTCGGTTTCGACAGGTCGACGGTGAGCTCGCCGTGGTCTTTCCAC
>NZ_JAPJNQ010000082.1 GCF_030826625.1 Corynebacterium sp. | reverse complement strand
GATAAACGCAGCGCATACTAATCGCAGCGGGAAAGGATGATACCCAGCATGGCTTTGTGGGGATTTTCCAAGAAAAAGAAATCAGCATCAGCAAAGGGCGCGACAGATGGCGCGCATTCGCCAGCAGCCGAACAGGCAGCAGATCACCAACAATCCTCAGCCCCTGTAGATGGCGGTTCTGCACTGGAAGTTGAGCACGGTGAAGCGACGGCGGCTTCTGGAACTGTCAGTGCGCCCGGAGAAACGGGACCATTTGATGGTGATACGGTCGATATCAACGAATTCGACTTCGGAGATTTTTCCTCCGGAATCTTGGACCTCGGGTCGATCAAAATTGCGGTGCCGAAGGATTCGCAGGTGCAAGTTGAGATGGGCGAAAAAGGCCCGAAGATGCTCCACTTAGTAACCCACTTTGGCCGATTAACGCCAATCGCTTTTGCAGCGCCGTCATCGGCAGGCCAATGGGACGAAGCTGCCGCCGAAATCGCACAAAGCATGAAGCAAAGCGGCGCGGAGGTATCCGTCGAGCAAGGCCCGTGGGGTACGGAGATTGTGGGCGAGAACAAGCAAGCGATCACCCGCGTGATTGGCGCAGAAAAGCCTCGGTGGATGTTGCGAATGACTCTCGCCGGACCAGCAGATCGAGCAGAAAAGCTTGCTGAACTGGCGCGAGAAGTCATCGCCAGGACATTTGTATACCGCGGGGAGAAGCCAATTCTTGCTGGAAATTCCTTGCCTGTGACTATGCCTGCCAACCTGGTGCAGCAAGTACAACAGGCTATGCAACAGCGGCAGGCACAGAGCCAACAACAATCGCCGCGAGTCGACGAGGCGAAGGAATCATTGCGCAATCTTGCAGATGGCACAGCCAATGCAACGGGCACTGCGGATACCTCCAACACAACTGAGACGAAAAACGTCGACAACACGAAGGAACAGCGATAGTAGTGTCCAATCTTGAACTGACCATCGAACGGATGGGGCATGGCGGCGTCGGTATCGGAACAGCTGCTGATGGTCGCGTCGTTTTTGTGAGTTCGACCTACCCAGGGGATCGGGTACGGGCGCAGATCACGAAAGAAAAGAAGTCCTTCATTGCAGCTGAGGTGGTATCAGTCCTAGAACCGAGCAGCTTCCGTACGCAGCCGCGTTGTCCAGCGGCCGCGGTGGGAGCTGGCTGCTGTGATTTTGCGACGCTGGATTTTGAGCACGAGGCAGATCTGAAGCGAAAAGTCTTTGAGGATCAGTTGCAAAGGATTGGAAAATTCACTGTCGCAGAGCTACCACAGGTAGTAACCCAAAACCTTGAGCCCGCTCACGGTTGGCGTACCCGCGTACGCTTCGGCGTCGACGATAATGGTCGCGCTGGGCTGCGCAAGAAAAACAGTCACGAGTTAGTTACTGAACATGCTTGCACACAGCTAGTCGACGGCCTTGCAAGCGGAATCGTCGGCCCGGATGCGAAAAGCTTTCGCCCTGGTGCAGAATTGATCGTCGCGATTGACTCTACGGGGGCACGCCACGTAGTGGAATCCCGTAAATCTGCTCGCGGCAAGCGCACGGAAAAAGTAGAAAAGGTCCTTGAAGGCAGCGGAACCGTTACCGAGGTAGTCAATGGGCATACCTTCGAATTTCCGGTCACGGCATTCTGGCAAGCGCATACTCACGCACCTCAAGCCTATTGTCGGACTATTGGAACCTGGCTGCGTGGCACCACGACATCTGGCGACGGCATAGGTTGGGATCTTTATGGTGGAGTAGGACTGTTCATTCCTACTATTGCACAGGCACTGCAACCTCAGAATCCGTCGGCAAGCACAGTGCATAGCGTGGATACGTCAGCCGCAGCGATGGCCAAAACCCAGCCGGCGTTGCAAAACTTGTCGGTGCAGATGCACAAAAAACAAGTAGAAAAAGCAGTCGGCAGCCTCGATAGCCCTGACGTCGTTGTTCTCGATCCGCCACGTAAAGGTGCAGGGGCAGCGGTTATCAACGAAGTGGCGCAGGCAAAGCCAGCGAAAGTCGTACACATTGGATGTGATCCTGCGACCTGCGCGCGCGATCTGCGTAGCTGGGTTGATAATGGCTACCGCGTCGACAAGCTGAGCTTGGTGAATGCATTCCCAGGGACCCATCATTTTGAGATCATGGCCCTGCTAGAACGGCGAGATAGTTCCCAGTAAATCTTCAGTTCAGGATTATGGAGGGGTAGCGAGTAAGATAGACACGTTAGCTACCGAGCAGTACAGATGAGACGAGGAGTTGAGGTAGAGACAATGGGCCTTCTTCGCGGAATACAGACTCCCGCCGACCTCAAGGCTTTGTCGCCCGAAAAACTCCCGAAGTTGGCGGAAGAAGTTCGTGACTTCCTTATCGAAAATGTGTCGGTGACTGGTGGTCATCTTGGCCCCAACCTCGGGGTTGTTGAATTAACCTTGGCTTTGCACCGCGTGTTCGATTCGCCGAATGAGCCTTTTATCTTTGACACCTCGCACCAGTCTTACGTACACAAGATTGTTACCGGTCGCGCGGATCGGTTTAATACTCTGCGCCAAAAGGATGGCTTGTCGGGGTATACCGCGCGCGCGGAATCTGAGCACGACTGGACAGAATCATCACACGCCTCGGCGTCGTTGGCTTATGCCGATGGTCTATCAAAAGGTTTTTCGCTCGATGGTCGGGGAGACAAAAACGTTGTGGCCGTTGTCGGCGACGGTGCTTTGACTGGCGGGATGTGCTGGGAAGCGCTCAACAACATTGCGGCAGGAAAAGACCGCAACGTAGTGATCGTCGTTAATGATAACGGCCGTAGCTATTCTCCGACGATCGGTGGATTTGCTGAAAATCTAGCTCACTTGCGTATATCTGGTCCATACGATGGCTTGATGGAGCATGGGAAAAAGACCCTAAAGTCGATGGGCTGGGTGGGCAATCGTGCTTTTGATGCTCTGCATGCCTTCAAAGAAGGCGTGAAGCACACAGTTTTACCGACGGAAATGTTTCCGGAATTGGGCATGAAATATGTCGGTCCCGTCGATGGGCACGATTTCGACGCACTGGATCATGCATTTACTTACGCGAAAAACCATCATGGCCCGATTATTGTCCATGTTGTCACGGAAAAAGGGCATGGTTACGCACCTGCCGTGAATGATGAGGCTGACCAGATGCATTCGACGGGTGCAATAGACCGAGTGACTGGGATGCCGAAGTCGAAGTCGCAGCCTGGCTGGACCGACGTGTTTACACAAGAATTACTGGCAGCGGCCGAAAAGCGGAAGGATATCGTCGCTATTACCGCTGCCATGGCTGGGCCGACCGGGTTGACACCATTTGCGCAGCGGTTCCCTGAGAGGTTTTTTGATGTTGGTATCGCTGAGCAGCATGCGGTTGCCTCGGCGGCGGGGTTGGCGTTGGCAGGGTTACACCCAGTCGTCGCGGTGTATTCGACATTTTTGAATCGTGCGTTTGATCAACTCTTGATGGATGTCGCGCTGCTGGATCAGCCGGTGACTTTAGTCTTGGACCGCGCAGGGGTCACGGGATCGGACGGTGCCAGCCACAACGGTGTCTGGGATATGTCAGTTGCCAGCGTTGTGCCGGGCATTCGGATTGCAGCCCCGCGTGACGGTGCCCAACTGGCGCGCTTATTCCAGCAAGCATTGCTTGTCGACGACGGCCCGAGTATCGTGCGCTTTCCGAAAGGCAGTCTTCCGACGGAAATCCCAGCCTGGGCTACGTTGTCCGATGGGGTCGACATCGTGCATTATGGCGATGATGCTAGTGCTGACGGGGTGCGACAGCGCTCAGTATTGGTTGTCGCAGTAGGTGCAATGGTAGAAACCGCCATTGCAGCAGCACAAGACTTTGCAAACGTCACTGTGGTGGATCCGGGCTGGGTTGCGCCTGTAGCTGAATCGTTGTTCAGCTTGGCAGATGGCCATGATGCAGTGCTTACCGTCGAGGACGGGATCGTGCGCGGCGGTATCGGTTCGTTAATTGCAGAAGAATTTTCTGCAGCTGGGATCCACCTACCGGTGCGACAGCTCGGCTTTCCTTCGGTATTCCCACTGCACGCTTCGCGCAGCGAGTTATTAGCAGAAGTCGGGCTTGATGTATCCGGTGTATCGGCCGTGATCAGTGAGCTTATACAGGGTTCGATTGATCCGGAAGAAAAGCGGCAAAAACCGGCCAAATAATATCTTTTTGCCACTCGCGCAATTCGTGTTGTGCCAACAGATCTTCCAGATCGTCTTCGGTGCGGATATTTTGTCCGACAACGAGATCCCAGGTTAACTGCCGCGCGTGTGCCGTACTCAACAAATTTTCTAAAGGTACCGAGACTTCTTCGGCAATTTCCTGTAGGTCTTCACGAATTAATTCCCACTTGATCCACGAATCCGGATCACGTTTTTTCCACACGCGGTTGTTGATGCCGCCAGGAGTTACCCACCCTGCCAGCTCGCCGGATCCCGGAACAGGCAAATCAGATTCTGGCAAACTTTCGGCCTTCGCTACAGCATCGAACCAGATGCTCGAAGCTTTACGTGAATTTCTCGCGCCAGGCACTCGGCATAACTCTGCCAGGTTCGACGGCCGCCGTGCAGCAATCGCAAGAATTACTTTATTTGGCAATAACTTTCCCGGTGATACATCATCGCTGACAGCGATGAATTCGCGTACTCGCCACAGCTCACGCGCGATAGCCAACTCGCGAGGATCACGCAATCCCCGCATTCCTTTGATCATGTGCCAATCACGAATTTCTGGTTCCGTAATATCAGCGTGCTGTGCGCGGACGAATTCGAATTCCTCGGTTGCCCAGTCCCATTTCTTTTGGCTACGGAGCATGTATTCGACTTCGTCAGCAAGTTCCAATAATCTATCGACGTCCAATGCTGCATAGGCTAGCCAGGATTTAGGCAGAGGCGTTGCTGACCAATTTTGTGTGCTGTGTTCTTTCGCCACGCGCACACCTAATAAATCTTCATACATCGCGCCCAAGCTCACGCGGTGCAAGCCGGCTAAACGGCCACCTAGCTCGGTATCGATCAGGCGAGCTGGATATAATCCGAGCCAGGCCAGACAGGGCAGGTCAGATACCGCGGCATGCACAACCCAGGTCAATTTGTTGATAACGGGGGCCAATGCCTCACGGAGTTCGGTGCGTAAACCTTCTGGAGCAAATAAGAAGATGCCGGCGCCGGCTCGGTTGATCTGAATGAGAAATGCCCGGTCATCGTAGCGAAAAGCAGAAGCACGCTCGGTATCGATGGCGATAGGGCCATGACCGGCTGCGATCATATCTGCTGCCGCATAGAAATCGGATTCAGAAGACAGTACTGGCGGGATTCCCGCGGCAGGGCGACGAAGGAATTCGGTCATAATGGTGAAACGGCTAACGGTGTAGTTGGCGCACGCCTTCCGGTGGGAGGCCAGCGACGTGGGCGAGCACTTCAGCGAAAGCTTGCACGTGGTTGGCGAGAATGTTGTCGTCTGCCGTCCACGAGGCGCGCATTTCTAATTGGTAGGCGCGCGGTGGGCCTCCAACTTCACCGAAACGAACAGAGGTTGTTGATGTAACGGTTCCACCGAGATTGGTGTATGCAGCAGAATGAGCTTCTAATCCTTGGCTGAGCCATTGCCAGGCGACGTCGGGGAGTAATGGATCAGTGGCCACGGATGATTCCATGTCTGCTTGGATATAAGCGACCAATCGCATTTCGCCGTCCCAAGATTCTTGTGCTCCTGGGTCGTGCAACAAGATTAAGCGCCCGAATGCGTCACCTTCGGAATTTGTTGGCACAGATTCCGCTTCGCGGTGTTCGACCTCAAGCCCGATGGCATGGCTAAATGGTGCCAACCGCTGTGGCGGGCGGATGGTTCCGAGAGAGATACCTTCGCGCAGGTCGGCCTGGTGCATAGACTCCACTGCCGCAGTAAAAGCCGGTGGGGTCACGTTTCGCCCGGCCTTGGAGGCGGCGGATTCCTGCGCGTTCGTCGACGGATCTGTGTCATTCACAAAGTTCAACCTAATGTTGAGACTCTGCATAGTGGTGAAGGCGCGCCGTGGGGTAGAATTGCCTGCAGAACCACCAGTTGCGTGGTCATTTTCACTGACCACGGTTGTGGCTAGACCGACGAATTTACAAAACCAGGAGGTTTTAATGGCGGATCATCACAAAGAACTGAACTACGATGAACTCAATAAAGTTCAACGCTACAGCCAACACGCGGTATTCAAACTCAACGACGGTTTTGCTGCCGGCGATGCGGAGTCTCGCGAACAGACGGCTGTAGAAGCCCAAGAGTTTTTCGACAACCTTGCAAACGAAGGCGTGGTCGCAGTCCGCGGAATTTATGATCTCGCGGGCATGAAAGCTGGCGCTGATTACATGATCTGGTGGCACGCAGAAAACTTTGAAGATTTGCAAGCAGCTTTCGCAGCATTTCGCCGGGAGACGAAGTTGGGGAAAGCTAGCGCATTAGTATGGGCAGGCAACGGCGTTCATCGCCCGTCGGAATTCAATAAGCGCCATCTTCCAGCCTTTATCATGGGCGAGGACCCTGAAAAATGGTGCTGTGTGTATCCATTTATTCGCTCTTATGACTGGTACATTATGGACGAAGAAAAACGTGCCCGAATTTTGCGTGATCATGGGATGAAAGCACGAGACTTCGCCGACGTGCGGGCCAACACCATCGCGGCATTCGTCGTTAGTGACTATGAGTGGATGCTCTCTTTTGAAGCCGAGGATCTGGGGCGCATTGTCGATCTGATGCACACAATGCGCTACACGGAGGCCCGGCTGCATGTTCGCGAAGAACTGCCGTTTTACACTGGCCGAATGGTCAAAAACCTCAACGAGCTCGTGCAGATTCTGCCTTAAAACTGTGGTGCGACGCGCTGTGTAATTCTGGCAGCGCGAGAGAGCAATGGTGCGCTAACTCGGGATCCAGGATCACCCTGGGGCGGGAGTTAGCGCAATTTTTCTTGTTGGTCCGTCGAAGGCTATTCGGATTCAGTGAGCGTCATCGCAATGGAGTTGATGCAATAACGAAGGTCAGTTGGTGTGTCGTAGCCTTCGCCAGCAAATACATGCCCCAAGTGTGAGTGGCAACTTGCGCACAGGACTTCTGTACGGACCATGCCGTGCGAGCGATCTTCCCTTTCGATCACGGAGTCTCCTGCTAGTGGAGAAAAGAACGACGGCCAGCCGCAGTGCGAAGAAAACTTTTGATTGGAGCGGAACAATTCCGCGCCACACGCGCGGCACGAGTAGATGCCCTCGGTTGTGGTATTAGTGTATTCGCCGGTGTGCGGAGCTTCGGTGCCACCTTCACGGAGCACGCGGTATTCTTCTTTGCTGAGGCGCTTACGCCACTGATCATCAGCCATCAGGGAAAAGTCAGTCATGCGGGTTATTCTACGCCCGCGAAGCGGTATTTCGGTCGGCTTCAGCAGCTGAGCCATTGAGACCTTGAGCACTCGTCTGGTGACGATCGTGCAACAACCACGAGATAGCGCAGACAGCCGTCGTCAAGAGTAATAGAGCCCAGCCCGCGGTGGCGCTGAAATAATTTATCCATTGCCCGACAGGTAGCGCAGTGCTTGGAGTCCACGTTGTCACCCAATTCAGTGGTGACAAAAACAAGATCGTTGCAAGCCACGTTGGCCATATATGGAACACACTGCGTGAACGCGTGACGCTAAAAATCATGGGGAACAACAACATCGAATAGTACATCTGGCCGAGTGACGACAAGAAAAAGACGCCACAGAATAAAACACCAGCCGTGGTTACCAACCACAAAAGATGGTCAGACCGACGAATGATGAGCAATGCCAGGATCGTGACACCGGCCGTGGCCGCAAAAAACAGCCACAGCGGATAATACAGCCAGTCTGGCATGTTGAAATACGCTGCGAGCCCGGGGAGCGAAGAATTGGCGAAATCACGTGTCTGGCTCAGATGCGGGACGAGCTCAGCCCGATAGTTGCTGGCCCCCGGGGCGATTGGCCAAGTTAGCAAATTCAGGCCCACGGGGACAGCGATCCCCACGATGATCGTTGACCACCACCGCATTATGAATGGAAGAAACAATAGCGGGGCGAATTGAGGCTTGACGACGATCGCCAGGCCGATAATCAGGCCTGCGCTCCAGCGAGCCCAGCGTTGTTTTTTGGTCAGACACCAGAGGTATCCAACTAACGCCAACAACAATAAGCCGTTGATATTCGAAAAAACCAGGGTGTTGCGCACCGATTCAGTCAACGCAGCCATGACGATGCTCAGCGGAAACAGGACGCTTCGTAGAGAAAAACCGAACATGCGCGTCAAAATGGCTAAGGACGCGATGATGCTGGCTGCATTGGCAAAGATGAAGCACGCTCGCGCGACTTCGGCACTAGCGATCAATCCAATCGGGGAGAGAAAAAGGGTAGCTCCGGGATTATAAAGATAAAGCGGATCAGTGTGGTGATAGACCTGCTCATAAATGTTTTTGCCATTGAGGAAACGCTGCAGAGCGGAATATACCGTCGTGAAGTCGTCGGTCACTGCGCCATTGAGGCTTTCGACGAATAAGAGCTGCAAGCCCAGAACCACAGCCAACGGCCAGAGAATGAGCGGGGCGAGCACCTGCAATTGAGTGTCTACTAGGCCAGCTCTTTTCCGACCTCGTTGTCCTGACGAAATTTTTTCACCTGCCATGCTCGCTGTGTTTCTCGCTGTTTCCATTGCTTTGAGCTTAGCTGTCGCCTCGACCATAGCGCAGGAAAATAGTGCTATCCGGGCATGATTGCACAGATTCTAAATGCATATTTTGGGTAGCGAGGTGGTCGCTGGTGTCGCGGGTGATAGGAGATTCCACCGCTGAGCTCAGTGTCGGGTCGAGGGTGAGGTAGAACTGATCTACGGCATTGCTGGCGATCAAGCCTCCGAAAATTGCAGGTCCACCTTCGCACAAGATTCGCTTGAAACCTAAGTGCTTCAGCGTGTCAATCCAATTTTGTGGGTTGCCATCGTTGATGTTGTGCACATCTCCAAATTTTTCAAGGCGATGGATTAATGGTTTCTTTGTCGAATCAGACAATGAGTTATCAGGGACTAGGAAAATATGTGGAGTGAAATAGTTGTAAAAGAACTGCTTGTCCCAATGAAATTCCATTGAAGCGGTCACTACAGCCATGCGAGCAGGGACAGGGGAGTTCTCCGTCGGCTGTACACCAAAATAATTTTCTGAACGTACGGTTTCCGCCCCGACTAGTACGACGTCACACCAGTCCCGCAGTGCATTGAGGAGTTTACCGTCAAGGTCGTTGCCGAGCGCCTTTGAACGGCCGTCAACTGTAGCGGAACCGTTAAGAGTACTCGCACAAATTGCGCGTACCGAAAGTGTTTCCGGGGTTGGACTTGTCGGCCCGAGTAAATCTTTCAGCAGAGGCTGGTCCATGATTCTCCAAACATTGGTGCTCTCATTTTCCGAGGACGAAATTGTGTTAGTCGGTATGCTTATACTATGTCCTCGTAACTGGACACTATGGCTTCGCAACTAGGCCTAGCATGATTCATTCAAGCA
>NZ_JAPJNQ010000081.1 GCF_030826625.1 Corynebacterium sp. | reverse complement strand
GTTCCACGTAGCGATGCAATCATGGCAAACTAAGCGTCTTTCTCTGCAGGTTGAGGCTGGATTGGTTGCTTCTGTACCGACTGTTGCAACAGTCGTCGGCGCTGCGCAAGTGCAGGAGCACGCCAGCAATGGCAAATTGCTAGCGCCAACGCATCTGCTGCATCGGCTGGTTTGGGCGGCTCTGACAAACCCAAGATGCGGGTAACCATGGCGGTCATCTGCTTCTTATCGGCACGCCCATTGCCGCTGATAGCCTTTTTCACCTCTGAAGGCGTGTACATATCCACCGGCAATCCCCGCTCTGCGGCCGCAAGCACCAGCACGCCTACGGCATGAGCGGTGTGCATTACCGTTGACACATTACCGCGCTCGAATAGCCGCTCTATCGCGACGACATCAGGCTGATAATCATCGATCCATTCCGCAACGGCCCGTGAGATTCGAAGCAAGCGGTCAGTTAACGGGGCATCACTGGGCGTACGGATTACCCCAACTGAGACTGGGTAAATTGCACGCCCTTTACCTGACTGTACGACCGAGAGCCCACAGCGCGTCAACCCGGGATCGATCCCCATGACGCGCAAGCCTTCCAGGTTCATCAGTTTTTAGGCGTTGAGCTCGTTCAAGACTTCTTCGGAAACGGTCATGTTGGTGTAGACGTCTTGAACGTCATCGACATCTTCGAGTGCATCGATGAGCTTGAAGACTTTTTTGGCGCCTTCAGCATCGAGCGGGACATCGACTGAAGCACGGAAATCTTGATCCGAGTCTTCGACTTCGATGTTTGCTCCTTCCAAGGCAGTACGCACGGCAGGTACATCTGTAGGTTGACAGATGATCTCAAATTTTTCGCCGTGGTCTTTGACCTCTTCTGCTCCAGCTTCGAGTACCGCGAGCAAAAGCTCGTCCTCAGTCAGTCCGTCTTTTTTCTCAACCAAAACATAGCCCGTGCGACTAAACATATAAGCCACGGAGCCGGATTCACCCAGATTTCCGCCATTCTTACTCATCGCAGTGCGGACATCTGTGGCAGCACGGTTTTTATTATCCGTCAAACACTCAATCAACATGGCGACGCCATTCGGGGCATAGCCTTCGTACATCAGCGATTGCCAATCAGCGCCACCAGCTTCTTCGCCTGAACCACGCTTGCGGGCACGTTCAATATTATCGGCTGGCACAGAGGCTTTCTTTGCCTTTTTGATCATGTCATCCAGCGTCGGATTAGCTGCTGGATCGCCGCCACCGTTACGTGCGGCTACCTCAATATTTTTGACCAACTTAGCGAATTCTTTACCGCGCTTGGCGTCGTTGGCAGCCTTTTTATGCTTGTTGTTCGCCCATTTTGAGTGGCCTGCCATATCATTCCTTCCCACAGCAACATATGTGCTGGTGCAGCGTCGCACAGTATACGACGGTTCTTGATTAATGCTCAATGAAATTAACTTCGTCAATTATACGTGTCATGGCAAACTCCCCTGTGCTGCCTTCATACAACTACCGGGAATGGTGGGCTACCGGTGATCACGCACTAAGCCTTCTTGCGTGGCCATCGCAACGAGTGTGCCATCGCCACGATAAAACCGCCCCATCGCAAAACCGCGCCCGGCACCGGCCTCCGGGGACCATTGGTCATACAACAACCACTCATCGACGCGAAACGGTTCAAACATCCACATAGAATGGTCCAAACTAGCCATTTGTACGTGTCGTTTGGGCTCTAAGCTCGTCGTCGTCGACAGCAACGTGCTATCCGAAATATAGCTCAAGGCAGCTGCGTGAAAATTTGAATCATCAGGCACTTCTCCGTTGTAGCGAATCCACATGCTCAGCCGATTGCCGGGTGCAAAATTAGCGGCGACTTTCTCTTGGGGCACGACTAGACCGTCCCAATCACCGCTGTGCTCTAGAGTTTCTGACTCGCTGAAGTCGGCAAAAACCTCACGCGGTGTTGTGTCTGGATGGGGAACGCCAGGCATAGGGTGACCGTGAGTCGGCCCAGCATCGCCAGCACGGTGATAGCTCGCGCCTACTTGGCAAATTTCATCGCCCTTTTGGAAAATGCGCACCCGACGGTTCGAGAAGCTCCGCCCGTCGCGAACGAGTTCAACGAGAAGATCAACCCCTATTTTCGGGTCGCCGCCTTGCAAGAAATAAGTGTGCAGTGAGTGCAGGTGCTTGTGGCTCACTGTCGCATTCGCGGCTGCTATAGCCTGCCCGACGAGCTGCCCACCGTAGGTGCGGTCGGTTTTCGAGGATATCCACGGTGCATGAAACCACGGATCTGTCTGCGCTGACCGGCTATCCTCCCCGGAAAACGCAAGAACTGACTCGCGGTGCGAATTCACCACTTCCGCTAGATCCTGGTCATGAATTTCATGCGCAGTGATTTCATCGACGCGCAACACTCGAACAATTTCGCTCGCGCTCATTCAACTCTCTTTCGCTTGCCGACGAATAGTGACATTCGTTACAAGCATAGCGCATCCGTTTCACCGCAGCTCTGATCTCCAAACTCGGATCTGTGAACTCGAATCTGCAAACACAGATTGGCAGAAGCTACAGTAGCGAGGATGAAACCACACAAACTACACCGCTTGGCCGCGGCACTCGAAATGGCAACGTGGGCGCTGTTAATTCTCGGAATGGTTATGAAATATTCCGGAATTACCGAAGCCGTGGTTCCGATTACCGGCAGCATTCACGGTTTTGGATTCCTATGTTTTGTCGTGATGACGCTACTCATCTGGATCAACAACCGTTGGCCACTCGGCATTGGACTCACCGGATTACTCGTCTCCGTGGTTCCTTTTGCCGCCTGGCCATTTACCGTCTGGCTGGATAATCGTGGCTACCTCGAAGGTGGCTGGCGGTACAAGGACACTGACACGAATGAGAAGCCACGAGGACTTTTCAACCAGGCTTTGTACCAAGCTGTACAATTCCCGCTTCGCAGCATCATCGTGATTCTAATCATCGTGACAATAGTCTTTTCAGTTCTGTTGATGCTGGGACCGCCAGTCTCGGTCGAAGAAGTAATCAACGAATGATCAGCTGCGTGAAAATGATGTGTACTGGAAGAAATCTGGCAACGGTGCTCGCCCGCCAAGCCGAAAGGTTTTGACAAACGGGCGCAATCGCAGCCCACGCGTGCTCGCCACCGCTTCATTGTAAAAGCGGTGCGCTAGTTCAACGCGCACATCGGCGTCGACAAGCTCAGCATGCAATGTACCTGGATGAACATTTCGACCGAAATCATCAGGGTCGTCAGTATTGTCACGGGTGGCGAGACGAGTAAGCCGGTGGTTTACGGATGCTGATAATTCTCGTTCTGCATCTTCGCGCGAATCTAATTCCCCGTGGGCAAGCCTATTCCCCTCGGTGTCTCTCGCTTGCGCGGCAAGATCGGGAATTAATGCAGCTACCACGGCTGCACGCCGATCGAGCGCACCCTGCAACGATTGCAAAGCTGCATCGAGGCGAATATGTAGCCGGTGTAAGCGCTGCGCTGTGAAATAAGTCCACAGCACAGCACTCACGATAGCGACCAAAACCAACGCGATGAGAGCATCCAGCATCATTTTCCGACCTGCACCTTAGTCCCGTCAACGACGGTTTCATAGACCGTTTCCACTTGTGTCGCAACCGATTCCCAGTCAAAATTTTGGGCTCGCTGAATCCCCGCCGCAACAAGACGTTGCCGGTATTCAAAATCGTCGACAAGCATGCGCAACACACGAGCCAGGTCTGTGCTATCGCCGGTGCGAAAAAGTGCTCCCGCCGGGTTCTCGCTCGCGGCATCACAAACTACTTCGAATGCTTCCAGATCACTAGCGACAACTGCGCAGCCAGCCGCCATAGCTTCGACGAGCACAATGCCGAAGCTTTCACCCCCCAAGTTGGGTGCAACATAGATATCAGCCCGGCCCAGGATCGTCGCCTTGTCTGCATCGCTAACGCGGCCCACAAAATCCACCCCGGCAATATCTCGTTTGCGGCCGCCTCCCATGATCGTCACACGCACCGGACGATCAAGCTGTCGCAAGGAATCAAGCAAGATATCCAACCCTTTGCGCGATTCATCGAGGCGCCCAAGGAACACGATCTCGATCAACTCATCGTCATCGGCGTTCTTGTTGACCAGCGGTATGCGCTGTTTCGCGTACACAGAGGTATCTACCCCATTGGGGATCAACACGGGATCGCCGCCGAGCTGCTCAACTTGCCAACGCCGAGCCATCTCTGAGACCGCGATGCCAGCCCGAACTTTATCCAACATCGGACGCAAAATTGGCTTCGCCAGGCTCAATAGCAACGAACTGGCAGCAGAGGCATGATAAGTCGCAACGATTGGGCCTTGCGCAATACGCAGCACCGCCATGGAATAACTTGGCGAATTTGGCTCGTGCACATGAACTACATCAAATTGACCATCGCGGATAAAAGCCCTGACTATACGGCCAACGTGCAGGCCGGCAGAAAGACGCGCGACGGAGCCGTTATAGCGAATCGGAAAAGAATTACCACCCTTGACGACGAAATCTGGGACGTCCGTGTCATCGCCGGCAGGTCCCAACACCCGAACCGTGTGCCCTCGACTAATCAGGATCGTCGCGAGGTCATAAATGTGGGCTTGCACGCCACCTGGCTCGTCAAATGAATACGGACAAACTATTCCTATGCGCATCGCACAGCCTTAACAATCGTCAGCACGGTAGGCTTGCAAAGCTTCCAGCTGGGGCTGACTCATCCGTGCCGGATCCAGATCGCTCAACCAAACCGGTTGCAGCATGTGCCAGTCCTGCGGTGTACCCGCAATATTTTCTGCGAATGCATCAGCCAGACGTTGAGTCGTGGATTCGACATCCGTGACTGAAATCTCGTGGGTGGCAGCAAGGCCCCAGCTTGGCGATTCACCGTCATCCTCGCCCTGGTACCAAGAGTGCACTGCAAACAATGTAGCGCCAGTTTCGCGCGCGAGTACGGCAGGACCAGCCGCCATCGCAGCAGGTTCGCCAAAAAAGTCCACGATGACTCCTGAATTTTTCAGGTCGCGTTCACACAGCAGCGCAACTACCCCGCCATCATCGAGCACCTGTTTCAGATAATCAAACGGTGCTGTGTCGCCACCAGTCAGTGGGATGACATCGAAACCCATCGAATTGCGGTACTCAACAAACGCATCAAACAAGGATTCAGGCTTGACTCTTTCAGCAACCGTGGCGAATTGACCATAATGCGCGACAACAAAGGCTCCGGCCATATCCCAATTTCCTGTGTGCGGCAATGCAAGCACCACACCATTGCCTCGAGCATGCGCATCGTCGAAATCATCGCGGCCAGACACACCAGCAGCTAAACGTGCCGGCAAATTGCTTTCATACTGCATCGTCGGCAAACGAAATGCCTCGAGCCAATACCGAAAATAACTCCGCATAGAATCGCGCACCAACGACCGCGTCACGTTCTCGGCACCAACTACGCGTGTGAGGTTCTTGCGCAATTGTTCTGGGCCTTTGCCATTACGACTCACGAGATCCGCGAGTCTGTCAAAACTCCACCGCGCGAATGGTAGAGGCAGACGGCGAACGATTGACCATCCTGCGAAATAACCGTAGGCGGCTAGATTTTGCTGCACGCTGTCCCGGCAAAACTTCTGGGTTGAAAAACGGGTTTTCATCTGTGCAAACAGTGTCATGCGGCAGCCTTTCTTTCGCTGGCATCAAGGCGACGCGCCAGGGCAATACGTTGATACACCGTAAACAATGATCCTGCGGCAAGAATCCAGATCGCTACGTCAATGGCATAAGGCACACCGAGACCTTGCAAACCAACCCCAACAAGACCGATGATTAGGCGTTCCGGGCGTTCGATCAAACCACCGACCATTTTGAGCCCAGAGGCTTCACCACGCGCCTTCACATAGCTGATGACCTGGGAAGAAACCAGAACGATGAATGACGCGACCACGAGCACCTTCGGGGCATCATAGTCGTAAATCAGCCACCACGTAATCGCCGCGAACAACGCACCATCCGTAATACGGTCGCACGTGGCATCGAGCGTAGCGCCAAATTTGCTCGCACCGCCTTTGAGGCGCGCCATCGTACCGTCAATCATGTCGAAGGCTGCAAAAGCTCCGGATAAAACGGCAGCCCAAAACAAGAACCCAGCAGGAATCAGCACCACGGCGATCGCTGTAGTGACGATCGCCCCGATTACTGTCACCATATTCGGGGTGAGGCCAGCAGCGATAGCCAACTTGGCGACAGGCTCTACGAATACTGCCGCTGGTTTACGGCCATGAACGCTCAGCATTAGTGGCAGTTAGCTCCCTTTTCGTCGGCAAGTTCTGCAGAAATTTCTTTCCATCCTTCGGCCAGGATAGTGCGCGTATCAGCTAAAAGCTCTGGCAACACTTTGGTTCCGTCAATAATGGTGAGAAAATTTGCATCTCCTTGCCATCGAGGAACGATATGAGCATGCAAATGATCCCGGACACTGCCTCCGCTGGCGCCACCCAGATTCATACCGACGTTGATGGCATGTGGCTTCGAGACCTTTTTCAGGACACGAATCGCCATCTGAGTGAATTCCATAAGCTCCTGTGATTCCGCCGCATCGAGGTCTTCCATGTTCGCTACTTTGCGGTATGGAACGACCAACAAATGACCGGCGTTATACGGAAACAGGTTGAGCAAAACAAAAACTTTGTTTCCGCGTGCCACGATTAGGCCATCTTCGTCAGATTTACGTGGCGCATCCAGAAAGGGATCAGCGCTTCGTTGTGTGAGATAGGCCTTTCGATATGGAGCCCAGAGGCGTTGCAATCTATCTGGCTCACCCGCACCGGAATCTACCCAGGTAGCGTCATCTTTATCGTGTGCCAAAGGTCTCCTTAGAAGGCGCGTCGTTACGGCGTTGCGTAATCCATTCTCGAATCAGCTCGACTGCTTCCTCAACTGCCACACCGTTGAGCTGCGTTCCATCTAAGAACCGGAACGACACTGCCCCGGCTTCAACGTCACGGCCGCCCGCCAGGAGCATAAACGGAATTTTACCCGTGGTGTGGTTGCGAATTTTCTTCTGCATCCGGTCATCAGAGGTGTCAACATCAGCTCGGATGCCAAGAGCTCGCAACTTCGCGGTAATGTCTTCGAGGTGTGGCACGAATTCGTCGGCGACTGGGATGCCCATGACTTGTTGAGGTGCCAACCAGGCTGGAAATACACCAGCGTAGTGTTCCAGCAAGACTCCAAAAAAGCGCTCGATGGAGCCGAACAGAGCACGGTGCACCATGATCGGACGCTTTTTGCTTCCATCCGGGGCTGTATATTCCAGCTCAAAGCGTTCCGGCAGGTTAAAATCAAGCTGTACCGTCGACATCTGCCACGTACGTCCAATAGCATCCCGGGCCTGCACTGATATCTTCGGCCCATAGAATGCCGCGCCTTCTGGATCAGGCACGAGGTCTAGTCCTGAAGAATCAGCAACGCGTTGCAAAATCGAGGTAGAACGCTCCCAAATCTCGTCGGTGCCCACGAATTTTGCTGGGTCTTTCGTCGAAAGCTCTAGGTAGAAATCGTCCAAGCCATAATCCCGCAACAGCGAAATAATAAAGTCGAGAACTTTACGCAACTCATTTTCGAGCTGGTCTTCCGTGCAATAGATGTGAGCGTCGTCTTGCGTGAAGCCGCGAGCACGCGTCAAACCGTGCACTACTCCCGACTTTTCATAGCGGTAAACAGTACCGAACTCGAAAAGCCGCAACGGCAATTCACGGTAGGAACGACCACGCGAAGCGAAAATCAAGTTGTGCATCGGACAATTCATCGGCTTGGCATAGTAATCCTGGGCTGGCTTCGTGACGTTGCCCTCAGCGTCGAATTCGCCATCGAGTTGCATCGGAGGGAACATTCCCTCAGCGTAAAAATCTAAGTGCCCGGATTTACGGAATAAATCGCCCTTGGTTAAGTGCGGAGTATTGACGAACGAATAGCCCGCAGCGATATGCCGTTTGCGAGAAAATTCCTCCATTTCCATGCGCACGGTCGCGCCGTTCGGATGGAACACAGGAAAGCCCGAACCAATTTCGTCAGGGAATGAGAAAAGGTCGAGCTCTGCACCAAGGCGACGGTGATCACGCTTTTCGGCTTCTTCCAGCATCGTTTGATAAGCCTCAAGAGCCTCCGGGGACTCCCAGGCGGTGCCATAGACACGTTGCAGGTCTGCTTGTGACTGATCACCACGCCAATAAGCAGCAGACGCACGAGTGAGACTGAATGCTGGGATATATTTCGTCGTCGGGATATGCGGCCCACGACAAAGATCTGACCACTCAACATCACCAGTGCGCGGATTGAGATTGTCGTAATAGGTCAGCTCACCCGCGCCGACTTCCGTTGCCTCGTCAGAATCCGGGTCGACATTACCTTTATCGGCAACAAGCTCGAGCTTGAATGGCTCGTCGGCAAGCGCTTTTTCCGCTGCGTCGGTATCGGAGAAAACGCCCCGCGCGAACCGCTGACCGGTCTTGATGATCTTCTTCATCCGCTTTTCGATCTTCTTCAGATCGTCCGGCGTGAATGGCTCCGCCACTTGGAAATCGTAGTAGAAGCCATTATCAATTGCGGGGCCGATTCCAAGTTTGGTACCTGGGAATTCTTTTTGTACGGCTTGCGCCAACACATGTGCGCACGAATGCCGAATCACTCCGCGACCTGCCTCAGAACCCGCAATGACAGGGAAAAAATCACCATCTTTTTCGGGCACGTGACTGAGGTCTTTTAACGTGCCTTCGGTGTCTTGCACACAGACAACAGCTTCAGGCCCTTTATTCGGGTACCCCAAGTCTTTCATCGCGGTGCCAACTGCGGTGCCAGCGGTGACGCGGAAAGATTCAGTTGGGTTTGCCAGTGGCTCAAGTGCATGGACCATGAAAGGGTGCGCTCCTTTGCGCTCATAGGCTGCGGCATACCTGGCCGCAGCCTGAGAAAACTAGTTACTGCGCCATTTTAGCGCTTCGGTACACACTCACCATAGCTAGGCCCACTAACTCTCATCCCATCCATGCCAGCGGATGAAATAGAACGTAAAAACAACTCAGAACTAACCTATACTCTTCAGGATTCAAGGAGTGATTGTCCCCAATATTCATCGCGTGCATGGCCTTCTGCATCGGTACCTGGTGGGATTGCCCACACAGAAGAACCGATATGTGTAATCCACTCATTCAAACGGTCTACCTCATCCAATCGCTGCTGGATGGGAATAAACTGTTTACGCGGATCCTGCTGGTAGCAGATAAAAATCAATCCGGAATTCGAAAGTTGACCATCACCCGGTTCTGGGGGCAAGTCGTAGCTAAACGGACGGCGGAGGATTTTCTGTTCAGGCTTATCCTCCGGGTGATGTGCCCGAGCAATATGGCTAGTGGGATCGATGACGGGTAGCCCAAATTTATCGCGCGCAGAAAAATCCGGATCATCGTGTTCGTCGTTACCAGTCAACGGCGCCCCAGAATCTAGTTTGCGGCCCATGGCATTTTCGCGTGACCCGCGATCCAATTTCTCCCAGGTATCTAGATTCATCCGAATTCTGCGTATGACCATCGCGCTGCCGCCACGTACCCACTCAGGATCAGCGGAATCTTGCGGGATAAACACC
>NZ_JAPJNQ010000080.1:6153-9838 GCF_030826625.1 Corynebacterium sp. | reverse complement strand
GCATCATCGATATTATCCAGGGTGTGGACTTGACCGATTCGGGTAATCCGGATGATCCCGATGATTTGGCAACGGAATACCGCGATTACACCGGCGACGATTTCGATGATGCAGAATTTTCCGCCGCGTTTGCTGGTGGCGATGATGCAGGCACCGGCGCTGGCGAACCAGACTGGGATGCACTGGAAGAGGAATTCCTTTCTACCCTGGGTGGCACCCAGGTAGAAGAAGCCCTGTGCACGGTAGCGATCGTCGGTCGCCCGAACGTCGGTAAGTCCTCGCTGACGAACCGTTTTTTGGGGCGCCGCGAAGCCGTCGTCGAAGATGTCCCGGGCGTTACCCGCGACCGCAACTCTTATCTCGCGGAATGGGCAAACCAACGCTTCTGGGTGCAAGACACCGGCGGCTGGGATTCCAACGTCAAAGGCCTGAACGCGCACATCGCGCGGCAGGCTGAAGTCGCCATGGATACCGCTGATGTGATCATCTTCGTCGTGGATACCCGCGTTGGCGCGACCGAGACCGATGTGGTGATGGCCCGGAAACTGCAGCGCTCGAACGTGCCAGTGCTGTTGGTGGCGAATAAATTCGACTCACCGCAGCAATACGCTGATCTGGCGATGTTCTACAGCCTCGGCTTGGGTGATCCATGGCCGGTCTCGGCGCTGCATGGCCACGGTGCTGCCGACGTGCTCGACGAGATGCTGCGGGTGTTCCCAGAAACCCCGCGCCAGACCTCGATTACCTCCGGCCCGCGCAAAGTTGCGCTGGTGGGCAAGCCGAACGTTGGCAAGTCCTCGCTGCTGAATAAATTCGCCAACGAAGAACGCTCGGTGGTCGATAACGTCGCTGGTACCACGGTCGATCCCGTCGACTCGTTGGTGCAGCTGGATGAGCAGATGTGGCGGTTTATCGACACCGCCGGGTTGCGCAAGAAGGTGAAAAACGCGCAGGGTCATGAGTATTATGCCTCCCTGCGCACCCGCGGGGTGATCGATGCTGCCGAGGTCTGCGTGCTGCTGGTGGATGCCTCCGAGCCAATCAGCGAACAAGATCAACGCGTTTTAGCAATGGTCCTGGAATCTGGCAAAGCCTTGGTGCTGGCGCTGAACAAGTGGGACTTGATGGAAGAAGAGCGCCGCTTTTTGCTGGAACGCGAAATGGACGAGCAGCTGCGCCACATCCCGTGGGCAACCCGGGTGAATATTTCGGCGAAAACCGGCCGCGCGCTCAACAAACTGGAGCCAGCCATGATCGCTGCCCTGGAAAGCTGGGACAAGCGCGTGACGACGGGCCAGCTCAACAACTGGATCCGCGAGGCGATCGCCGCCAACCCACCGCCGATGAAAAACAACCGCCTGCCGAAGGTGCTGTTCGCCACCCAAGCAGGCACCCAGCCGCCCACGATCGTGCTGTTTACTACCGGTTTTTTGGATGCCGGGTACCGCCGTTACCTGGAGCGCAAATTCCGCGAGCGCTTTGGTTTCCACGGCACGCCGGTGCGCATCGCCGTTCGTGTGCGCGAGCGCAAAACCAAGCGGAAATAATGCGGCGGTGGCTGCACGCCCCGGTGGAGCAGCACAACCGCACTAACAGCGAGCGCGACTATCGCGAAAGCAGCTTAGTCGCGCTCACTTGCGTCGCGCTCGTAGACAAAAGCGTCGGTGCGATAGGGAAGCGCGATGGTATCGGTGCGTGATTTCTCCCAGAAATCCAGCAGGTACCAGTCCAGGTTGCCCGTCAGCCGGTTGCGGATGCGCTGGTTTGCGCGCTGCCAATAGCTGCGTGAATGCATCAACTCGTGCACCCCGGCGACAGTGAGTTCTTGGTGCATCGTTGTGCGCAGGGTATCTATGAGCTTCCACGGTGCGGCGACCGTCGGGAAAAATCCGGCGGGTTGGATATCACCGGAATGCATGATGCGTGCCAGCCGCAAAATCTCGGGACGGGAAACATCCAAGGTATTCCACACCAGTAGCAACCGCCCACCCGGACGCACCACACGATCTGCTTCGCGGCTGGCAGCCGGTATATCAAACCAGTGCCAGGCTTGGGCGTAGCTCAAACAATCAACCGCATGGTCTGCCAGCCCGGTTGCCTCGGCGCTCGCTTGCCACGTCGATAAGTCTGTGTTGTCTGCGAGGAATCGGCACATGCCCGCGGAAGGATCGAAAGCGTAGACTTGATGTCCGAGCCCAACGAGAGCCCTGCTCAATTGACCAGTTCCTGCGCCGCCGTCGACGACGGTGCCGGGGGTTCCATCGGGCGTGGCTAGGCGTGCCACTGCTGCGGGATAGCCGGGGCGAATCGCGTCGTATGAGGCAGCAGAAAAAGCCCCACCGGCGGCGCGGCGTAAATCTGCGTTAGCGAAGGTGGGGTTCGTTTTCGCAGATGCCTTGAAAAACACAGGAGAAGTCATCGGTACACAAACTAATACACGCAATGCGCAAACGCAGCACAGCGCGGAGTTGGACGTAACCCCGGCCGCGCAGCTTCCCGGCAATGAGGAACCACCAATACCTGCACCGAACGAGCGGTTTTGGCTGCTCAAAACCATCTTTTTGTACCATCGGTTGACCATCCCGGCTGCGGTTGCCACGGTGATCATGTTTCTGTGCACCGGTCTTACTCCCGTGATCGTGGGCCGCGCGATTGACGATGCAGTCGCCAGCGGCGAGCTACCTGCGCTGCTGTGGTGGTTGGCGGTTCTGGCGGCGACCTTCGTGGTGCACGCGATGTGTGGTTGGTTTGGGCGCAAATACTTCGCCTTGGCGATGCTGTGCACAGGGCACTCGCTGCGTATGGCGGTTACTGACCGGGTTACGCATCCCCGTGGGTTGGGCGGGCAGCGTCGTACCGCGGGCGAATTATTATCCATCGCCTCGAGCGACACCCAGCGCATCGCCGATGCTGTGCTGATGGCCGTGTTTCCGTTCGCGGAGTTCGCCTCGATCATTTATGTCGGGGTGATGGTCACGGTTATCAACGTACCGTTGGGGATCGCGGTGTTGGTTGGTGGGCCGATCATGGTGTGGATTTCGGTTTCTGCCTCTGGGCCGTTGCGGCGCCGTTCCGGCAGCCGGCAGCATTGGCTTGCCCAGGCTGCAGCCACCGCGACCGACGTGGTGCACGGGCTGCGGGTGCTCAAAGGCATTGGTGCTGTCGATACGGTCTATACCCGTTATCAGAAAGTTTCTGACGACGCCTACGCCGCCACCGTGCGTGCTCACGGGGCGCGTTCGGTTTTGGATGCGATCACTGAAACCATTGGCTCGGTCTACATCATCGTCATCGGTATCGCCGCTGGTTGGTTGGCGCTTGACGACGTCATCAGCGTCGGTGAATTAATCACCGTGATAGGGCTGACGCAATTTATCATCACGCCGATGACGATGTTGGGCAAAAACATCGCCTCGAAATGGGCGACTGCGCAAGGCTCAGCCAGCAGGATCTGCTCGGTGCTTGCCGCTCCCTATGCCCGGCCGGAATCACACGCGGTAATTAACTGGGAGCTGTTCCCGGAGATTGCGCGCCCGCGCCAAGGGTGCGTGAACGTGATCGAAGCTTCTGTTCCAGAAGGCCTTGAATTACTGCCGCGCGAAAAAGTGTTGGTTGCACCCCATGATGCGCAGCTGTTTAGTGGTTCGATCGCGGATAATATTGTGGAACCCAGTGCGGATTCGCG
>NZ_JAPJNQ010000080.1:0-6143 GCF_030826625.1 Corynebacterium sp. | reverse complement strand
AGCCAACGCGTCGCCAAAGCTCTGGAGGTTGCTGCAGCCGACGATATTCCTGGTGGCGCGCAACGACGAGTCGGCGACGAGGACGGCGATTTATCTGGTGGACAACGCCAGCGCGTTGCTTTGGCACGAGCGATTGCGCGTGAGGCCGAGGTGTTGATTCTGGATAACCCCACCACGGCGGTCGATTCAGTTACCGAGCACACCATCGCCCAACGCGTGGCGCAAGCCCGGCGCGGGATGACGACGGTGGTGTATAGCTCCTCGCCGGCGTGGCGCGATGTTGCTGATTATGTCGTCACCAGTGACAGCACAGGCCAGGAGGCATGATGAGTTCGCAACCGCAACCACGAGACAGCGCACCGGACAGGGGCGCAGCGGACACGGCTGCGGCGAATCCAGCTCGGTTTCCGACGGCGTCGTTTTCTACCGTGCGTCGCATCGTCGCCACGCAGATTCGTCGTATCCCCGGAGCGCGTCGTGAGTTTTGGCTGGCGATGTTCTTGCTCACCACCGGCGCGTTTGCCAACGTTTTGGTGCCGCGGCAGTTGGGGCGCATCGTCGATGAGGTCGTTGCTGATGATGGCAGCATCATGATGATCGCGGTGTGGCTGGTGGTTTTGGCGCTGGCTTCTGCGGTGCTTTCTGCGGGTGGGCTCTACGTCATTGGAAAATTAATTGAGCGCGTGATTTCGAATCTGCGTGAAACCATGGTGGGTACTGCGCTGCGTTTGCCTGCCCATGAGGTGGAAGCTGCCGGTTCCGGGGATTTGGTCTCGCGGGCGACTGACGATGTCGCAGAGCTGTCGGCTGCGGTGAGCGAGACCGTGCCGGTGTTGTCGAAATCAGTGTTCATGGTGATTGCGACCGCGATCGCGTTATTGGCGATCGACTGGCAGTTTATCGCGGTCATCGTGGTGGTGGCGCCGATCTATTGGCTCTCGGTGCGGCGTTATTTGCAGGTAGCGCCTGCCAGGTATGTCGCCCAACGAGAATCGATGGCGCAACGTGCCCGACGCGTGTTGGAGGCTATTCATGGTGGACCGACGGTGCGCGCTTATGGCTGGGAAGAGGCGATGCACCAGCGCGTGCATGAAACTTCTACCGATGTTGTGACCTATGGGTATTCTGCGCGGCGGACGATGATGACGCTGAGCCTGTGGGTGTGGCTGGCTGAGTTTTTACTGCTGTTCGGCGGCCTGCTGGTGGGCTTTTTTGTCGTCGACCGTGGGGTGTTGACCGTGGGTGCGGTGACCGCTGCGTTGTTGATGTTGATTCGCTTGCGTGGCCCGATCATGGCGTTGATGCGGGTGCTGGACACGGTACAAGCCGGGTATGCGTCGTTGAGCCGTATTGCGGGAGTGATTGCTCGTCCGCCGCGGCCGGTGCCGGATGCAGGCGCTGGGCCTGCGCGCGGTGAGGTCGTCGTCAAGAATGTGTCTTTCGGTTATTCCACTGGCGGTTATTCCACGGCCAACGCAGAGCCTGCGCAGTTGGCAGTCGACCAGGTGAGCCTCGATATCCCTGCTGGTGCGACGGTTGCTGTGGTCGGTGCTTCTGGTGCCGGGAAAACCACGTTGGCGGCGTTAGTGGCTGGCTTGCGGGTACCGGATTCGGGTGCGGTGCTTGTCGACGGCACCGAGGTTGCTGAGCTGTCTGACCGTGAACGGGTGGGGCGTTTGGCGATGGTCTCGCAAGATGTCTACGTCTTTTCTGGTACGTTGCGCGAGGATCTCACCTTGGCGCGTCCAGATGCCTCGGATGCCGAGCTGCTTGTGGCTCTGGAAACGGTTGAAGCCGGGTGGTTTGACGAGCTTGCCGACGGTTTGGATACCGAGGTTGGCGCGCGTGGGCAACAGTTGGGGCCGGTGGAAGCTCAACAGCTGGCGCTGGCGCGGGTGTTGTTGGCAGACCCGTCGTTGGTGATCATGGATGAGGCCACTGCTGAGGCTGGATCGGTCGGTGCGGGAGAGCTGGAAGCTGGTGCTGCTGCGGTGACTGCGGGGCGCACGGCGATTATCGTGGCGCATCGGTTGGACCAGGCCGCGCAGGCTGATTGCGTCGTCGTGATGGATGGCGGCAAAGTGATTGAACAAGGTGCGCATGACGAGTTGGTTGCTGCCGGTGGTCGCTATACTGAGCTGTGGCAGGCTTGGAGTGTTGGTCGTTAAGCCACACTTTGGTTTTAGGTCAAAATGGGTTTGGTTGTTAGCGCAGAAAAGCAGGAAAGGTAGAAAGAGCGAGAGGTATGGCAGGCACACCCCGGTACGTGCGCAAGTACATCGTAGGTGCATTCAGCGTACTTGCGGTTTGCGTGAGCAGTTGCAGTTTGCTGGAAGCCGACGAATCCACCTCGCAATCTGCAGCCACCGGAGATGAGCACGCCCAGGCCTTGGGCCGCGAAATGTTGGCGTTTCCACACCCGACAGGTGCACCCGTCGCGGGGGCACTGCCTGGCGAGACCACTCGCATCAACCTGCCGAGTGGGCGCAGTTATTTAGTGCATCTGCCGGAAAACTACGATCCCAGTCAAGTTTGGCCGCTGATTCTGACATTCCATGGGTGGGGACAAAACGGGCAAGCCATGGCAACCGCCACGCATTTTGATGCCGCACAGGCGATCTCCATCTATCCTGACGGTGCCCCGAGTCGGCCGCCGAATGCAGATAAAAAGTCCTGGGCGCCTGCCCCGTATGCGACTGCGAGTGGGGAAGAAGACCTGCAGTTTGTTGACGAGATCATCAATTCTGCGCGGCGTACCTGGGCGATCGATGATAGCCAGCTGTATGCCGTTGGCTTTTCGAATGGTGGTGGCTTCGCACAATATCTTGCCTGCCAGCGCCCCGCGCAGTTCGCGGCTATCGCTACCGTCTCAGCGGCTTATTACAGCAAGGTTGTTGAAAACTGTGATCCTGGCACCGTCGGACATCTCGATATTCACGGCACCGACGATCAAGTGGTCAGTTATAGCGGCGGAAAACGCCACGATACAAAATTCCTGTCTGTTCCCGAAATCATGGACGTGGCAGCCCAACGCAATCACTGTCGGGGCAATGTAGAGCACCAGCGGTTAATCGGTGGTGCAGAACGTACTATCTACCGTGATTGTGTGGCGCCGGTCGATCATATTCGCATCAACGGTGGGCGACATACCTGGCCTGGCTATAGCGGAAACCGCACGGATGCGATGCCGGAGAACTTCGCTACCGATAAAATTTTGGACTTCTTCCGCATCCCGGGCCGTCCCGGATCCTAGAATCCGTAATCGCTGGGTTTGGTGCATATTCAGCACAGTAGATCTTGTAGAGCAGACAGTCAGTAGACTGGGTATTTGTTATTTCACGACCGAAAGGGTGTTGAACGAGCGTGGCAAAATTTGACTGGTTCTGGAACGCGCTGGGCGCAAAATCGGCGAAACACGAAAAGCAGTCCCGAAAAATCGTCGACCAGGCCCAGCAGCAGGCAGCTGATTTGGAGGCCTTGAGCGATGCTGAACTTGCTGAGCGAGCTCGTGCCACCATAGATGCCAAAGGTGAAATTGCTGATAAGTCGACGTTTTTAGCAGTATTGGCGACTGCAAGTTCACGGCATTTGGGACTGCGTCCGTTCGATGTGCAATCTCAAGCGGTCTTGCGCTTGCTCAGCGGCGATGTCATCCACATGGCTACTGGTGAAGGCAAGACCTTGGTCGGCGCAATGGCCGCGACGGGGTTAGCACTCAGCGGTAAGCGTGTGCACGTCGTGACGGTGAATGATTATTTGGCACGCCGCGATGCCGAGTGGATGCGTCCGCTAGTAGAAAGCTTCGGGTTGGTTGTTGCCGCGGTGACAGAATCTATGACGGCTGAGCAGCGTCGACGAGCATATGGCGCCGATGTGGTTTATGCCCCGGTCAAAGAGCTTGGCTTTGATGTGCTGCGAGATAACCAAATTAGCTCTCGTGATCAGGCTGTATTCCAACAGGCAGAGGTCGCTTTGGTTGACGAGGCCGATTCCGTGCTTGTCGACGAAGCGCTCGTGCCGCTCGTGCTTGCCGGCACGCGCCCGGATCAAGCCACCGATGCTCGTGTGACCTCGGTGGTCGCGCAACTGCAGGCCGAACGCGATTACACCATCGATGCGGATGGCCGTAACGTTTTCCTCACTGATGAGGGTGCAGCGCGGGTAGAGCGATACCTCGGCATCGAGTCGTTGTATAGCGACGAACACATTGGCGCCACGCTCGTGCGGGTTAACCTTGCGCTGCACGCGAAAGCGCTGTTGATTCGCGACATTCATTATCTGGTACACGATGGTGAGATTAAGCTGATTGACACTTCGAAAGGCCGCATCGCAGACCTGCAACGTTGGCCCGACGGGCTGCAAGCAGCGGTGGAAGAAAAAGAAGGCCTGAAGGTTACAGAGGGCGGTCGCATCCTAGACACTCTGACCATTCAGGAGCTAATGCGTCGCTATCCGCAACTGTGTGGGATGACTGGCACCGCGGTAGAAGCCACCGACCAGCTGCGTGAGTTCTATGGGCTGTATGTTTCAGAGATCGCACCCAATAAGCCGGTGCAGCGTTTCGACGAGGCCGACCACATCTATGCCACGATCGCGGAGAAAAATCAGGCGTTGGTTGAAGAAATCGCATTGTTGCACGCGCAGAACCAGCCGGTGCTGATCGGCACGCAAGACGTGGCGGAATCGGAGAGCCTGGAAGAAGCATTAGCGCAGCGAGGGATCCACGCGCGAGTGTTGAACGCGAAAAATGACGCCGAGGAAGCAGCCATCGTCGCCGAAGCTGGTATGCCAGGTCGCGTGACTGTATCGACGCAAATGGCTGGTCGCGGTACCGATATCAAACTGGGTGGTACTGATGGCGAGTATTACGACGAGGTGAAGCAAGCAGGTGGCTTAGCCGTATTGGGAACCACCCGGCATCGCAGCTCGCGGCTGGATAACCAGCTGCGTGGACGTGCAGGTCGACAGGGGGATCCCGGCTTGAGCCTGTTTTTCGTGTCTTTGGAAGATGACGTGGTGGTTACTGGTGGGGCAGGCGAATCGGTTGAAGCCCGGCCGGATGAGCATGGTCGGATTGATTCGCCACGGATCGTGGATTTCATCGCTCACTGCCAGCGGGTGACTGAAGCTCAGCTGCTGGAGATCCATAGCCAGACCTGGAAGTACAACAAATTGTTGGCGGATCAACGCGTGATCATCGACGAACGCCGCACCACATTGTTGGATACGGCCAGAGCTTGGGAAGAACTAGCAGAGTATGAGCCAGAGCGCGCTGAGCAGCTACGACAGGCAGGTATTGACCATGAGGTTTTAGTCGCTGCCAGCAAAGAAATCATGCTCTATCACCTGGATTTAGCATGGGCGGATCACCTCGAGCACATGGACGATGTTCGTGAATCAATCCATTTGCGTGCGATTGCCCGAGAGACACCGGTTGATGAATATCACCGAATTGCCGTGCGGGAGTTCAAAGAAATCGTGCGTCGGGGAGTCGAAGCTGCACGCAAGAGTTTCTGTGAGGTTACCATCGATAGTGAGGGGGCCCATCTTGCCGACGATGGCCTGGCTCGACCATCGGCGACGTGGACATACATGGTCTCTGATAACCCGTTGGCGGGATCTGGTAATTCCGCACTATCAGGCATTGGCAATTTATTCCGTTAAATCGCTTAATCACATTCATGGCATTTTGTTTGTTTTTCGAAGCACAGATTCACGCATCGACTCTCGTCGCTTCGCGTTAGGCGCTATGATGGATTAACAACGACAATATTTCCGAGGATGCGGAGGAAAGATCATGAGCGAAAACACCGGTACTCCGGAGCAACAAGCGGAGACGACCTCAGTCTTCCGTGCGGATTTAATTAAAGAGATGGAATCCAATGCCGGTTCCGCTTCCGTAGCAGAAAACACTGACAATCTTGCCGAAGGCGTGGCGTTGCTGGTGGTTAAGCGTGGCCCAAATGCGGGTGCACGGTTCTTGCTTGATCAAGAAACCACGACTGCTGGTCGCCACCCAGAAGCGGACATTTTCTTGGATGATGTCACAGTGTCACGTCGCCATGCAGAATTCCGTTTGAACAACGGTGAATTCGAAGTAGTCGACGTCGGATCGTTAAACGGCACTTATGTTAATCGTGAGC
>NZ_JAPJNQ010000079.1 GCF_030826625.1 Corynebacterium sp. | reverse complement strand
GCCTCAGTGGTCCAGAGATCATAGACGTATTTCACGTGCACTTGAATCCGGCCATAATCACAGCGAAACGGCTTGTGCGGTGGCAGCCAGGTAGCAGCATCGGCCGCTCCTTTGGCACGATTATTCGAGGCGTCGACGGCTAAAAGATTGATGGGATCATTGGCAAAATCACGACGCTTAGCTTCATCCCACTGGAAAGCACCTTTTACCCAAGCGTCACCAAGCGCAACCACGTGTTCGATATCAACCTGGTTGTCACCCCGGCGGAAATCGATGTTTTCACCTGAATAAGGGCTGACGAAGCTGCCGCTTTCTACCAGACAACCATGCGTGCCATTGCGAACGGAAATATCGGCGAGGTCGCGTTGCAGAATGTCGTTGCGCGTATCGCAGCCATTACGTCCGCCGTCTACATTGACATCATCGGACCAGGCAGGTCCAAACAGATCCCGTTCGTATCCAGAATTAGGCGCACGTCCTTTGATCTCCAGGGCCTGGTGCATGCCACGATAATCGAGGCTATCGTCGGTATAGACTCCCGGCTGCGCATGCGGAAATTTCTTGTGCTCATCTTGTGCTGTAGCCGACTTCGGCTCCGAAGATTGCGCCGACGACTGCTCTGTGGCCGCCACACTGAGGGTGGTCGTCACGGTCGTTGACACGGTGGAGGTACCCGAACCTGCTGCGGTTCCAGTTTCTAAATCCATACAACCGGCGAGCACAATCGCAGCTACGCTGGCGATCGCGGCAGCCGTAAATTTTCTAGCAGCACACATAATCAACACACATTAACACAGCGCAATCGCTGGATTAGCGGTCATGTCTGCATCGAGCACACCAACAACGAGACCCACACTGGTATAGTTGATATGTCATATAGATAGTTCAGCGCACGCGGTGCGCTTCGCGACAATCGCATTGCACAATACGAACAGGATGATCACCAATGCCCAGCACAGACGCTTCTGACACAAGTGCTCAAACCTCCTCCCAGCCAGACGACTGGACAGGAGATCCCCAAAACGCCGCAACCAGCGGCTCGTTTGAACGGGACACCAACTACATCGCTGACCGCATTACCGCCGATATCACAAGCGATAAGCCAGAACCGGCTGCCAACGACACATTCCATTGGCCAGTACAACCGCACCGCTATCGATTAGTAGCCGCGCGTGCATGCCCGTGGGCGCATAGAGCAGTGATTGTGCGCCGATTGCTCGGTCTCGAAGATGTCATATCGTTGGCGCTAGCTGGCCCTACCCACGACAAGCGATCATGGACCTTTGACCTTGACCCCGGCCACCTTGATCCGATCCTAAAAATTCCGCGCTTGCAGGACGCCTATTTCGCGCGATTCCCAGATTATCCGCGCGGCATTACCGTGCCCGCGCTCGTGGAAGAATCCAGCGGGCAGGTCGTGAGCAATGATTTCTCTAGCATGGTGCGGGATTTTCAAACCGAGTGGAAGCAATATCACCGCCCCGGCGCACCAAATCTCTTGCCCGAAGAAGATAAGACGGAAGAGATGGAAGAAATCAACGAATTCATCTTCAAAAAGCTTAATAATGGCGTCTACCGCTGCGGTTTCGCAGCCGCCCAAGAAGCTTACGACGAAGCCTACGCGGATGTTTTCGAAGCACTCGATTGGCTAGAACAGCGGCTTGCTACCCGCCGGTTCATCATGGGAGAGCACATCACGGAAACCGATATCCGAGCCTACACCACCCTGATTCGATTTGATGCCGTCTATCACGGCCACTTCAAGACCAACCGCAACAAGATCAGCGAGATGCCGAATGTTTCTGGCTATCTGCGTGAGTTATTCCAGACCCCCGGCTTCGGTGACACTACCGATTTCACCGAGATCAAACAGCACTATTACATTGTGCACCGAGAAATCAATCCCACGCAGGTTGTTCCACAGGGCCCAGATGTATCTAGTTTGGCAGCACCGCACGGGCGCGAACACCTTCCAGGCTCGCCGTTCGCGGCGGGAACAACATTACCTGGGCGTTTGCCGCGAGCTGAGCAGCTAAAAAACCCTACCCAGAGCCAACGCGAGTTGTTCGATTTAGACTAAGGCTATTTAAACTAAGGCTATCGCGGGTTCAGCCTGCCAATCGCTGACATAGCTCGCTCGGCAGGCAAATGCCAATAGCAAACGCCCTGTGGAGAATTCTCTCCACAGGGCGTTTGTCGTGCAGTCTACCGATACGCGCCAAAGCGCACGAGCTAGCCGACAGTAGGTGGCTAACTAGCCAACAAACTAGTCAGTCTGCTGCTTCTTTTCTTCTTTTTCGGAAGGCGTTTCATCATCAGGACGCACGGAATCCTGGGCGCTGGAATCCGCATAGGTTTCAGCCTTCTTTTCTTCCTTGGCATCCAGCTGGTGCTCGTCGGCAAGCAACTTATAGTCTTCACCAATGGTGAAATCGACGTCATCGTCTTCGTCCAGCTGGGTGGCAACCTCATCAGAAACGTAGTTGTAGAGCTCCTTATCGCCCAAGTTAGACTCTGCAACCAACTTCTGCATTTCCTCGTTGTGCTTGCGTTCCAGCTCCTTGTCTGGGTGCAGCGAGAGATACATCAGCTGACGCAGGCGGGCGCGCTTGGTAGCTTCGTCCCGAATTCGGGAGAAAGACTTAACCCAAGCACCGACCAATACGACAACCATGAACATGCCCATGTAGCCCAGTACTGGGTAAACAAATTCCATAAGAACGTCGAAGCCGATGAAGCTGACGGCGAAGCCAAGCAAGGTACCAACGATGAAGATGATGCGGTACTGGTGCTCGCGACCAGAAGACAGGCGCTTACCCAGTGCGTAGAACATACCAATCGCGGTGTTGAAGACCATCGCGAAGATCACCAGAGCCATAATCAGGCCCAAGTTCTCATTGATGTCATCGACCAGCGTGAGCATCGGAATCGAGGTTCCATCAATCAGCTCGGCGTTGAACAGCATCGCCATAGTGGCCAAAACCAACATGATGGCGTAGGCAATGCCTCCGAACAATCCGCCCCAACCGGCCTCGCGAGGGTCGAGGTAATCGCCACCGATAACCAGCGTCATGGACACAGCCAGGATCAATGCCAGACCGTTGTAGTTCAGTGCAGAGAGCAACCAGTTGCTGATCGGGCTTTCAATTTCTTCAGAACGCTGCGCAACCAAGTTCACATCATCTGGCCAGTTCACGAAAGTGTAAACGGCCACTGCAAGAATCGCGATGATGATCAGTGGAGTGAGCAAACCAATGATGCGGGAGACCTTGTTGACATCCAGCATGCCGGCTACCAGAACGAGCCCCAACATGATCGTGGAACCGATCCACGGCTGCCACCCGAATTGCTGCTCCAGGTTGGAACCAGCACCGGCGAGCATCACGAAACCAATCGAGAACAACGTGATGACCACTGAGATGTCCAAAAGTAAGGACACAATTGGGTGCGTCGTGCGCTTAAACACCAAGCGGTGCTCACGAGCGTGGAAATAACTACCCAATTGCAGGAACACGGTACCAGCGAGCGCCATCACAATGCCGGCGACCGCGGCACCCGCCAGCCCCCACATTCCATAGGACGAGAAATACTGCACGACCTCACGGCCGGTAGCGAAACCCGCACCGACCACGAGGCCCACAAAGGACAAGGCAATGCCTGTAATACGTACGTAGGACACCGTAATTATCGCTCTTTCTTTGACTATGCAAACTTAGTTCGAAAATTCAACGGCACCACACTACACGCATTAGGTCAAAAAGTATTGCCCAGCGCTTATTCTGCGAGCTTTTTCGCAATCAATTTGTTGACTTGACCTGGGTCTGCCTTGCCTTGCGTAGCCTTCATCACCGCACCGACGATGGCACCAGTCACTTTCGTGTTTCCTGCGCGATACTTTTCGACGATATCCGGGTTGGCAGCAAGCGCATCATCCACCGCTTTTTCGATTGCGCCATCATCGCGCACGACCTCCAGGCCACGCTTGGCGACGACCTCATCGACATCGCCTTCGCCTTCCAGCACGCCATCGACGGCCTTCCGTCCGAGCTTGGTGGTCAGCTTGCCTTCCTTGACTAGTTCGACAACACGAGCAACCTGTGCCGGGGTGATTTCCAGGCCGGCAAGCTCCACGCCGCGCTCGTTTGCTTTTCCTGACAAATAGGACACCCACCACGCGCGTGCTTCGTCTGCGCTCGCACCGTGTTCAGTGGTTTCGATAATTAGGTCCAGCGCGCCAGCGTTGACCAGGTCGCGCATTTCCTTATCTTTCAGGCCCCATTCTTCCTGAATACGAGCACGGCGAATCCACGGCATCTCCGGCAGAGTCTGCGCGATCTCTTCTACCCACTCGCGCGGAGCAGAAACCGGTGGCAGATCTGGGTCGTTGAAATAGCGGTAATCCTCAGCCGTTTCTTTCGGACGTCCCTTAGAGGTTGATCCATCCGATTCTTGGTAGTGGCGAGTTTCCAGCGCGATTTCTTCACCGTTTTCCAGTGCATATGCCTGGCGCTGCATCTCGAAACGCACCGCTTGTTCTACGGATTTCAACGAGTTAATATTCTTCGTCTCCGTGCGGGTGCCGAATTCTTCGGTGCCCTTCGGGCGCAACGACAGGTTGGAATCCACACGCATCGATCCTTGATCCATACGCGCGTCAGAGACCCCAAGTGCTGCGACCAGTTCACGCAAAGCAGTGACATAGGCACGCGCTACCTCAGGTGCGCGCTCACCGGCACCGACGATCGGCTTCGTCACGATCTCAATCAGCGGGATGCCGGCACGGTTGTAATCGACCAGCGAGGCGGTAGCGCCATGGATGCGGCCATCCACGCCGCCCAGGTGGGTGAGCTTACCGGTATCTTCTTCCATGTGCGCACGCTCGATCTCTACGCGCCACTCGGTGCCGTCGTCCAGCACGACATCGAGGTAGCCATCGAAGGCGATGGGCTCGTCGTACTGCGAGATTTGGTAGTTTTTCGGCTGGTCGGGATAAAAATAATTCTTGCGGGCAAAGCGCGAGGATTCAGCAATCTGGCAGTTGAGAGCCAAACCGATCTTGATCGCCCACTCCACGCCCTTCGCATTCACGACCGGCAGTGCGCCTGGTAAACCCAAGGAAACTGGGTCGACGTTTGAGTTCGGCTCATCACCGAAGTGCGCCGAGGAGGCCGAAAACATCTTGGTTTCCGTGCCCAATTCCACGTGGACCTCCAGGCCCATCACCGGGTCGTACTTTTCGAGGACCTCGTCATAGTCCAATAAGTCATACATCGCAGCAGTCATAGCCACTATGGTAATAGCAGCAAGCGAGTTTGTGCGCACTGGGCGGTGCCTGCCCCGCCCGACCGGAATGTGAGCTTTAACCGAACAGCGCCTGCGCGATCTCGTAGCGGCGCATCGGTACGGTCTTCAGTTTGGCGACGACCTCGTCCAACGGCACTGTCTCGATGGTATCTCCTTTCAGCACCACCGAGGTGCCGAAGTCTCGCCGATGTGCCGCGCGGGTGGCATGCACCCCAAAACGGCTGGCGAGCACTCGGTCGAACGCGGTGGGCGTACCGCCGCGCTGCACATGGCCCAATACGGTGGTGCGAACGTCATAGCCAGTCGAACGCGAAATCTCTTCGCCGATGAGCTGGCCCATTCCCCCGAGGCGACGGTGGCCAAACTCGTCGACACCTTTATCATCGACTGCCATCGTGCCTGGTCGCGGTTGTGCGCCTTCGGCGACGACGATGATCCCGTATTTCTCGCCCATCTGGAAGCGCCGTTCCATCGACTTCGTGATTTCGCTGACGTCGAAGGGAACTTCGGGGATCACGATGTGGTGTGCACCACCAGCTAGTCCGGCATGCAATGCGATCCACCCGGTGTGGCGGCCCATCACCTCGACGATAAAGATGCGTTGATGAGACTCAGCGGTGGCATGCAACCGGTCGATGGCTTCGGTCGCTACGGCTACTGCGCTGTCAAAACCAAAGGTGTAATCGGTGGCCAACACGTCGTTGTCAATGGTTTTGGGCACGCCAATGACAGGAATTCCATTATCGGCAAGCCACTTGGCGCCTTTGAGGGTTCCTTCCCCACCAATCGCGATGAGGGCGTCCACCCGGGCGTCGGCAAGATTAGCCTTGATGGTTTCCAAGCTAGATTTAAAGATCTCCGGGTGCAGCCGCCCGGTACCGAGGATGGTCCCTCCGCGCACGAGGATTTTGTCGATGGCATCGTCGTCGTAAAGATCGACCCGATCATCGTAGAGAAGCCCCAACCAGCCGTCGCGATAACCGACGACTGTGGAATCGTGTTCTTGATTCGCGGTGCGAACGACTGCACGGATCACAGCGTTCAGGCCCGGGCAGTCACCGCCCGATGTCAATGTGGCAATGCGCATGCTTCTACTGTAGGCAAGCCCGCCCTGTCATGGTATGTCCGGGCACACATGGTTGCGTTTTGCGTGGTGACGACAGCTTTTTCTTGTCTGACCATCGCCGCGGGGCACGAACCGAAGCACGATACCGACAACTAAGACAGGCTAAATCGTCTTGCGATAAAACAGTGCGGTCACCAGACCAATAGCCAACACCCCAACGAGCAATAGCACCGTATTCGCGGTACCTACGGCAAGACCGGAATGGGCAACGGTAACTTGCATTAGCGCCGACAATATCGACACTCCCATGACCGAGCCGAGCTGCCGGGAGGTGTTGTAAACCCCGGAGGCTGCACCCATGATGGGCGCTTCGACATCGCGCATCGTCGTCGCCGAATTCGTCCCCCAGATAAACGACTGCCCGACGCCCAAAAATGCCGTGGCAACCGAAAGCCACCACACCGGGTGCTCGAAAGCCATGATCCACCAACACATCCCGCAGGCGATGACCATCACGGCAAAGCCGCCAACCACAAGGTTGCGTGGGTGGAAATTATCCGCCATGATTCCCGCAATCGGTGAAACAAACAGCGAGCTCAACGCCATCGGCACTATAACCAATCCCGCGGTACCGGAATCGAGGCCTTGTCCATCTTGCAACCACAGCATGATCGGCAACATCAAAGACGCCGCCATAAAGCCCATACAGGAAATAATGATGATGCCCAGCCGGTAATTGTGATTATCGAATAGGAACAACGGGATCATTGCTTCTACCCCGCGTGCCGACGCGCTGCGTTGCAGCTTGATGAAGCCATACAAGCCGACGATTCCGGCAGCCAGCATAAGCCAGACCCACCAGACCCAATCCGCGTCGGGGGCTTGCTGGATCGCACCGACAATCAGCAGCATCGAGACCAACGACACCAAGACAGACAACGGGTCCAGCCGACGGGCATAGGTAGGCATGCGCGGCACCCATATGGTGGCCAAGATAATCGCCACGATCCCGAGCGGCACGTGGATCAAAAATACCGCCTGCCACGAGGCTGATTGCACCAAAAATCCGCCCAGCACTGGGCCGGTGATCGCGGCGACGGAACCGATAATCCCCCACACCCCGAGTGCACGACCACGACGTTCACGGGCAAAAACACGGTTGATTACCGACATCGTCTGTGGCATTTGGATCGACGCACCTAGGCCTTGTAAGCAGCGTGCCGCGATGAGCAATTCGATGCTTGGGGCGAACGCCGAGGCAAATGCGCCGAGCACGAATACTGCAATTCCAATGCGGAAGAGTCTGCGCTGCCCGAACCTGTCCCCCAAACGGCCGGTAAACAGCAGCGGGACGACGACGAACAATAAAAATCCGGAAGAAACCCACAAGGTTTCGGCAAGCGTGGCATCGAATGCACGGCGAATACTCGGGAGAGCTACCGCGATCAAGGTTTGATCGAGCAACGACATGAAAAACCCCAGCGACAGGGCGAACATGGCCTTCCACGCCTGCGGCTCCGGCAATACCATTGATTCCGTAGCTGGCGCGGTTACAGTTGCTCTAGCGTTTGGCTGTTGCTTTGGCTGCGGTTCCGGTGCGGTATTCACCTGGCCTATCCTAGCGTCGGCACGTTTGCTAACACATAGTATTGGACAGCGACGTTTGCTAACGCACAGTATTGTCAGGAACCTAGCGCACGCGGGTCTGCAGAGCCTAGACTAATCCCCATGGCACTTATCGATGTGAAATCCCCGAAAGAAGTCTCTACTGCAACCACCGCTGCTTTCGGCTTGGTGGGAGGATACCTGACTGCCGTGCAGACCGGTGTCCGCCCGCTCGGTGGCGTGGTACTTGGCGCTGCCGGATACTGGGCAGCACGCTCCTGGGCGGCTAAAACCAACCCCGCGACCACCGCTGGCCTGCTCGGCGGCTACGTGGCAGCTTTCGGGCTGTCTCATCCTTTGGCTAAGAAGATCGGTTCGTGGCCAGCCGTCGGCGTGGTCACCGCAGCCACTGCGGGTGCAGCTTACGCGTTTTCTGATCGCAAGTAATCCTGCGCTGAAATAAGCGAACATGACTGGCGAACGCAGGCGTAGAGATAGATAGACAAAAGCCACGCACCGTCAACGCTGTCATAGTTTCATGATCAACGCTGTCATAGTTTCATGACGACTGGGTGCGTGGCTTGAGCTTTACCCGGGTATCTCTCCGGGGTTGTCTCGCCTCCGGGCGGGGTGTTACTTGCGGCTAAGAGCCTCGAATGCCGCACCAACCCGGTACAGGCGTTCATCGGCGAAAGCTGGTGCCATGATCTGCAGACCCGTTGGCAGATTGGTGTCGCCTGCCATGCCGGATGGCACGGACATACCACACACACCAGCGAGGTTCAACGGCAAGGTGCACAAGTCGAAGTTGTACATGGCGGTCGGGTCTTCGACCTTTTCGCCCAACGGGAAGGCCGTCGTCGGCGTCGTTGGCGAAACCAAGACATCGACTTTTTCGTAGGCGCGCGCGAAATCCTGCGCCACCAGCGTGCGGATACGCTGCGCTTGCAGGTAGTAGGCGTCGTAATAGCCGACCGACAAGGCATAAGTACCAACCATGATGCGGCGCTTGACCTCGGGGCCAAAGCCGGCCTCACGGGAGAGCTCCATGACTTCGTTCGCCGAATTCTCACCGTCATCGCCAATGCGTTTGCCGTAACGCATACCATCGAAACGCGCCAAGTTCGACGACACCTCGCATGGCATGATCAGGTAATACGCTGCCAACGCATCGTCGAAGTGCGGGCAATCGACTTCCACGACCTCAGCACCATTATCCACCAGAGTCTGCACGCTCTTGTGGTACTGCTCCATCACTCCGGACTGCCAGCCATCACGCTCGAATTGCTTGATGACGCCGACCTTCAAGCCAGAAACGTCACCGTTCGCACCCTGGCGTGCAGCAGCCACCACGTCTGGAACATCTTGATCAACGCTGGTGGCATCGTGTGGATCATGACCTGCGATAACCTCATGCAGCAATGCCGTATCCAGTACCGTGTTAGCGCACGGACCAGCCTGATCCAGCGAGGACGCAGCCGCGATCAAACCGTAGCGCGATACCGTGCCATAGGTCGGTTTCACGCCGACGGTGTTGGTCAACGCGGCCGGCTGGCGGATCGAGCCGCCGGTGTCGGTACCAATACCCAGTGGTGCTTGCCCCGAAGCCAAAGCGGCAGCAGTTCCGCCACCAGACCCACCTGGAGTGCGGGTGGTGTCGTAGGGGTTGCGGACCGGACCGTAGGCGGAGTTTTCATTCGACGAGCCCATCGCGAATTCATCCAAGTTGGTCTTGCCCAAAATCGGAATGCCGGCTTCGCGTAGTCGACGAGTCACAGTCGCATCGTACGGGCTGCGATAGCCTTCCAGCATTTTCGATGCCGCCGTCGTCGGCGCATCGGTGGTGACCAGCAAGTCCTTCAGCGCCAGT
>NZ_JAPJNQ010000078.1 GCF_030826625.1 Corynebacterium sp. | reverse complement strand
GTGTAGCAGCTCTCCAGAACGGGACCAGCCGCGAAGAGCTTCGCGACCAGGGCTTGACCGCCGCGGTTATCGATGCCAGCTTCGATATCACTCCCGGCGAAGTATTCGTCGTCATGGGCTTATCCGGCAGCGGTAAATCTACGCTGATTCGCATGGTCAATGGGCTGCACCCAGCGACGGCCGGTGAACTTATGCTGGATGGTCGGCTCATCACCGATATGGCAGAATCCGAGCTTCGCGCGGTACGGCGCAACAACATCTCGATGGTATTTCAAAATTTTGCATTGTTGCCACACCGGAGCGTCGGAGAAAATGCAGCATACGGCTTGGAAATAAGAGGGATCAACAAATCTGAACGTGAAGCCAAAGCCAACGAAGCACTGCGCATGGTCGGCTTAGAAGGCTGGGCCCACTACCGTCCAGATGAGCTTTCGGGAGGGATGAAACAACGAGTCGGGCTTGCCCGAGCACTAGCGAATGACACCAATATCTTATTAATGGATGAGGCATTTTCCGCCTTAGACCCACTAATCAGAAAAGAAATGCAAGACCACCTGCTGCATCTGCAGCGAGAGCTCGGCAAAACAGTCCTGTTTATCACCCACGATCTCAACGAAGCGATGCGTCTCGGTGATCGGATTGCCATGATGCGTGACGGACGTATCGAACAAATCGGTACTGCCGGCGAGATCTTGCGCAAACCAACCAATGACTACGTTGCGCAATTCATTCAGGACATTGATCGTTCCCGTGTGTTGGTTGCCGGTGACATTTGCAGGCAGCCCTCAGAAGGCGAAGATGCATTCGTCGAAAGCCTCACTGTCAACGATGGCAGTGCACACGGTGGTGGTGCCGTCGTGCCAACGAATACGCCGATAGGACAACTATTCGCTCGCTCTGCACACAACGTGCAACCGCTCGTCGTCAAGCAAGACAACGGCGAGATACAAGGCATAATTACTCAGGCAGACCTGCTGGCAGCGGCGGCGAGCGAACCACGATTCAGTGAAGCAGAAACTAGCCACAAGGGTGGACGCTAATGGCGACGAGTGAAGAATTGATTCCACGCATTCCACTGGGCAGCTGGGGCGATGATGCCCTGATGTGGTTACGTGAGAATGCATCGTTTGTTTTTGAGGTGTTTTCTACAATCACCCGGTTTTTAGTGGAAGGGCTAGCCGACGGTCTGAAAGCGATACCAGCCTTCGTGTTGCTGATCATTTTCGCGTTGGCAGGCTGGCTGCTTCGCTCCGGGCGTTTGGCCATTGGTGTCACATTGACTTTTCTGCTTGTGATGGGCATGCGTCAATGGGAACAAATGCTCGACACGATGGCGTTGGTAATCATAGCCACCCTGGTCGCGGTCGTCATTGCAATCCCGGTTGGTATTTGGGCGGCGAAAAACGACCGGGTTTCTGCACTCGTGCGCCCAATCTTGGACTTTATGCAAACCATGCCGGCTTTTGTTTACCTGCTGCCAGCAGTGATGTTCTTTTCCATTGGCGTGGTTCCCGGAACCTTTTCAACGATTATTTTCGCGCTCGCGCCCGGAGTGCGGATGACCGAACTTGGTATTCGCCACGTAGACGCTGAAACCGTGGAAGCAGGGCGTTCTTATGGTGCAACTGATCGACAGATCCTACGCGGTATTGAACTACCACTGGCGATGCCGTCGATTATGGCGGGCATCAACCAAATCATCATGTTGTCGCTATCGATGGCCGTGATCGCAGGAATGGTCGGTGCGGATGGCCTCGGAAAAGAGGTTGTTTCTGCAATTTCCACCTTGAATCTTGCGCAAGGCTTGGAAGCTGGTTTAGCAGTGGTAATTCTTGCAGTCTTCCTCGACCGACTCACAGCTGCTCTTGGTAATCCTGGAGACTATCCGTCGTCGTTGCTGGCCCGCTGGCGCAAAAACCGACGTAATAAATATAAAACTAGTCAGCAGCCAGCCGCGGTCTAGCTGGAAAGCGCAGTTCAGTCGTAATTACCGTAATCTGCTCCTCGCTGCTTCAAAGCACCCAGAAGGTCCGTTATGAACTCACGGTGCTGGTCACTACAATGACAACCCGTGAGCATGCGCAACGAGAATAGGGAAAATACTACCGAAATGCGGCAATCAGCGATTGATGTGACTACCAATGGTGCTGGCGAGTTCAATGCTGATCGCCCACGCACCTATGAAGTGCGCACATTCGGCTGCCAAATGAACGTGCATGACTCGGAGCGATTGGCCGGCCTATTAGAAGATGCTGGCTATGTATCCGCGGCAGAGTATGGTGCTAACAGCGGCTCTGATAACTCGGAACAAGCTCCGGTGGAGCCCGACCTCATCGTGTTCAACACCTGTGCGGTGCGCGAAAACGCTGACCAACGCTTGTACGGCACCCTAGGTAATTTGAAAAAGACGAAACAAAACCACCCTGGCATGCAGATTGCCGTGGGCGGATGTTTGGCACAAAAAGACAAAGATGCTGTCCTGGATAACGCCCCGTGGGTGGATGCCGTGTTCGGCACTCATAACATGGGGTCGCTGCCGACATTGCTAGAACGTGCACGCCACAACGAGCAAGCACAGGTAGAAATCGTTGATGCGTTGGAAGATTTTCCGTCCGTCTTGCCAGCCAAACGCGAATCGGCCTATTCCGGTTGGGTTTCGATTTCCGTCGGTTGCAATAACACCTGCACGTTCTGCATTGTGCCCTCACTACGAGGCAAAGAAATTGACCGTCGTCCTGGCGATATCCTTGCTGAAGTCAAAGCTCTCGTTGAACAAGGAGTGAGTGAAGTCACTCTTCTGGGGCAAAACGTCAACGCCTATGGAGTTAACTTTGTTGACCCAGATCTCAAGCGGGATCGCAGCGCGTTTTCTAAATTATTGGCGGCTTGTGCGCAGATCGAAGGCCTGGATCGCTTGCGTTTTACCAGCCCACACCCAGCAGAATTTACTAGTGATGTCATCGACGTTATGGCACAGTACCCGGTGATTTGCCCACAGTTACACATGCCGCTGCAGTCTGGCTCAGATAAGGTGCTCAAAGATATGCGGCGTTCCTACCGCACCAAAAAATTCATGCGCATCGTTGATGAGGCACGCGAAAAAATTCCGGGAGCTGCGATTACTACCGACATCATCATGGGCTTTCCGGGCGAGACAGAAGAAGATTTCCAAGGCACCATGGACATCGTTAGGCGCGCTCGCTTTTCTTCAGCGTTCACTTTCCAATATTCACCGCGCCCGGGCACTCCCGCTGCCGACATGGAACAGCAAGTGCCGAAAGAGATCGTGCAAGACCGCTTTGAGCGCCTCGTTGCTTTGCAAGACGAGATCATGCTGGAAGACAATCAGGCGCTTATCGGTAGTGACGTCGAACTGCTGGTGCAAGCCGGTGGCGGTCGCAAAAATGACAAGACGAACCGCCTATCCGGACGAGCCCGCGATGGCCGGTTGGTGCACTTCGATCCTCGGGGGAATCTCGACGGCGAGATTCGTCCCGGCGATGTCGTGGTTACGACGGTGACAGCAGCAAAGCCATACTTCCTGATTGCTGATGGAGGTGTCAGTCAGCATCGTCGTACGAAAGCTGGCGATATGTCGAGCGCAGGAAAAACCCCAAGTACAGCACCCGTGGGGGTGAGCTTGGGCTTGCCGACGATTGCAGCGCGCAGCAATTAAACGGTTCGCCAATAGTAGAGCGACGCACAAGCTAGCGATTAATAAGCAAGCGATGAACAAGGCTGCGACGCACAAGATTACGCCCAAAGCAATGATGCCCCTTTAGCTACTACCATCAATTCTATGACTACTACGCCTCCGTCGGAACCAGCACAGACGAATCCCCAACGTTCGGCAGCGGAATCAGCGGTTGCTGAAAAGCACGCTGCCCGCACCATGTCGTTGGGCAAAGCTGCGTATCCATTAGCCACCGCCGTTCTGGCTTACCTGGCATTTCTAGTCTTGCCGTATGCCGGTAGCGCCCGCGGTTACGAGGTGCTTGTTGGCACCAGTGATGTCACCACCACCATCGAACAGATTTATGCGGTGCTGCTCACGATCGGCATCGGTGCGGCAACTAGCATCGTGCTGGTTACGCGATTTGCACCGGTAGGTTTAATTGGTTGGATGTGCGTGACGGTAGCGCTGCCATATTCACTTTTTTCATTGTGGGTCCGCCACACTGGACCACAAGACGGCACGAGCGATGCGCATTCGATCGGAATGTATATCGGAATGGCCGGGGCTGTCCTCGCCTTCGGTGCATATTGTGTGGTTGCCCTTAAGCGCAACCCGCAGCAGCGAGTAGCCGCTCAGCGACGTGCCGAATCCACCAGCATTGATGATATTGCGCGGTTGCAAAAAGAATCGGGCATGGAAGTTCAGCACAACGATTATGATTCGAATCCCTTGTTCATCGATGATCGACGTCGTCGAGCAGGTTCACGCTCACAACGAGAGCACTAACAGCGTGCAAGCGGTTTTTCCCAGGTTGAACTGCAACTGAGCTCGCTGGCTGCTAAATCGTGATAGATTGCGCGCATATAGCCAGGTTGTTCTGGGATGGAACCATAAACGCGCTCAACGGTAGGCCAGTGCTCACGGACTGCGTGCAAAGCAAGAGCTTTTAATCCGGAAGCTAGGCCGCGGTTACGATAATGGCGGGCAGTCACCGTCAATGTCCATTCGGCAACCGCTGGGTCGGAGCCGAGGTGTCGGGCAACTTCCGTCAAGGCGCAGATTTCATCGCTGTGCTGGTCGATGAGGGCAGCCAGTAACGTGGTTCCACCACGAGCCCGCAAACGTTGTGCCGCTTGTTCCATGCGTGTTGGCGTCCACTCGATCGGCGCGAGCTCGAGGCCTCCGCTGGGCACGTCGGTCGAAGCAATTGTCAACAATGAGCGAACTTGTGATGCGTAGGTTTCCGGAATTCCGTAATCCAGCCACGTGTCAACCTTGTAGGGTTGATTGGGAGACAGTGGTGCTGTGAGTTCTCGGCTTCGATCCCGAGTGACCGGAGTGTAGGCCTGCACATGGGCCAAATACTTTTGGTAGCCCCGTTGAGATATCGCCGCATAAAACGGATCCGAGCTGGCCGGTTGGTCAGCTGCGTGGTGCAGCGTGACCTGTGCGCGAGTGCGACCTAACTTGGTTGCAATCTTTTCTGCTTCTGCCACTAATTTCGTTGTGACCTCGTTGGTTTCTGCACTCGCTGGTTCACCTGGAAGGGGCAGTAGCTCGATATCTAGCACGCACTCGATCTCAGCGACGTCAGTATCTTCCAACAACGGCAAAGTCAGGTGAACGAAGCCGGCAAATGATGGTGCACCACCCGGCCAGGCATGCCCGCGGAGCCCACATTGGCGGGGGTTGTCCGTCGAGCTGATCAGTGGATAACCCAGCTCGGAAACCTCGGCGAGAGGAGTGCTGGCGCACATCGCGAAGAGGTAAGTGGCCGATTCAGACGAACCCGCCAGCTGCGAGACCACCCGTTCTGGGGCGGCCGAAGCCGCTGGATCTTGTGTGGCATCTTGGGCGGCAACGTTAGCAGCCAGTACGAAATCGCGGACCTCGTCGCTGGGTGCTAATCGCGATTTAGCTTCAGCTTCCGCCCCAGGCCTGGTTCGATCGCGTAGTGGCGTAGAAAATTGGACGAATTCCATAGGGAGTGGCAACAGTTCGTGGAGAGGGGATAGGCCGAGAAAGAGTCACAGCGGTAAACGGCGAATAGTGAGCGGCGAACGGCAAAACTCGCAAGTGCTAAAACTAGCGATTAGTCCTGTGAGTCGACGGCCATGCGAACCCATTCTTGCCATTGCTCGGCCTGCGCACGTAGAGACTGCGCCTGCGTCGCTTTTCCGGCTTCCTGAGCGACTTGCGCCTGGGACAATAAGTCATCGACTTTGGCTTGGAATTGCGCTACACGGGCTTGTGCTTCGGGATCAGTTCGCTTCCATTCGGCTGCCTCAGCCTCCGCGACGCGGGCTTCTATCGTGGCGATTTTGTCTTCATATTCGCCTACTTGTGCTTTTGGTACAAAGCCGATCTCGTCCCATTGTTCCTGTAACTCGCGCAGTTTTTCCCGAGCTGCAGCAATGCCTTTCGACGGGTCAATCACCGCGTCATAGCGGGCCAAAAGAGCATCTTTGCGGGCCGCATTTTCTGCAAATTCTTCGTCCTTTTCTGCCTGCGCTGCATCGCGGGCACCGAAAAACTGATCTTGTGCGCCACGGAACCGAGCCCACAAAGCATCATCGGCGCTACGGGGAGCGCGTCCGGCGGCTTTCCACTCGCGCATAAGGTCACGGTAAGCGCCAGCGGTGCGCGACCAATCGGTGGAGCTTTGCAAGGCCTCAGCCTTTTCCACTAAGGCTTCTTTCGTCTTCTGTGCTTGGGCACGTTGCTTATCGAGTTCCGCAAAGTGTGCTCCACGGCGACGGTGGAAAGAGTCACGAGCGCGTGAAAAACGCTTCCATAATTCATCATCAGTGGCTTGATCCAGCCCCTTGATCGACTTCCACTCCTGCAGCATCGCCCGCAAACGGTCACCAGAAGCTTTCCATTCGGAAGAGTTATCGGCAATTTCTTCGGCTTCGGCGACCAGCTGGGTTTTTGCTTGTTTGGCGTGAACAGCTCGCTGTTCCTGATCGCGTCGCGCCTGTTCTGCAGCATCGTCGCAACGATCAATGATCTGCGCCAACCGTTTCGCAAGTGCGGGCAGATCTCCGACCACTGTGGCGTCGTCAAGTCCGGCGCGCTGGGCCTTGGCGGACCGGGCGATATCAGAGGCATCTTGTGGGTGCGCGCGTAAACGAGTTTCGAGCACTTCCGCCTGGGTGGCGAGCTCGTCGAATTTCGCCCCGAAGTGGGCTAGCCCTGCAGCATGGCTACCAGCTTGCCAGGAACCCACCACGCGCTTGTCTCCGCTAAGCACGCTGGTCAAATAGACTGTGCCATCGTCGGTAATATAGCCATGATCGCTCGGAGTTGAGGCTATCGGCGCAGAAACTGGTACCGGAGTGGGGGTTGATGCGGTCATTCCGGTGGCACGCGCGCCAGCCGGTCGGGCCTGTGGGCGTGGGCCTGGTTTCGGCATGGATGCGGGAGATGGTTTGGGGCTCGGGGTGTGCTGGTGTGTCAATGTTGCTCGTCCTCGAAGCTGCTTGTTGTCGAATGTTCGGGAACAGAAATAAACTGGTTCAGGTTCACCTATCTGTGGTTCAAACTTACCCGGTTGGCGTTGTCGCTGTCATTCGGGGTTGCGGTTGCAAGGCGTTTATAACAAGAGACACCGACGATACCGAGCCCGTCGACTAGACCAGTTAGGCTAGAGCCCGTGAGCACGAAACAAACAACCACACAATCCCCGGCAGGCCGTTGTCAGCTCTGCGTGGTGCCCACCAGCCCTGCTCTGGTTGCAGAGTTGTCTCCGGCTGATGCAGCAAGTTCAGAGATTCGCGACCAAGTACGGCAGCTGTTGCGCGAACGAATTGAGACTACCCAGCCTGATGCGTATCCGGTGAATGAAATTGTGCTGGTGGGGTCGCAGGCTGAAGGCTGGCGCACCGAACATCGAGGCAGCTTGCGTGCGTGGGGTGCTACCGACGTCCAGCTTGCCGACGGCTACTACCTGGCAGAAATTGTTCTGCGCTACCTGTGCGCTGACTTTGAATCGCTCATCACCGCCAGCTATGCCTCTTTGGATGAGTTGCATTCACATCCGGTGCAGCCGGGGACGCTGGTCTTGCTAGGGATTGATGGCAGCGCAGGGCTTGGCCCGCGCGCACCGTTGGCTGAGCTTCCTGACGCACCACAGGCCGACCGTTGGGCACGGTGGTTGCTCGGTGCCTGCACAGAGCTTGCCGACGCGGCTGCTAAACCGGAACATCAGCTGCCTGATGAACAGCTGCCTGGTGAGGAAGGCAGCAAACACGCGCAACCGCTGTTGCCAGCGCAGCCAAGCCACCAACAGCTGCACGATGCTGGAATTTGGGAACCTGAGCTCTGGCTCGAACTCGCCGAACTCAATGCACGGGGAGCGCTCACCGATATGGACCTGCTACACGCCGATACCAGCCATGGCGTCGCCCGCTACATCGCAACGGGCAATATGGACCTGGATTCCGCAACCAGCACCGAGGCCGATGTGATGAAGTCTGTAAGCGAACGAAAGAAATTATGACTGCTGAATTAATTCCACCGGCTTCGTCGACTAGCGCGCCAGATTTGCCCACTAGTCGCGGAGCGTGCCGCCCCATTGCGGTAGTTGGGCCGACCGGGGCAGGAAAATCTGATCTTGGCTTGGCGCTCGCGCATCATTTTGTTGGGGAAGTCGTCAACGTCGATTCCATGCAGCTCTACCGAGGTATGGACATCGGAACCGCCAAGCTTTCTCTCGCAGAACGTGAAGGGGTGAGGCATCACCAGCTTGATGTCCTCGAGGTAACCGATACCGCATCAGTTGCTGCCTACCAACGCGACGCCGTCGCCGATGTCAATGACATCATCGCCCGTGGTAAAACCCCAATTATTGTGGGCGGATCCATGATGTACGCTCAAGCCTTGCTTGATCAATGGGAATTTCCCCCGACGCAACCGGAGGTGCGCGACAAATACTACGCAAGGCAAGAACGACTCGGAACTCAGGCGTTGCATCGGGAACTAGCACAGATCGACCCTGAGGCGGCCAAGATCATTGAAGAAAACGATCCGCGTCGTATCGTGCGAGCCCTAGAAGTCATCGAACTGACCTCTAAACCATTTCGTGCCAGCCAGCCCGATAAGACAGCAGCCTACCGGTGGGATGCTCACGTATTCGGTTTGCGTGCAGACCCCGACTGGTATGCCGACCGCATCAAGCTGCGTACCCAGAAAATGTTTCAGCAGGGGCTCGTCGATGAAGTCCGGCATTTGCAGCAAGCAGGGCTCGTTGCTGACTCCACGGCTGGCCGCGCGATTGGCTACGCACAGGTTCTGGCGCATCTTGATGGCGAACTCAGTCGAGAAGAAGCCGAAGAAAAAACTTTTATCGCCACCCGGCAATACGCCAGACGGCAGCGTTCCTGGTTTCGCCGCGATAAACGCATTACCTGGTTGGATGCCGCCAATGACCCCTTTGCGCAGGCGATGGAGTATTTGCAGGAATTGCAATAGTTTTGTCGCCGCTGCGCAGTCGAGCACGTTTTGTCGCGGCTGCGCAGTCGAGCACGTTTTGTCGCGGCTGCGCAGTCGGGCACTAGGTGTGCAAGGCCTCTCGTTGAACAGGTATTGCGTAAAATCGTCTTGCGATAACGTTGCATTGCGTCAACGTTGCATTGCGTAAACTAGGAAGCCGTGAACTTCCAGATTGATTTTGCTAAAGGGCACGGAACCCATAACGACTTCGTCATCATCGATGACCCCAATGGGCAACGCGACTTAACCGCTGAACAAGTCCGCGCACTCTGCGATCGCACCGGGGGAATCGGCGCCGATGGGGTGCTTCGCGTGGTACGAACTGAACACGTAGCAGCGCAGATTCCTCAAGCTGCAGACTCAACCGCCACCTGGTTTATGGACTACCGCAACGCCGATGGTTCGGTTGCTGAAATGTGTGGAAACGGCACCAGGGTATTTGCACACTGGCTACATCGCCAGGGATACGAAACCACGAGCCGGTTTAGTATTGCTACCCGTGCTGGGGATAAAGCGATCACGGTTGCTGCGACTGATGAGAATGGAAAGGCGCCGGATAGCCACCAAGCAGTCGTCAGTGTTGAGATGGGGCTCGCCGAAGTCACCGGCTTGTCGACGGCGCAGGTAGGACGTGAGAAGTTCGCCGGCCTCGCGGTGGATGTAGGAAACCCCCATCTAGC
>NZ_JAPJNQ010000077.1 GCF_030826625.1 Corynebacterium sp. | reverse complement strand
GCTTTGAAGCGTTCAACCTGCTCGCGGGTGACGGTACCCAGCGAACAAGAGATTTCGATATCGACTTCTTCTTTAATGCGTGGGATGGCGCGCTCAACCTGGCGCACCAGGTTTTCGTCCGGGCCCTTCACGGCAGCGACGATGCAGAATTCCGTGGCGCCCACCTTTTGGTTGCGCTTGGCGGCTTCGATCAGCTCGTTAATATTCAGCAGCACGGCGCGCACTGGGGATTCAAACAGACCAGACTGCGAACAGAAGTGGCAATCTTCTGGGCAGCCGCCGGTTTTCAGCGAGATAATACCCTCGACCTCAACGTCGGGGCCGCACCATTTCAGGCGTGTTTGGTGGGCGACGTCGGCAATTTCTTTCAGAGTTTCATCATCAACCTGCAATACTTGCAGCAGCTCGTCTTGGTTCAGGCCGATGCCCTGTTCCAGTGCCTTTTCCCGGGCGATATCAACAATGCTCATGCCGTTATCCTAATCACAGTGTTTAAACGGTGTTCAATTATCATGCGCTGAACACCCCCAATTGTGTCGCACGTCAACTAACGTAAGCTTGGTAACTGTGAAAATTAACTTCCTAGCCAAGCAGAAAAACCGCACCACAAAACCACTTTCGTTACAAAAACGATTAGTGAAACGCATGATGTCCAGCCCGGACAGTCTACGACGAATTCTCAACCTGTGGCCACCCCTGCGCGCCTCCGGCATCCGCATCACCGAAATCACCAAAGATGCCTCTTATGCCAAAATCGTCTGGAACCGCACCTGGAAAAACGTCAACATGCATGGCGTGGCCTTCGGTGGCACGTTATTTTCCATGGCTGATGTCATGGTCGGCACCCTGCTCGCCCGTCGCATGGGCACCGATTTCGAGGTATGGACGCGATCGGCGTCGTTCCAGTATCTCAAACCGGGTCGCAACGGCGTCAGCATCGACGTTGAGCTTTCCGACGAGCTCGTCAACTGGGTCAAACGTACCATCGACGAAGACGGCTACTGCAACCTGCCGTTTAGCTGCATGCTGAAAAACCGCGACGGCGAAGTTGCCGCCATTAGCCATCAAGAACTCCACGCCCGCCCGAAAGGTGGTGGCAAGCGCTCATCGAAGCCAAAACACGCCGGCCAGCCACGCGGTTATATCCTGGAGCACATGGCCACCGCCATCGCCTGGGCTGCCTTTAGCGATACCCCAGAAACTTTAACCTCCCTGCTCAGCAGCATGCGTCGCATGCCAACGCAGGCAGAGCAACTCCGCCACGTCTGCGCGAAAGCCCAGGCCGAGGCCGGTTGGGATAGCACCCAGCTGCAGAAATTCGGCGTGCCAAGCGAATACATCAGCTAACGAACTACCCTGGCGCTTATGAGCCTTTACGACGACACCTTCACCCTGCTGCAAGAGCTCATCCGCAACGGTTGCGTCAATGACCTCACCGCTGATTCCGGTTTCGAGGAACGCAACGTCGCCACCTTGGAGAAGTTCTTCGCAGGCACCCCAGGGATTCGCACGGAGAAGTTTGAACCCCACCCACACCGCACCTCCCTTGCGGTGACCGTCGAAGGCAGCGACCCGGCAGCAGAGCCTCTCACCCTGCTCGGACACATCGACGTGGTTCCCGTCGACGAGCCAAAATGGAGCACCAAGCCGTTTGCCGGCGAGGTCATCGACGGTTTCATCTACGGCCGCGGAGCGATGGACATGCTGTTTATTACTGCATCCATGGCGGCTGTCACCCGTGAGATCGCCCGGCGCGGCCAGCCTGCCGGCACGTTGACTTTCGTGGCGCTTGCCGACGAAGAAGCCCGCGGCGGATTTGGAGCCAAGTGGATTTCCGAGCACCAACCCGAGGCTTTTTCGTGGAAGAACTGCCTTTCTGAGACCGGTGGCTCGCACCTGCCGGTGCGCGATGGCTCGGATGCCATCGTTATCAACGTCGGCGAGAAAGGCGCAGGCCAACGCCGTGTGCGCATCAGTGGCGACGCCGGGCATGGTTCCACCCCGTATGGCAAGGATTTCGCCGTCGTCAAGATCGCAGAAGTTGCCCGGCGCATCGCGCAGATCACTCCGCCGATGCTTGATAGCCAGACCTGGCAGCGTTTTGTGCGCGCATTCCGTTTCGATGCAGCCACGGAAAAAGCGCTGCTGGCGGGTGCTTCCGAGGAAGCCTATGAAGCCTTCGGCGATCTCGCAGGTTATGCGCACGCGTTTTCGCACACCACCATCTCCCAGACCGTGCTGCGGGCAGGCGGGGCGATCAATGTGCTGCCCTCCGATGCCTATTTGGAGATGGATATCCGCCCGCTGCCCGGCCAAAGCCAGGAGGATATCGACGAACTGCTACGCACAGGGTTGGGTGAGCTTGCCGACGAGGTCGCTATCGAGCACTTAATCGTCGAACCGGCCTCTGAATCGCCAGCGGAAGGCCCACTGTGGGATGCCATCGTTGATACCATCGGCGAGTTTTTCCCGGATGTGCCGGTGATCCCCGTGCTGGCTACCGGTGGTTCTGACCTACGTTTTGCTCGCCGGTTGGGCGGGGTTGGCTATGGCTTTGCGCTGCACGCGCGCGAGCGCAGCATGTATGAGGCGAACCGGCAGCTGCACTCACACGATGAATGCCTGGCTGTCGAAGATCTGGACCTGACGGTGCGCGCCTACTGGTCGCTGGTTTCAAAGTTTGTTTCCGCTCCAGCGCAATAGATCAGGTTCAACAGGGCCATCGCAATAGCGCCGGCGCAATAACACCAGCGCACACTCTCACTAAATAGCTCCCTTGCGCATCATCGCGCGCAGCAGGATGAAAAACGTCGGCCCGCCAACCACGGCAGTAAAAATACCAATCGGTAGGTCCGCGAAAGCGATGATGCTGCGCGCGGCGGTATCAGCCAGCACGATCAGCACTGCCCCACCCAAGGCTGATGCAGGTAGCAGCACCACATTCGACGGGCCAGCCACTGTGCGGATGATGTGCGGAACCACCAGGCCAACAAACCCGATCAGCCCGGCATAGGACACCGCCCCGGCAGTCAGCAGCGTCGCCAAGACCAATGCCACCAGCCGCAGGCGCGCGACATCGATGCCCACGTGGCCGGCTGCGCGATCACCGAGCGCCAGCACATCCAGCTTGCCGACGATGAACATCGCCGCAGCAATGCCCACGACAGTGAGAATGCCGACGATCGAAATGTGCGCCCATTTCGCGCCTGCTAACGAACCCATCTGCCAAAACACCACTTGCTCGCGAGAACTGGTGGGCGCGATGAAAATGAAAAACGAGATCAACGCACCGGCAACCGCGTTGACGGCAATACCGACTAACACCAGATTGATCACCCGGATCCGGCCGCTAAAACGTGCCAACTGATAGACCAACCAGGTAGTTGCGAGACCGCTAACAAACGCGAACGCTGGGATCGTCGTCGCGCCGAACCAGTTGATCCCCAGCACGATCGCGATGGAGGCGCCCACTCCGGCGCCCGCAGTCACCCCGATCACGGATGGTTCGGCCAACGGGTTGGCGAACACCGCCTGCATCAACGCGCCACCAACGCCCAAGGCCGCACCGACCAACAGACCGAGCACCAGGCGCGGCAGGCGAATCTGCCAGATTACCGACTCCTCCATCGCGGTGGCACCCAGTGGGCCTACCGCCAGGATGCGCGGAAGTTCATCGAGCGGCACCTGATACTGACCGATCACCAGCGAGGCCACGGTGCCAAGAAACAAGGAAATACCTAACACGACAAACAAAAGCACCCGGGTGCGGCCCCGGGTGCGCAGCACCTGTTGCGTGTGGTTACTATCCATGATTATTCATTATGGTAAATCGCTTTTGCTGCCTCCAATAGCAACTGGCCGGATTGCGGGCCAAAGGCCAGCGCCTGCCCGTCGGGAAGCGCAATCACGCGCTGTTTTTGCCCGGCGACGGTCTGCGCCACGCCTGGTCGCTGCATCAAGCCTTCGATATCGCCGATGGAGCCGAGGCTGCCAGACATCATGATATAGACCTCTGGGTCTAATTCCGCGAGCGCTTCCGGGCTGGCCGGTGACGGCGAACCAATGTCATTCGCTGTGGCGACATCGATGCCGCCGATGCTTTCGATCAGATCGTCGGTACCAGAATCACGACCCAAGATATAGAACACACCGTTCGCGCCGCGGGCGTACAAAAACGCCATGCGCAGCGGTTCTTCTGGGGCGATCTGTGCGATCGCCGCCTTGGCATCAGCCAGTTCTTCTTCACTGCGCTGCGCGAGTTTCTCTCCTTCTTCGGAAAGCCCTAATACCTCACCCATACGACGGATTTGCGCGCCCATGTTTTCTAAGCTGCGGTCGTCGTCCAGCACCACAGTGGTTACCCCGGCGGCACGTACCTGGTCAATGACCTCGCTCGGGCCAATCGAATGGTCAATCACCAGCACACTGGGGTTGAGTTCCAGGATCGCCTCAGCGTTCAATGCGTGTGCACCGTGGGTGACGATTGGTAGATCCTGCAGCGATTCTTCCTGCGAAGCGATCGTGCGCCCGACGAGGTTATCTGCCATGCCCAGCCCGCGCACGGTTTTGGTGAAGGTGCCATAAAAATCAATCGCGAGAATGCGTGAAACATCCTCGACGACGACGTTATAACCATCTTCGTCGGTTACTGTCACCGGAAGCTGCGGCTGTGGTGAATTCTTAACAGGAACGACTTCATCCAAGGCATCGACGATATTGCCGCCATGGAAACTGCGTGGATCGGCGTCGGCGCCTGACTCAACGACATCTTTTTTCAGGTTCTGGTGCGCAGAGGGCTCATCCCACGATGCGCATGCCGAAACCCCCAACCCGGTCACTGCCAGCAGGGCAGCGCAGGTGGGGGCGAGGAACCAACGACGGTTATGCGGTGTAAACCGAAGCATTTTAGCTTTCTGTTGTTTAGCTTTCTGCGGGGAATCGACGCGACAAAGCAGAGAACAACTCAAAGTTGCACTGGAAAGCGACGACGGCTTCGTCGAGAAGCTCGGTGCGCTGTTCTTCCGTCAACTGCAACGAATCCAGAGTGGCGCGGTAGGCATCGCGATAAGGCTTAATCTTGCCGACGGCGGAGAAATCATAGAAGCTGAGCTCTTGTTCACCCATGCCGTAGTGGCGCTCCAGCATGCGCGAGATGACCTGGCCGCCAGAGACATCGCCCAGGTAGCGCACATAGTGGTGCGCCAGGATGCGGACTTCGTTTCCCGGCATGTCCATTTTTTCGATGCGCTCGACATAAGCGGCGGTCTCCGGCATCACGCGCACCTGCTCGCCCCAGTTCGAACCAGCCATGCTGACCAGGTCAGAATCCAATGCCATGCGACGCTCCAGGCGAGGATCGGCATAGCTGGCACCAATTGGGCTCGTGGCGACGGTGCGCACGGCATGCTCAAGCGCGTCGTAAATAAACCACATCTGCGCGTGGTATTCCGCAACAGCATCTCGGCTGAGCTTGCCTTTGAGGAGACGATCCATGAAGTCCGAGGTTTCAGCATTCTCGTGAGCAGCCATGGTGTGCTCGCGCAGCTGCTTAGACAGCGGCTGCTGCTCAGTGTGTTCAAACAGAGCAGTGGTCGCAGTAGTCATTGTGGTGTGTCCCTTCTTCATTAGACCCCGACCGGCCCGCCGCGGTCTGAGTCTCACCTTATTAAGTTAGCCCTATCCTAACTGGGCTGAGAAAGGTTAGACAAGGGTCAACATCGCGAATTCGAAAATTTCGATCAAAAGTATGACCGCCCGGATAACCCCGCTGGGCAGAGAAAACAAACCCGGTAGATAAAAACCCAGCAAATAAAAACCCAGTACATAAAACCCGGCAAACAAAAAAGTCTCGAGACAACATCCTAGCGATGCCTCGAGACTTCATACTGTGCCCGGGGCGGGACTTGAACCCGCACGTCCTAAAAGGACACTGGCACCTGAAGCCAGCGCGTCTGCCAATTCCGCCACCCGGGCTGGGTGTCAATAAACATCAAACGCAATGCGCTCGATTTGGCGACTTAATGAAGATAACACGTAACTCATATAAACCAACAAACCCGCAGTTCAACACCATGTTTCCAGACCTTGACTGCGTACCATAAAACTACCGAAAACTGGCGGCCACGCCCGCCTGGCTTACGGTTTTTAACCTAGAGCACTTTATACTGGGACACACTTGGTTTTCAGCTACCTTCTAAAAACCTCGAGAGACTGTATTAATTCTCCAGATTCCACAATGGAAACTTCCACAATGGAAACAATGAAAGAACGAAAACAATGAAAGGAGGTCTCGCGCAATGGCAATCATGTCCCGGTTTGCCAAACTCGACAGCGCCATGCAGCGCGGCCTCGATAACGGCATTGCCTTAATCTTCGGCGGCAAGGTCGTACCAGCAGAGATCGAAGAGCTTCTGAAACAGGAAGCGCAAGACAACCTCTCCACGACCGCTCGCGGCTATGTGCCCAACGTGTACGCCGTCGGAGTTTCCTCAAAAGATCTGGAAAACCTTTCTCAGGACCGGCAGCTACCCGTCAGCTTGGCAGACCAGCTGGCGCGTTTTCTCCGTAACGGAGGAATGGAAACCTTTGGTCCCGTGATCGTGCGCATCGCCGAAGAGTCCGGCCTGCGCACCGGTCAGCTACGGGTCTCATCTTTTTCTGATGCACAACCGGTGGAGCATTCCGGTTTCGATGCCATCATCACCCATGACGATAACCCCAATAACGACGGCGCTGGGGCGAAATCCAGTAGCCGACAGGAGGAATCCCCTGCCATGACTAGCTCCCCGTATTCCACTGGATCAGGACAACCAGCGGGACATGACGCAACCACCACGATGTTCCGTAGCGAGGACGTCGACAAGCAAAACCGCGAAAGCCAGAACCGGCAGCCCGAAGAAGAAACCACCCGTGTTTCTTTGATGCTGCAAGATGGCTCTTCCCGAAGCTATTTGGTCGAGGAAGGCACCAACATCATCGGCCGCAGCAACGATGCCGACTTGCGCATTCCAGACACTGGGGTTTCCCGTCAACACGCCGAGATCACCTGGGATGGGCGCGATGCCATTCTGGTTGATCTGCAATCCACGAATGGCACGACTGTCAATGACACACCCATCGAAAATTGGCTTCTAGCTGACGGCGATGTCATTACTGTGGGACACTCTCATATTGAGGTCCGTATTACCTACCCCCACTCGTAATCCTAACCCTCAATACTCCAACTTCTAGCGAAGGAAGGCCACCATGGATTCAGTCCTCGTGTTTGGGCTACGCATCGGCTTATTAGTGCTGTTGTGGCTGTTCATTCTGGTGGCGCTGAACGCGATGCGTCGCGACGCTAAGTCTGCCGCAACCGGCACCGCGCCCGCAGCCGCATCCACCGGGTTCACGCCACCAGCTCCGCGTTCGCGCAAGCCTGCCGCCCAGATCACGGTAGTTGACGGCCCACTGCGGGGATCGCACATGCAGATCTCTTCGCTGGAAGAATTCATCGTCGGCCGGGCACCGAATTGTGATTTTGTTGTCGGTGATGATTACGCCTCCTCGCGCCACGCCCGCTTATTCCGCCGTGGCAGTGAATGGTTTATCGAAGATTTGGACTCGCGAAACGGCACCTTCGTCTCTGGCGCCAGGATTGACCAGCCAGAACGCATCGCCGTGGGAACTGATATTAAACTGGGGCGTTCACTATTGAGGCTGGTGCCATAGATGACTCCATCGCAGAAATCACTGAAGCTTAACTACACCGCGGCCTCGGACCGCGGTCTTGTTCGTACTAACAACGAAGATTCCGCCTTCGCCGGCCGGAATCTTTTGGTGCTTGCCGACGGCATGGGTGGCCACGCCGCCGGTGAAGTTGCCTCGCAACTGCTGGTCACGACCCTGCAGAATTTGGACCGCGACCCGGGCGATAATGACATGCTCGCGCTATTGGGTTCAGCTGCCGACGATGCCAACGCTGCAATCGCCGATACCGTGCGCCAGCGCCCCGAAACCGAAGGCATGGGCACCACCTGTACGGCGCTGATGTTCAACGGTTCTGCCTTTGGCATGTGCCATGTTGGCGACTCGCGCGGCTACCGTTTGCGCGACGGCAAGTTGGAACAGATCACCGTCGATGACACCTATGTGCAGTCGCTGGTAGATTCCGGCAGCCTGCAACCTGAAGATGTCTCCACCCACCCGCAGAAATCACTGATTTTGAAGGCCTATACCGGCCGTCCGGTGGATCCGACGCTGCGCACCATCGACGCCAAACCCGGCGATCGCTTATTGCTGTGCTCGGATGGGCTCTCGGACCCTGTCACCGCTGACACCATCGAAACCACCTTGCGGGAAGGCACCCCGGAGCAGGCCGCCACGCGGTTGATCGATCTTGCTTTGCGCTCTGGCGGGCCGGACAACGTCACCGTGGTGGTAGCGGATGTACTAGCTGGTGACGACGATTCCACTACCGTCCCCAATGCTCCCGTCAGCGCCGGTGCTTTGGCGTTGCCGGAAAGCGAACGCGCCCACCCGAATACCGCAGCTGGACGCGCAGCGGCATTGAACCGGCGCCCACAAATTGTGGAGCCAAATGCGCAGGCAGCTGTCGGCGGTGCTGGCAATAGTGCCGCCGCGGGTGCCGCCGCTGGTGCCGGTAATGCTGCTGGTCATGCTGGGCATGGTGGTCACGGTGGTTCAGGAGGTCCTGGCGGCCCGGGAAATAGCGGTGCCGGCGCGCACAACGCCGGCGGCCCCGGAAACCAGGGAAATCACGGAAACCACAACGGCGGTGCTGGTGCTGGCACAGCAGAGCAGCCCAGCAAGCGCGGACGCAACTGGACGCTGGCTATCGTCGTCCTCGTTTTGCTCGTTGGCCTGATTGGCGGCGGCTGGTGGGCGTATTCGTCTTCGCAGGATAATTACTACATCGCCACCAATGATCAAGATGAGTTGATCATCGAACGCGGGGTGGATTATTCGCTATTCGGCCGGGATTTGCACGAACCGTATCAACGGGTGTGCTTGACCGAGGATGACGAAGTACGCACCACCGATTTCGGCGAGAAACCTGCCAGCGATTGCCACTCGTTTTCGCTGACCGACCTTCCCGGTTCGGTGCGCGGCTCCATCGATCACCTCGACTCGGGCTCCTACTCGGAAGTCACTGACCAGCTGCAGCGCCTGTCCGATAAAGCGTTGCCGGTTTGCGTCAACCGCGCAGAGAAAGACGACGCTGACAAAGACAGCACTGACAAAGACGGTGCAGAGAAAGACAGCACTGAAACTGAGACTGAGAAGGGCAGCTCTGAACAAGACAATTCTGCGCAAAACAACAGCAACAACGCCGATGACGGCGGCTTGTCCACCCCCGGCGTGAACTGCAGGGAGGTGTCCTAAATGTCACGAGTGTTCATTCGTGCGACAGAACTCGGGCTGCTCATCGTCGCAGCCATTGCATTCGCCGCAACCCTGGCCAGCTTCGAGCTTTCCCAGGGATCAACGCTGTCGGTGACCTTCCTGTACTTCGTCGGCGCATTCATCGGCGTTTTTACCGTCGCGCACATCGCTTTGACGATCTGGGCGCCGTATGCCGATCAGATTATGTTGCCGGTAGTCAGCCTGCTCAACGGCTTGGGCTTGATCATGGTCTACCGCATCGACACCGCCAAAGATCTCGACCTGGCAAACCGACAGGTCATGTGGTCAGTCATCGGTGTTGCGCTGATGGTTGCCGTGCTGATTATCGTCCGCGATCACAAAGTGCTCACCCGCTATTCCTACCTGCTGGGCGCATTCGGCCTGGTGTTGTTGGCGCTGCCGCTGGTGTGGCCAACCTCAATCAACGCTGATGCCCGCATCTGGATTCAGATTGGTAGCTTCACGCTGCAGCCCGGCGAGTTTTCCAAAATCTTATTGCTGATGTTTTTCGCCCAATTGTTGGTGCAAAAACGCGCGCTATTCACCGTCGCCGGTTACCGCGTTTTCGGTATCTCCTTCCCGCGCCTGCGCGACCTCGCCCCCATCCTGTTGGTATGGGCGATCGCGATTATGATCATGGCGGTCTCCAACGACTTCGGCCCAGTTCTGCTGTTGTTCAGCACCGTGTTGGGCATGTTGTTTATGGCCACTGGCCGCTGGTCATGGCTGATCATCGGCCTGGCTTTGACCGTGCTGGGTGGCGCCTTCGTGTATTCGCTCTCGGCAAAGATCCAGGACCGTTTCTCCGCTTTCCGTAATCCGCTTGACGACGTCGACGGCACCGGTTTCCAGCTGTCGCAGTCGCTATTCGGC
>NZ_JAPJNQ010000076.1 GCF_030826625.1 Corynebacterium sp. | reverse complement strand
GACCTGGTTTGGTCGGGTTTAGCAGGCGGATTCATCAGTTGGGTGAGTTCTGGTCAGGAGCATTAACATGGGTTTTATGAGCAAGTCTGCTAATTCAGCTGAATCTGCGAATTCCCCTAACGCAAATCCCAACGAGACCCCCAACATAGACCTTAATGAGAGCACACACGTGAACGGACAAGCACCAAAGGTGCTATATCAGGAACGTCAGTGGGTTCCGTGGCATTGGTGGTTGATCGCGCTAGCAGCCGTAACCATTGGTACGGGGCAATTGGCGCTGAACCGTAATTTGTGGTGGTTCGCAGTGCCGTTTTTAGTGTTCGCAGCATTAGCAGCATGGGTCTTGTTCCATTGGTCATCGACCGTCATCCGCATCGAACGGGACACGGACGGAACTCGCTGGCTAGTGGCGGGGTCTGCGCAATTGCCCGCCGACGTTGTCAGCCGTAGCTTGGCTGTACCCAAAAGTGCAAAGCGCAATGCGATGGGCCCACAGCTTGACCCCGCCGCTTTTTTGGTGACACACAGCTGGATTCCTCACCTGGTCATGCTGGTGCTTGACGACGAAAACGACCCGACCCCGTATTGGTTGGTCAGTTCAAAAGACCCGCGCGCACTTTTGGAAGCATTTGTCCCCGAGCAAGCTGCCCGAGCCAGCCGTTCGCTGGCAAGCTAGTTTTCGATCTTCACCGAAACCGAAATTCGGGGGCGCTTTTTAGAATCCATGGCCCAGATAACAGGGCTGCAGCGCAGCCCGTGGGGCGCAAAGATGTAATTAAGCGCAGTCTAGGCAGATTTTCTGACCGTCTTCTTCATGCGAGAAACGGTTTTTCCTCTGCACCAGGAAACAGCTATCGCAGGTGAATTCATCAGCCTGGCGTGGTACGACTTCAACATTGAGCTCTTCGCCAGAAACATCGACTGTTGGCGGTTCGAAAGGCTCAACGATCTCCCCGTCTTCATCCATGGGGTCGGAATCGTTTTCCGCTGCCTTGAGCCCTTCCAGCGAATCGGCTTCCAATTCGTCTTCTGGGCGGGTACGGGCCGCGTCGTAGTCTGTAGCCATTATCCACGTCCTATTGAGTAAATTATCTCGGTGTATGTGGGTCGGATACTAAGCTAAAATAACTACATTGTCATATTAGCTGCTCAAGCGGGTTATTCTCACAGTTTATTGAGTGCTTTAATAGCTGGGTTGCAGCAAGTTGCGCTGTGGCTACGGAACAGGGTGGTGCGGACATCGGTCACACGGTTGGTATCGCTTCCAAAGCACCGGCATGCCGTAACACATCGGCCATGGGCTCCGCGACCCCCGGTGCATAGGCAACTAGGACCTCTCCTTGGTCGCCTTCGGTATTAAACTCTGGGGCATTCACTACTGCCCCGGCTTCTGCCGCGATCAAGATGCCGGCCGCATAGTCCCATTTATTGAGTGCAGCCTCATAGAAAACATCAACCTGTCCACAGGCAACACGGCATAAGTCTAACGCTGCCGAGCCCATACGACGAATGTCTCGAACCTGCCCCAACAACGTCGTCAAGATTTCGGCCTGGCGTACACGACGGCTGGCAACATAAGAAAACCCCGTAGCAACCAAAGCTTGCGTGGGATCGATAACAGAATTTGCCTGTAAGTCCTGCCGGTCTCCGCGTTGTGATTCCCGCGTGGCTCCACCACCGAGATGCGCGGAATACAGCGTGTCACGAGCAACGTTATAAACCGCCCCAGCTACCGGGTAGCTGTTCCAAACAGCAGCGACCGAGACCGAATATTCTGGTATCCCGTAGAGAAAATTGACGGTGCCATCAATTGGGTCAACAATCCACTCGATACCGCTGCTACCACTGCGGCCTGCGCCTTCTTCGCCTACGACGGCATCAGCAGGGCGTATAGACGCAAGCTTGTCGACGAGCGCAGCCTCGGTCGTCTTATCAACGTCCGTCACCGGATCCACCGCGCTACTTTTCGTCTCGATAGTCTCAGCAAGGGCTAACGACCCACCGATTTCCTGGACTCGTTGATTGATCGTCATTCCGCCCAGTCGAGCGAGTTCAGAAGCAACGGCACGCAACTCATCGAGAGAAATTTCTTGGTTTTGCTGACGAAAATCTTCGTATGCAGTGAGCACTGTTTTACGCTGAATATCGCTGGTGTTCATAACTTCAGGATACTCACCACCGTGCTGCGTCCGTCGTCGTCAAGACGTGCCTGTGACAACGCCAAAGATCATCAACGCACGCTCGTAGGCTAATCTGTCATCCATGCAAGAACAGCAACTCGGTTTTGGCATTGATATTGGAGGCTCTGGCACAAAGGGAGCCTTAGTGAATTTGCAGACAGGCGAATTCATCGGTGAACGCATCAAATTCGAAACCCCGAAACCCGCAACCCCAGCAGCCGTCGCGGCTACCACGGCGAAAATTATTAAACAAGCAGAGTGGGAGGGCCCCGTCGGTATCACTTTACCCGGTGTCGTCCGTGGTTCTTCCATGCTCACAGCGGCAAATATCGATCCATCGTGGTTGCACGCGAATATCCACGAGGTATTTCGTGCACATCTTGGTGAACGCCAAATCACTTTCCTCAATGACGCTGATGCTGCTGGCCTGGCAGAAGTCGCTTATGGGAACCCACAAACCAAAACAGGCGCGGTGATTTTCCTAACCTTAGGCACCGGCATCGGTTCGGCTTTCTTGGTAGAAGGAAAGCTCTTTCCAAATACCGAACTCGGGCACCTGATTGTCGATGGCGAAGAAGCGGAAAAGCTGGCATCCTCTGGAGTGAAAAAATCCCTTGGATTGAGCTACGACGAGTGGGCGCCACGTTTGGAAAAGGTTCTCCGCGAATATGAGCGTTTGTTCAACCCGGCGGCATTTGTGATCGGTGGTGGGATTTCCCGAAAATCTGCTCGTTGGTTACCTCTGCTGGCATTGGAAACCCCCATCATCCCCGCCACGTTATTGAATCGTGCGGGCATCGTCGGCGCAGCTTTGGCTGCCCGCGAACCTGGTTATATCGCGGGATAGCACCGAGAAAACTCCTGCGCATATCCCCAGTCAAACACAAACCAGCGAGTGTCCGTTATACTGGGCGCTCATTCCCAACAATCTGCCACCTGAATATCGCGACTGTATCTTGTAGCTACATGCGGGCGCCAGCTCGCTTGTGTGATATGTCAGTCATGTCTGCAGCCACAACGCGCTGCACAGATAGGTAGGCTTGTTCATTGATGTCAGTACAATTCGGCGAAAGGGCGTACGTGTCAGCCACTGAATCTTCCGACCAGCCTCTCGACGAGAGCGCAGCTAGCTCTGCGCGCACCCGGGGCGCGAAGACTGCATCCAGGAAGTCACCCAGCAAGTCGAGGTCGAAGGCTGCACAGTCGAAAACTGCCAAAGCTTCGCAGACTAGTGTTTCTATCGAGCCCGAGGAGATCCCCGCGGCTACCGCACCAGCTGCTGATCCTTTGTTGGACGAACCAGACGACGATGCCGACGTCGAACCTAATCTCGACGATGCCGACGCATTCGACGATGAGCCCTTAGACGAGCCCGACGCAGGCGAACCGGAGCTCGGCGAGGAAGACGAAGAAGACGCAGGCAATTCCGTCTGGGACGAAGACGAATCAGCGGCCTTACGTCAAGCGCGAAAAGATGCGGAGCTTACCGCCTCGGCTGACTCGGTGCGCGCCTACTTGAAACAGATCGGTAAGGTCGCCCTCCTCAATGCGGAGCAAGAGGTTTCTCTTGCCGAACGCATCGAAGCTGGCCTCTACGCGCAATTCCGCATCGAAGAAATGTCTAAAGCACTGGAAGCCGGTGACAAGCAGGCGAAGCTTTCACCTGCCCTGAAGCGCGACTTACGCTCGATTGCTCGCGACGGTCGCAAGGCAAAAAACCACTTGTTGGAAGCTAACCTTCGCTTGGTGGTTTCTTTGGCGAAGCGTTACACCGGGCGTGGCATGGCTTTCTTGGACCTCATCCAGGAGGGCAACTTAGGCCTGATTCGCGCAGTAGAAAAATTTGATTACACCAAGGGTTATAAATTCTCTACCTATGCGACTTGGTGGATCCGCCAAGCGATCACTCGTGCGATGGCGGATCAAGCCCGCACCATCCGTATTCCTGTGCACATGGTCGAAGTCATCAACAAACTCGGCCGGATCCAGCGTGAATTGTTGCAGGACTTAGGCCGTGAGCCTACCCCGCAGGAGTTAGCTAAAGAAATGGACATCACCGAAGAAAAGGTGATGGAAATCCAGCAATACGCACGTGAACCGATTTCTTTGGATCAGACTATCGGTGACGAAGGCGATAGTCAGCTCGGTGACTTCATCGAGGATTCTGAGGCTGTCATCGCCGTCGACGCTGTGTCCTTTACGCTGCTGCAGGATCAGCTGCAGGATGTACTCACTACGCTATCGGAGCGTGAAGCTGGCGTCGTGCGGCTGCGTTTCGGCCTAACTGATGGCATGCCACGTACGCTGGACGAAATTGGCCAAGTATACGGCGTAACGCGTGAGCGAATTCGCCAAATCGAATCGAAGACGATGTCGAAGTTAAGGCACCCGTCCCGCTCCCAAGTTCTGCGCGATTACTTGGACTAGTCTGCTGGGTTGACTTCTGCCCTGTGGATGTTCACGGGAAGCAAAAATCCTCACCGCCCTATAAAGGCCGGTGAGGATTTTCTATTGCGTTTACGCTGCAACTAGCGCAACTATCCCGCTTCGACTTTTAGTTATCGAAGTTTTCGAAGTTGGCATTAACGCATTGCTCAATGGCGTCTTCGTTATTGCCGTGTTGCTCAACGCAATCAATGACTCCGGTCTCTTCGATGAGTTTAAACCCGACAAGCATGATGATGAAGCCAACCAAAACGGCCAGAATCGAGGTAACGAGCCCCACCACCGACATGACAGTGCGCCGGTTCTCAGGTTGGCGCTTTCTGCCTTTCACCAAGCTAACGATGGCGACAACGAAACCGATCAGGCCCAGGAACGAACCCAGCACAATCAAGGATCCGACAAGCGAGAGAATACCAATGCCCAAAGCCCACGGAGCAACAGGGTTTTTCGTCTCCTGCTGAGCTTCGAAACCGCTATATTGTGATGCTTCGTACCCGCCCGCATAATATGCATTCGCGGGCTGCTGATTCTCAACCGACTGGTTGTGCTCTACAGCAAAATCGTAGCCTCCCGTTCCATGACTAGTGTCACCGGCGCTGGCATAGTCGCCATACTCGCCACCTCCCTGGGCGTTTGTCTGCCCATAATCGTCGTCAGGATGATGTGGATTACTGGGTTGAGACATCTAAATTGCCATCCCTTCATGCATAGATGCTGTGAACTATATTTACCTTACCTTGCTTATCATTCAGCCCGCAGAATGCAGCAGCTCGCCCGCAGATGGCAACTAAGCTACCACTGCCTTAAATACTCGATGCGTTCTTTCAACTGCTGAGCATTACATAAGGCAGTCGGCGGCCCACCGCACGCTTTCCGCACCTCATTGTGGATCGCACCGTGTGGACGTGAGCTGTGCTCCGCCCGGACTGCGACTAGCGTATTGAGCTTTTTGCGCAATTTGGGAATTTCCACTGCCGCAAGTTCGTCGGCTTCATCAGTAGTAACACCGTTTTTCTCAGTGGCTGTTGAGCTTGAAGCACCCACCGAAAGCCCTGATTTGCTTGCCGTGGGCTCTATCAACCCGTTTTTCAACTTGTGTTGGTGTTCCAGCTCAGCTTGTCGACGAGCTTTTTCTTCCGCTTCCCGAGCATCAAGTTGATCTGCTTGTCGTTTCCGCAGCAATGCCTTGACCTGTTCCTGATCTAGCAATCCCGGCAGCCCAAGGAAATCGGCTTCATCATCAGATCCACTAAGCGCCCCGGTACCAAAGGTCGAACCATCATAAATCAATGAGTCGAGTTCGGCTGAGGCGCCTACGGATTCATAGGCCTTATCCTCAGTCTTCTCATTTTTTTCTTTATTCGCCTCGGCCACCGCTTGCTCATCCCAGGCTTCTTCGCGGTGTGGTTTTCCGATTATGTGGTCACGAGAAGTCTCCAACTTTTCCGCGAGATCCAACAGCGTCGGCACAGACGGCAAAAACACGCTGGCAGTCTCGCCGGGCATACGAGAGCGCACAAAGCGCCCAATAGCCTGGGCGAAAAATAGCGGCGTCGATGCAGAAGTCGCATAAACTCCAACCGCCAGACGCGGGACGTCAACGCCTTCGGAAACCATCCGCACAGCGACCATCCACTCGTCAGTAGATTCAGAAAAAGCATTAATACGCTCCGAGGAGCCAGGCTCATCCGAGAGAATTACCGACACTGGTGTCGAAGAAATCTTTTCCAAGATCTTCGCATAGGCACGCGCGGTAGTGGTATCAGTAGCGATGACCAACCCACCAGCATCCGGCATATTGGTGCGGATTTGTTCCAAGCGAGTATGCGCAGCTTGCAACACCGCGGGTATCCACTCCCCTTTGGGATCTAATGCGGTACGCCATGCCCGCGCGGTTTCTTCGGCGCTCAAAGGTGTGCCTAGACGGGCCGAGATTTCTTCACCCGCGCTGGTACGCCATGTCGCTTCACCGGAGTAGGCCAAAAATACCACCGGGCGCACAACGCCGTCGGCAAGCGCATCGCCGTAGTCGTAGGTGTGGTCTGCTTTCGAGACCTCGTGACCTTCCCCATCTTCTTCATAACGAACGAAAGGAATATAGGAGTTATCAGATCGAAACGGCGTACCAGTCAGCGCAAGTCGGTATTCTGCTTGGTCATAGGCTTCACGCACACCATCGCCCCAGCTTTTCGCGTCACCGGCGTGGTGAATCTCATCGAGAATCACCAGGGTGCGTTTCGACGACGCCAACGCGTGGTGTTTCGGAGGGTGCATGCCAACCTGTGCGTAGGTCACAACTATGCCGTCATAGGCGTGGTTTATCGCAGCAGAGTTTGTGAAACGATCGTCCAAGGACACCCCGACGCGACGCGCAGCCGCTGCCCACTGCCGTTTGAGGTGCTCGGTGGGCACGACGACAATGATGCGGTCGACCGAATAGTCTTCCAATAATTCGGTCGCGACGCGAATGGCGAAAGTCGTTTTACCAGCACCAGGTGTCGCCACCGCCATGAAATCGCGAGGGCGCGTCGTCAGGAACTTTTGCAAGGCTGCCTGCTGCCATGCACGCAGGCTGGAGTTGTTGTTAAAGCTGCGGGGTCTTGCCACTCCGAACCACCGTTACTTCTTGCGCAGTCCGGAATAGATTTCCTGGCATTTCGGGCACACTGGAGAACCCGGTTTCGCTTGTTTCCGCACCGGAAATTTTTCGCCGCACAGAGCAACAATCATCTTTCCGCTCACCGCAGAATCGACAATCTGATTCTTTTTCACGTAATGGAAAAACTTCGGGGTATCGTCGTCAGTTCCGGTTTGATCGCGGGTTTCTGGGCGTTCGAGGGTTTGCGTTGATGTGGTCGTCATGGCCTTCTATTTTGCCGTATTCATAGGATTTTGGGTAGCCAGCCTCTAGGGTGGGGTTTATGACTACCGGAAGCTCTCGTGGCACTAGGCGACCAAACACCTCACGTCGCTCAGCATGGCGACGCTTCCGCAGGCATTCGCATCGCGAAAAACCCATCCTGATTACCACGGCTCGCACTACTCGATCGCAAGATCGAAAAAAACGGGAATGGTGGTATGGGTTCCTGCAGTTATTGCGGGTACCGCTGACCTTAGCCTGCGTCGGAATGTACCTGGCGTGGGATTGGGTGTTGGTGCCAGTGATTTTGGCTTCGTTGACTTTTCCGCTTCCGTGGATCGCTGTCATGATCGCGAACCTGGATGGCACCCCGAAAGATAAACGCCAACCACGGGTCTATAAGCCGGCGGTTGCCCGACAAGCGCAGCGCGCGGCTACCCAAGAAATCAGCGCTGCAGGATCTACGGAGCAATCTCGAAGATCTTTGCCGCCGGAGATCATCGATATCTCACCGCAAGAGTCTGCAGATGATTCCCGCGATGGATATTCCTAAACGACGCTGCTGTAAAGCTTTTGCTGAGCACAATGGCATTGGACACACGGCACTGAACACACAGCACCGAACACAACGCGGATGCCGCACTCACCCTGTGGCACGAACTACAATAAGAGACGATGAACACGCACCAGAATTCTTCACACCAATCCTCTGTTGATCCGAAATCGGCGGATCCAGCGTCTTTAGATCCAACTTTGGATCCAACTAAGCCAAATCCTGCTGAAAGATTTGGCGAGGCAGCACGTGAGCTCATCGACTACTTCGCAACCGTCGGTTTCGATTCCGCTGGCCTCGGTGCTCATCTCGGGCCGGAATATCTCGCGGCCTTGCATAGAGGCGACCCTGGTGCCTTGCGTTTTCACTCCCAGCGTGGTGGCGAACTCGACCAGCTTATTCAGGCGTTTATCCTGCGGGATCCGATAGAGAAAGCTGATTTCTTTGCCTTGCTCGGGGATGAGCTGGCTTCGCAGGTCATTGATGCCAATATCGCGGTGTGCCATGGCCCGGCCATCGTGCGGGTGGTCATCGATGTTCGTCCACACATCATTAATGGGAAAACTCGTTGGGTGTTTTCTGATCCCGATGCCGCTATGGTGCGGCAAGATGCAGGCGAAGACCACGTTCCGGGGGTGGGCGCTGCCTCTTTATCATTGCTGCAGTTTTGCCCTACGACTCCAGTTGATTCAGTGCTCGATTTAGGCACAGGGTCTGGCGTGCAAGTTCTGGGACAGGCGGGATCAGCACGACAGATCACCGGCACTGATATCTCCGCGCGCGCGTTGGCGCTAGCCGATGCCACGGTACGCGGCGCCGGCATCGAAGACGATGTCAGATTACTCGCTGGGGCCTGGTTCGAACCGGTTGCCGGAGAGAAATTCGAACGCATCGTCGCTAACCCGCCGTTTGTGGTCGGTTCCCAAGACATTACGCACACTTATCGCGATTCTGGTTTAGAACTCGATGGCGCAAGCGAGCTTGTTATCTCTCAGGTCCCCGAATATCTTGCTCCAGGCGGTGCGGCATATTTGCTAGCTTCATGGGTACACCAAGGAGATACTCCGTGGCAACACCGGGTGGCTAGTTGGTTACCAAGCCATGGTGTGGCGGCGTGGGTACTCCAGCGCGATTTCGCTGATCCCGCGCACTACGTCAGCACCTGGTTGCGCGATGAGGCCATCGATCCGCGCTCACATGAAGCAAGCGAACGATTCTCACACTGGTTGCAACATTTTGTTGACCATGACGTGAGCGCGATCGGTTTCGGTTACGTCGCGATCCAGGACATCGGAGATCAGCCTTCGGAAATCGTTGCCGAAGAAATCCCCCAGGCTTTCGATGACCGGCTTGCCGATGAGGTTGAAGAGTATTTTCAGCGTGCGCAATGGCTTCGCGAACAGACTCCGGCGGACATCGCAAGCAGTCAATTTCAGCTTCGTCCGCAGCTAGCCCGTGAGATCATCGAAGTACCAGATTCTGCAGCTAAAATGGGCTTTTCGCCGCAGGTCTACCGGCTAACCCGAATGGACGGCCCCCGGTGGTCGCATGAAGTCGATGAGCATGTTGCAGCAATCGTTGCCGGTTTACATCCCAATGGGTTGCCGTTGACCGAAGTCGTTGGAATGTACGCACTCGCGCATGGCATTGCCGAAGACAAGCTTCTCGACGAAGCAGTTTCCGTGATCGTCGATTTGGTGCGCCACGGAATGATTATTCCAGCAGAGCTAATCCACGGATCCGGGCTGGTCAACGAATCTTAAGAAACAGGGCAACCGAGCTAACGCCAAGGCTGCGAAAGATAACCATGCAATCGGTTAAATCTGCGGCCAGGATCAGCAATTAGGCACCACAACGAGGAGACGGTGAAATGAAAGCGGTATTAACACGTGTTTCTTCAGCGAGCGTCAGTGTAGATGGCGAGGTTATCGGCAGCATCGAGGCAAACGACACTGGCGGTATACTCGCGCTAATCGGGATCAGTATCGATGACGCGGACAACGAAACGGCCCGGCGCAAAATGGCCAAGAAGATTGCAGAATTGCGGATCCTCGAGGGGGAAAAGTCCGCGGCGGATCTTGACGCTCCGGTTTTGGTGGTCAGCCAATTCACTCTTTATGGACAAACTGCGCGCGGTCGACGCCCGTCGTGGGCGAAGGCAGCTGCCGCAGATGTTGCCGAGCCAATCATTAATCACATTGTCGAAGACTTACGTGGGCGCGGATTACACGTTGCTACCGGGCAATTTGGCGCGATGATGGAGGTTTCCTCAGTCAACCAAGGTCCGTTTACGGTGCTGGTAGAGACTTAATCGATCAGCAAGACACGTGAGATTTGTTGCAATAATGTCGCCTTACCCGAAAATCCTGCGCCATTAGCCTCCCCACCCCCAAAA
>NZ_JAPJNQ010000003.1:17018-68087 GCF_030826625.1 Corynebacterium sp. | reverse complement strand
GTGTGGGAGAGTAGGTTGCTGCCGACACTTAATAATTTCATGTTTTAGAGGGTGGGTTGTCACAATTTTGTTTGTTGTGCACAACCCACCCTCCTTTCGTTTATCTATAACTAGAATTGGAACGCTCTAATTCCATAAAGACACATCGACGTGCGATAATAACTCACGAATCGATGCATATCCTGCATCCTCTACGATTTCTATAATCTTTGTGACGATGAATCCGCAAATTACGGGAGACGACTTCGGACATGAACGCGAAACACAGCGAACTCTCCCGTTACGACGAGATGTGCAACGCCACAGCAGCACAAGTCATCAAAAACTATTCAACTAGCTTCCATGCAGCCACCTGCTTGTACCCGTCCACTATAAGACGCGACATCCGAAACCTTTACGCTGTCGTTCGCATCGCCGACGAAATCGTCGACGGCGCCCACTCACAGGCCTTCAACCATAAGCTTCATGATCAGGCTTTACAGACCAACAAAAAACCAACAACCAATTCTGCTGACAACTATGGCCCCGCCGAGCCCGAATATGCGGCGCGGCGCCAGACTCTCGACGCTTACGAGGCGAGCGTACTCCAAGCCCCACACCATCGCTTCCACACAGATCCGATTCTGCACGCTTATTCGAGCACCGCACGACGCTGTGGGTTCGCCTCTGAACATCTCGCAGCCTTTTTCAATTCAATGCGTATGGATATCAGCCATGCTTCGTTTAATGACGCAGAATTAGCAGATTACATCTACGGCTCAGCAGAAGTCATCGGCCTACTCTGTCTCGACATATTCCTCGCAGATCAAACGCAACCATCCTGCGAACAACACAACCTTCTTTGCACAGGTGCACGCAGACTAGGGGCAGGATTTCAGAAACTCAACTTCTTGCGCGACTACGTCGATGATCGCTCAACACGTCAGAGAGATTACTACCCATCCCTTCGCGGAGGCGCCAATACCGAGACATTTAGCCAGCTTCTCGACGAAGTACATGCTGATCTCGCAGCAGGACAGGAAACGATAAAACTACTGCCCCACAACGTACAGCCAGCCGTACGCGCAGCCACTTTCATGTATGCGGATCTGGCCAAACGACTAGCTAAAAATCCCGCTGCAGCGCTCAACAATGGTGGCCAACACCGACGGATCTCGGTTCCGAATTACCGGAAGTTCACCCTCTTGGCACAGAGTCTTGCCAGCACGGGAGTCGCAGCAGCTCACACTAAAATCCGGAGATCATCGCCGTCATGAAATACGAGCAGCCCGGCCAACAAGTAATAGTCATCGGCGCCGGTATTAGCGGACTTGCCACAGCCGCCTTGTTAGCGCGTCGTGGATATTCGGTGACTGTCGTCGACAAGCGAGAAACCACAGGCGGACGCATCGGCGAGATTAATGCAGACGACTTTCGTTTTGAGACTGGGCCGTCCTGGTATTTGATGCCTGAAGCTTATGAGCAGTTTTTTCGTCTGCTCGGAACCAGCGTGGACGAGCAATTTAATTTGACGACACTCGATCCCGCGTACCGCCTGTGGACAGGGCCAGAAGAGTTCCTGGACATCCCCTACGGCGCAGAAAAGGTAGCCGCGCTTTTCGAAAGTATCGAACCCGGTGCAGGGAAGAAACTGACGAAGTATTTACGTTCCGCACATCTTGTCTACGCCATTGCACTCGATAATTTTCTCTATACGACTTTTCGTTCACCAAAGCCATTATTGAATCCTACGGTTTTATTGCGGACTTCTAGCCTGGTGCGTTACCTTTTCGAGCCATTGCAACGATTCGTCGACAAGCAATTTAGCGACCACAGACTACGGAAAATTTTGCAATACCCTGCGGTGTTTCTCTCAACACAACCTGCCACTGCGCCGAGTATGTACCACCTCATGAGCCATACGGATTTGCAATTAGGGGTGAAATACCCCGAAGGCGGTTTTCGCGCGATAGTCAACGCAGTCGAAAAACTTGCCCGTGAAACCGGGGTAGTGTTCGCCTTGCACACCGAGGTGACCAAGTTGGAATGCTCGCAAGGCCGAGTCAACGCAGTCCATGTGATAAGCGCGACGGGGCAGCACGAAATATTGCGTACGGATCTGGTGGTTTCATCGGCGGATCTGCACCACACCGAAACCGCATTGCTACCGCGGGAATATCAGACGCACTCGGAAATCGCCTTCGCGAAGCAGGACCCCGGAATCGGTACGGTGCTGGCTATGCTTGGCGTGCGGGGGAAGTTGCCTGAGCTTGCCCATCACTCGCTAGTGCTATCGCCGCACTGGGAGAAAGACTTTCACGCCATTTTTTCCCCTGCGGGTGCGTTAGCTGTCGATAAAGTTTCGTCGTCAATTTATGTGTGCAAACCCTCGGCCAGCGATGACACCGTTGCCCCGGATGGTCACGAGAACCTATTTGTTCTTATACCCACGGCAGCAGATGTGGGAATTGGACATGGCAGCGGATATCCCAGGCGTGATGATGTGGCAAGCGAAGCAGAGGCTCGCAGTGGCGTCAATAGTGGTGCGGAAGACGGCGGTGACGCGAATGTCCACGTCTCAACAAGTAACTCGCGCGAGTCTGCCACAGTAAGCGCGATCGTTGACCGCGCCCTAGAGACGATCATGAAAACGACCGGCGTCACTGATCTGCGCGAACGCATCGTCAGCCGACACACCTTGGGCCCGGCTGATTTCGCGGACGATTTTCATTCTTGGCGCGGTGGTGCGCTCGGCCCGGCGCACACACTGAAACAGTCCGCGATGTTTCGAGCACAGAATAAATCCCAAAAACTAGAGAATCTGTATTATGCCGGGGCTACGGTAGCGCCCGGTGTCGGGGTTCCCATGTGTTTGATCTCCGCGGAAAACGTGCTCAAACGCATCGACGGGCGCACGGATTCGCGTCCAATGCTTGCCGACGAAGTACGCCACAGACACTAGCCACAGACACTAGCTGCAGACTGGATAGCTCGAACCTGGAAGACTACAGGCCAAAAGGTGCACATACCGGCTCTAACAAGCAGTATCTACCACTCCAAGATCCGTGCGGAAACTTCGTTGCTCGCCCGACAGCGGATCCCGAAAAGCGATCTCGCGAGCAATCAGATGCATCGGCACGGCAAAATCTTCCTCATCTTCGCGGTAGATCCGGGGATAAACTGGATCGCCTAAGATCGGCACACCAGCTGCCCACATGTGTAAACGTAATTGGTGGGTCTTGCCGGTGACCGGGGCCAGCCGATACCGCGCCAACCGTGGTTGTGGGCCGTGGATCTTTTCCAACTCTGCTTGTTCCGCGGTGCTGCAAACGGTGATTTTTTCGAGGTGCGTAATGGCATTCGGCTCGCCGTCGACAAAGCGGCCTTGCAACTCGCCTGGGTTTTTCTCGAGGCGCGAGCTCCAGGTCAGGTGGCCGTCGTCAAGCGCCTGGTCGAGTTGGTGTGCAAGTGTGTGATCGTAAGCCGCAATGGCCTCATAAACTTTCGAGACCTGACGTTGCGCGAACAAGGTTTGATAGGGGCCGCGCAGTTCTCTACGGGTGGTAAAAACCACCAATCCTGAGGTCAGACGGTCAAGGCGATGTGCAGGCGACAGCTCTGCGATGCCGGTGCTGCGGCGCAACTGCACCGTGGCGGTCTGCACGATGTGGCGAGCACGCGGCATCGTGGCCATGAAGGGAGGCTTGTGTACGACCAGAAGATCATCGTCTTGATGCACGATTGACAGTCGATACGGAACTTCAGTTTCCGGCGCGGGGATTTTATAGAAAAAAACTTCAGTATTTTCCGCAAGTAACTCGTCGGGATGCAACGGGGTGCCGTTATGACGTACCACCTCACCGGAGTGAAAACGCTGGTAGATCGCATCCCAATCATCATCTGGGTGGCGGTGGCGTTGCGAAAAAATGACCTCAGCGATGGCATCGACGGCCCTGATGCCAGAAGGTTCTGCGCCTTGTACGCGAATGCGCGTGGGGTTTAAACCGTTTTTGATCGGCAACGGGGTGGATTTTTGGCGCATGTCGTTTATTATATCGCTATGGATATTAATGCACTTTTGGAACCAATTATTAACTTCTTTAACTCTGCCCAAGGGGTTATGAGCTCGCGGGTATTCCATACTATTTTCCAGTTGCTTTACCCTGCTAACTCTGAAGCCGCTCACGTCTAAGCAACGAGCCCGGCTCGTTAGCTAGAGATCGGCTCGTTAGCTAGAGACAGGGCATTGACTGCGGTGTGAATCCGCAGACACCTGCAGGAATCGTGGCTATACTGGGTGGTGGAAGGGATATTATCGCCGGATTTGCTCATTTCAGGTTCGGTCAGAGGTATTCACCGGTTATGGCTGAAAACGACCTGTAGAAAGGGCGGTGCACAATGTCCAAAGAAGATATCATTGTTGTAGCAGTAGACGGTTCCGATGCCTCGAACGAGGCGGTTCGTTGGGCGGCTAATACTGCAGCGAAACGCGAGATTCCACTACGCTTAGCTTCTAGCTACACGATGCCGCAATTCTTGTATGCCGAAGGCATGGCTCCACCGAAGGAGCTGTACGACGAGCTGCAGAACGAAACCCTTGAAAAGATTGAAGCGGCTCGCAAGCTCGCACATGAGGTAGCCCCAGATATCAAGATTGGCCACACGGTCGCTGAAGGGTCGCCAATCGACATGCTGCTAGAGATGTCGCACGATGTCACCATGATCGTTTTGGGATCCCGCGGCTTGGGCGGATTGTCCGGCATGGTGATGGGATCAGTTTCTGCTGCTGTGGTATCGCACTCCACCTGCCCAGTCGTCGTGGTGCGTGAAGATTCCGGTGTCACCGAATCCTCCAAGTATGGGCCAGTCGTCGTTGGTGTTGACGGTTCTGAAGTTTCGCAGAAAGCAACCGAATACGCTTATGCTGAAGCCCACGCTCGTGGCGCTGAGCTGATTGCTATCAACACCTGGATGGATATGCAGGTGCAGGCGTCGCTGGCAGGGTTGACTGCTGCGCAGAAGGAATGGGAAGAAACCGAAAAAGAGCAAAAGCAGATGATGGACGAGCGTCTCGCTGCTTTGGCTGAGAAGTACCCAGAAGTTCCAGTAAAGAAGATCGTCACCAGGGACCGCCCGGTACGCGCGCTGGCAGAAAACGCCGAAGGCGCACAGCTGCTGGTCACCGGTTCCCACGGCCGGGGCGGGTTCAAAGGTATGCTGCTGGGATCGACTTCCCGCGCTTTGCTGCAATCTGCACCATGCCCGATGATGGTCGTTCGCCCAGAATCAGAGTAAACGGAGCAAATAATTGGAAACATTGAGTTTGGGAATCATTGCCTGGATCATCATTGGTGGTCTGGCGGGTTGGATTGCCGGAAAAATTAAGAACTCAAGCCAAGGCTTCCTCGGCAACATTCTTGTTGGCATCATCGGTGGTGTACTCGGCGGATGGCTGCTAGGAGTACTCGGCTTGGATGTCGCCAGCGGCGGCTTCTGGTTCAGCCTGTTTACGGCAGTGCTTGGTTCCGTGATCTTACTGTCGATCTTGAACGCCATAAAGAAATAGCATCACGGGAACATTTTTTGCCAGTCGGTTGTGCCGGCTGGCTTTTTCTGTGCCTAGACGGTGCTAGCGCTCATTTGCTCATTCGGGACCAGAAACTATACCTACTGAACCGGGTGGTCTATATTGTATATAGACCGACTAGTACAGATGCGTATTTTGAGCATGCATCTAGCCGAGACCAGTAAGGAGCCGGAGTGAGCACCGCCAAGAAAAAGACGACGGCCAGCCGCCGCCAAAACCGTCCGAGCCCACGTACTCGGTTGCTCAACTCTGCCACCAAACTTTTCGACACCGAAGGGATCCGTGTGATCGGTATTGACCGAATCCTGCGCGATGCAGACGTGGCCAAGGCCTCGCTGTATTCCCTATTCGGCTCTAAAGATGCGCTGGTCACAGCCTATATCGAGAAGCTTGATGAAGACTTTCGACAAGACTGGAAACAGCGCACCGCAGAGATGACCAACGTGGAAGATAAACTCCTGGCTTTTTTCGATAAAGCCATCGACGACGAACCAGAAAAGGACTTCCGCGGCTCGCATTTTCTCAACGCCGCGAATGAGTACCCGAAACCAGAGACCGACTCTGAACGGCAAATCATCTCTGCATGCATGAACCACCGCAGCTGGGTCCACGACACCATGACAGCGCTGCTGAATGAGAAAAACGGCTATCCCTCGGCGACGCAGGCCTCGCAGCTGTTGATCTTCCTCGACGGCGGACTCGCCGGTGCACGGCTGACTCGCAGCATCAATCCGCTCGTGACCGCGCGAGACTTGGCACGGCAGATGCTTGCCGCCCCACCGGCTGATTATTCGATTTAATCGCGGCCGTCGTCGGCAGCACGCTCGTCGTCGGTAGTTCGCGGATTCCCCGACTTCCCCTTCTGCGCAGCCTTTTCTGCCTTGCGCTGCCGCATAATCTCGAGACGAGCCTGCTGCTGTCGCTTCCGCAGCTCTTTCTTCTCAGCGCGCTCTTGTTCTTCGGTGCGCTGCTTTTCTTCTCGTGAAGCTTCCAGCTGCTTTGCGTACTCCGGGTCCTTTCGGGCTTTCTTGTTTTCTTGCTTGCGCTGCCGCTTTTTCTGCTTGCGCTCGCGTTTGCGCTGCCGGAACACACGGTGCGATTCCCGCCGAGCTTCATGGTGCTCCTCGCGCAGCGGGTAGCGCACCCGAACCATGACGATGAACACCAGCGACTGCACCAGTGTCCACAGGTTATTGATGAACCAGTAGACGATGATCGCCCACGGGATCGGCACGCTGAACGCAAGCAGCAGCAACAACAATGGCACGAACACCGACATGATGATCATGAACTTGAACAACCCACGCGCGAGCGTGCTGGACCACTCGGTGGTATAAAACGCCCGATAGGTGCTGATCACCAGGTTGATGGTGGTAAAGGCGATAGCCAGCAGCAATGCTGGCATCATGCCGGAAATGACCTCGTCGGTGGTGATATTAAATGCCTGCTCCAAGTCTGGTCCCATGGACGCGAAAGCAGGCAGCGGGATGCCCAAAAACTCGGTGTGCCGGAAATCATCGACTTCCGCGGCCGTTAGCAAACCAATTGGTTCGGCGGCGGCAATACCCGAGTTCGCACCGCTGTTGCTATCTGCCAATGGGTTCGCCATCAGCAACAACAGACGGTACAAGCCGATGAATACCGGAATCATGATCAGCGGCGGGATGCATCCCATGGCAGGCCGGTAGCTGTATTCGTCGAAAAGCGCTTGTTTTTTCTGCTGGTATTCGCGAATCTCGTCGACCTCGCTGGCCGACTTATATTCTTTTTCAAGGGCGCGCTGGCGCGGGCGAATCAGCGCGCCAATCCGCCCGGAACGAGCCGAATACCAGGTCAGCGGCGCGATCAACCCGCGGACCGTGACGATCAGAAACGGAATGGAAATCAGCCACGAGATGGAATCATCCAGCCCAAAGACATTCTGAAAAATCAGATGCCAGAGCTTCATCACCGCCGAGACGGGATACATGAACGCGTCGTACAGAGTTTCCATATCGAAAACGAGCTTCCTTCCACCGAGGAGTGCACAGAAAAATACCGGCCGCTTAAAGTCTAGCCGCCCGGGCGGACTGGGTAAGCTGTGGGCATGAGCGGGCAGAACCAAGTTGCGCAAGCCGACGCGCGAGAGACAACACCCGATACTGAAGCTGAAGCCGTGATCGCCGATGTCGTCGCTGATCGTGACGTGCTTGGCGACGGCATCCATGTGCTCACCGCCGTATTGTTAGTCGTCGGTGTGATTGGCTCGTTGCGTATGCCGCTGCCCGAAGCCAGCCTGAACTTAGTGCTGTATACCGCGTTCGCCGCGATCTATTTCGCGGGCTCGGTGTACCTTGACGACAAGGAAGAAACCGTACAACTGTTCTGGTTGTTCGGGCTTTTGGCCGTGTGGATGGGCATCATGTTCGTCACCCCGATGGGCGCCTACTTGGCGTTTACCATCTTCTTTTTATTCCTTCGGGTGCTTGATGGTGTGCGAGGAATTGTTTCTGTCATGTTTGCCACCAGCATCACGGTGATCATGCAGATCCCGTCCGGGCTGACCCTGGGTGGAATCATGGGCCCGACGGTGTCTGCTGTGGTTACCGTCGCGATCCATTTTGCTTTCACGACGCTGTCACACATCAGCCGCCAGCGTGCGGAGCTGATCCGCGAATTGATGGAAACCCGGGAGCAACTGGCGGAATCTGAACGCGATGCCGGCATCAATGCCGAACGCCAGCGCATCGCACACGAAATTCACGACACCCTGGCGCAGGGGCTGTCGTCCATTCAGATGCTGCTGCACGCCGCCGACCGCGGCTTAGACCGCATCGATGCTGCTCACGATGGTGACGATGCCGTTGATACTAGCCAGCCGCGGCATCACATTGAGCTGGCGCGCACCACGGCCGCCGATAACTTGCAAGAAGCCCGCGCGATGATTGCGGCGTTGCAGCCGGCCACACTCGCAGAAACCTCCTTGCAGCAAGCGTTGGAGCGGGTGGCGCAAAACTGGGCTGATACCAGCGAGATCACCATCGAGGTCGAAGTCGATGGCACCGCCCGTCAGCTGCCGATGAAGACCGAAGCCGCGTTGTTGCGTATTGCGCAGGGAGCAACGGGTAACGTCGTCAAGCATGCTGGCGCTAGCCGGGCTCGCATCACGTTGACCTACGATGAGGACGTCGTGCGCCTGGACGTGGTGGATAATGGGGCTGGTTTTGATCTTGCCGACGTCGACAAGCGCCCCAGTGGCTTGGGGCATGTGGGCTTAGCCGCGATGCGGCAGCGGGCCGCGGAACAAGGCGGCGAGATGGAGATTGAAACCGAGCCCGGGCGCGGGACTGCGGTGTCGGTGACGATGCCATGTGAGAACTAAGTGCAGGGTAAGATAAAGCTAAGAAACCGTCAGAAAAGGGGTAGTTGTCCACCATGATCAGAGTCTTGCTGGCAGACGACCACGAAATCGTGCGCCTGGGTTTGCGCGCAATTTTGGATGATGCAGAAGATATTGAGGTTGTCGGCGAGGTAGCCACCGCTGAGGCTGCGATTTCTGCTGCGCATGCTGGCGGCATTGACGTGCTGTTGATGGACCTGCGCTTCGGAGCCGGTGCCGAAGGTCACCGTGTTACCGGTGGGGCAGAAGCGACACGGATGATCAAAACTTCGGTTCCGCACCCGCCCAAGGTGCTGGTGGTGACGAATTACGACACTGATGCCGATATCCTCGGTGCGATCGAGGCCGGTGCGGTGGGCTACTTGTTGAAAGATTCCCCACCGGCGGAATTGTTGGCTGCGGTGCGTTCGGCAGCCGAAGGCGATTCGGCGTTGTCGCCGGTGGTCGCGGATCGTTTGATGACGCGCGTGCGCACCCCGCGTAGCTCACTCACCCCGCGCGAGTTGGAAGTGTTGAAACTGGTGGCTTCGGGTTCGTCGAACCGGGATATCGGTACTGAACTGATGCTGTCAGAAGCCACCGTGAAATCGCACCTGGTGCACATCTACGACAAATTGGGTGTGCGTTCGCGGACCTCGGCAGTGGCTGCCGCCCGCGAGCAGGGAGTGCTCTAAGGGCTCTAGCCCCTTTTGGCCTTAGCCCTCAGTGATATTGCGCTGAATATCCTCGGTGATGAGGTCAATATCATTGCTGATGCTGCGGTGTGCCCGGCGACGCTGCTGATCCGTCATGAACTCTGCGTTATCGACGGCTGCTTTTAGCTCGTCCAAGCGCTCGTTAATATCGCGCTTGTAGCCCGGCTTCACGCTGGTGTCCTGCAGCGAGTTGCGGATTCCCTGGATGCGCACCTTCAAATCCGCACCGTGGCCGCTAAACTGCGCCATCTGTTCTGGGGTAACACCGGAGCGCTGTGCCGAGCGCTTGCTAAATTGCTCCTGGGCTGCGGTGATGCCACGGTAAATGAGAGGCAGTGCCAACGGCAACAGCACCCGGGAAGCCCCGGCGTAGCGCTTGATGTTATCGGCGTTGAATTTGCCGGTCTGCAGCTTGTCCAGCTCCATCTTCGCCATTTTTTCTTGGTGCTTGCGCTTGGATTTCAAGCCCTTGTTTTCGTCTTTAATAATCGCGCGTTTTTGTTTCGCCAGCAGCTTCTCGCGGCGTGCGCGTGCCTTCGAATCGGCTTTGACCTCTGCTTTCGCGCGTGCCTTGGCGGCTTTGACGGCGGCTTTGGCATCGCTACGGCGCTTACGGAGTGACTTCATCAAGCCCATGGTGTGCTCACCTTCGCTGAAAATTGCGTATTTTTACTTAGTGCTGATTCAACAATACCTGGTGGTCTCGACTAGGCTGACCACCTGTGATCGGCCGTCGGGAATTTGTGGAAGCGCATGACCTCGTCGGCTGCCATTATCGCTTGGTGCAAGCCCGCCGTTACCCGGATACGCCACCAACGCTATCTTCCCAAGAACGTGCGTTGCGCAGCGCGGATGCCCGGGCTGAGGTCGCAGATTTGTTGCCGACAGCCCCCGCGCTTGGCGACGGCCGTCGCAAGAATTTTCAACGAATAGATTTAGGCCCGCTGCCCGCCGGTGATGCCGCAGCGGTCGAACGCCGGGAATTCGATACCTTAGAAGCACTCGCGTGGCAGCCAGATTTGGTGACTGGCGCGGTGCTGGCAGGAACCACGGGCAACCGTCGTGAATATGGCAACGCGCCTGTGGACTGGAAAGTCTCCGTCGACGCTCTGGTGCGCACCGGGGACAACGCGTACCTGCCGGTGATGGTCAGCAACCACCGCGTGGCGCGAGAAAAAGCCGGTGGCGCAGTCTCCGTGCTTGCTACCCATCGCGCCGGGTTGGGCCAACCGATTACTGAGCCGTTCGCGCTGCGCCAGCATTCTGTGGATGGCTACCGCTTAGCCTTGGCAGCCCGTGCATTGGAAGAACTTGGGCTGGATACAGGCAACGGTGGTTTGATCGGGCAGGATCGTCGCCGGATTTTCCTGATGGATACCCAACGATTCCAACGGGGATTGAGCGACGCGCTGGTAGCGGTGAGGCCTGAGGAGCTGCCGGATGCACCGCGGCGCAGGAAAGAATGCGCGAGCTGTCGGTTCTGGGACTATTGCGAGCAAGAGTTACGCGACGCCGACGATATCAGTTTGTTTTTGTCTGGTGACCGCGCCGATCAATTGCGCGAACTCGGGATCACCACCGTGGAGGCGCTACGCCGGGCTGATTCCGCTATCGCCGGCGATTACCCACAATTGGCAGATGCGTGGCGCCGGGGAATCCCGTTTCTGGCGCGCCAACAGGCAAATGAGATGCAGATTCCGCGCGCTGACGTCGAGCTGGATATCGACATGGAGGCCTACCTGGATCAAGGCGCGTACTTATGGGGCGTGTGGGATGGCGCGGACTACCACCCGTTTGTCACCTGGGACGAGCTCGGTGGGGCTGCAGAGGCGAAGAATTTCGCGGACTTTTGGGATTACGTGTGCACGCGGCGTCGACAAGCAGAAGCAGCCGGCATGAGCTTTCGCGCCTATTGCTATTCCGCGCACGGGGAAAATCACTGGATGCGTAGGTCGGCGAAGCGTTTTGCGGGGCAACCTGGCGTGCCCACGAGCACAGTGATTGATGCCTTTATTGGCTCTACGCAATGGGTGGATGTGTTCCGCTATGCCAAGCAGTTTTTGGCCGATACCGCAGGCATGGGGTTGAAACAGGTGGCAGCGACGGCGGGGTATACCTGGCCAGATGAGGATGTCGATGGTGAGCAATCGGTGAATGCACGGCGCAGAGCCGTCGGCACTGGGCCGGAGGCGCTGCGGTTACGTCAGCAGCTGTTGGGCTATAACCGGGGTGATTGTCAGGCCACCCGCGTGGTGCGGGATTGGTTGTGCGCTGGCGCGCCGGGTGTTCCACGAATGCGCGGGGCGGCTCGGGCGGGTGCTTAGCTAATCGGCGTCGTTGCTGCTTTGTTCTTTGGCGTGGGCGAATATTCCCAGCGCCAGCATGACCCCAGCCAACACGGCGAGCGTGCCGACGAAGCCCCACCACGGCAGGGCGGTAAAAATCAAGCCGGCCAGCGCCCCGACGACCGACGAGCCCAGGTAGTAGCACAGCACGTACATGCTGGACGCCTCGGCACGGTTGTGCTCTGCGATGGCGCCGACCCAGCCGGAAGCGATGGAATGGGCGGCGAAAAACGACGCGGTAAAAATCAGCAATCCGGTCAGGCTAAGCCACAGCCACGGGGTGGCAGTAAGTAGCAGCCCGATGATGAATGCTGCGGTGGAAAACACCAGCACGGTGCCGCGGGAGAATTTTTCCGCCAGCACACCCGCCCGGGCAGCGGAATAAGTGCCGCTGAGGTAAGCCAAAAATGCTAGTGCGACGATGCCTGGGGACAGCTCGAAATAGTCGATTAAGCGGAAAGCCAGGAAGTTATACAAAGAAACGAACACCCCCATGGCGACAAAAGCAATGAGAAACATGGCCGCCAGCGATGGCGTTTTCCAGTGTGTGACCATGGATTCGTATTCGGTGCGAAACTGCAGGGCCTTCGGCTGGAAGAACTGCTGGCGTGGCAAAGTGACAGCCACGATGATGGCGAAGCCGAGAGCTAGGAGGGATGCACAGAAGATTGCTACGCGCCAGTCGGTGACTTCTAGCAGCATCGACGGGAGCAACCGGCCGGTGAGCCCACCGACGGAATTACCAGCGACGTAGACGCCCATGGCGCGGGCCAGGAAGCGGTGGTCAAGCTCTTCAGCCAGCCAGGCCATGGCCACCGCGGGCGTGCCAGCGATGAAAGCACCATGCAGCAACCGCAAGGCGATGAGCTGGTGGATGGTTTGGGCGAGCGGAAGCGTCAGCCCGATGAGCGAGGCCGCGATGGCGGAGATAATTAGTACTCGGTTGCGGCCAAAGCGTTCCGAGAGGATCGAGGCGGGAACCACGCAGATTGCCAGCATTCCCGTGGCGACGGAGACTGTCAGCGCTGCGACGGTTGGTGTGGTCTCGAAGGCGTCGACAAGCGCAGGCAGCATCGCCTGGGTGACATACAGCCCGTTGAATACGGCCAGCCCCGCTGCCAGGACCGCGACGGTGGCTAGCCGGTAGTTGCGTTCTCCCCGTTGTAGGCCGCGTGCGGGTACTGTTTGTGCCATATATTACATGGTGTCACGTTTTTCACTGCGCGGTGCTGGTTTTCCGTTTCTTGTTGGCGCATTATTTCTTCTGGCCACCACTATCGCGGTTGTGCTTATCGGGACAAACATTGCGCTCTGGGGCCATAAGCGAGCGCGGAATTGTACATCCAGGATAGGAAAAATTGGCGCATGGATAATTACCACAGGAATTGTTATTGCAGTTGCTTCTGTTATTACTCAGCTGTTTCGCGCCGGTGGTTTTTGGGAACCGCTGTTTAGTGAGCTTTTATGGGTAATAACTGCAGCTACCGGACTATTGTGGCTGGGGTTTATTCTACTTATGGTTTCCGGGAGAACTCGCTAAGCCAGAACGGTTGCCTGCGAGATAAAACCATCGAAGATAAAAACTGCCACTAAAAACCGCGATGAAAAAACGCCGTGCCCGGCACGTAAAGTGCGCGGGCACGGCGTTCGCGTAAGCCGCAGCGATGCTGCGGCGGAAGGTTTACTTCTTCGCTGCTGCGAAACGCTCTGCAACGTCGTCCCAGTTGAAGACGTTCCAGACAGCCTTGACGTAATCAGGCTTGACGTTCTTGTACTGCAGGTAGAAAGCGTGCTCCCACATATCCAGCATCAGCAGTGGGGTGAAGTTCACGGAGGTGTTGCCCTGTTGGTCGGTCAGCTGCTCAACGAGCAGGCGGCCAGCAATGTGGTCGTAACCCAGCACGGCCCAGCCGGAACCCTGCAGGCCGAGTGCTGCTGCGGAGAAGTGCGCCTTGAACTTCTCGAAGGAACCAAAGTCGCGGTCGATAGCCTCCGCGAGCTCACCGGTTGGCTCGCCGCCACCGTTAGGGCTCAGGTTCTTCCAGAAGATGGAGTGGTTGGTGTGGCCACCCAGGTTGAAAGCCAAGTTCTTGGACAGCGCACGGATGCGGTCTGGGTTGGCTTCGCCGTTGCGCTCTTCTTCCAGGGCATCCAAAGCTGCGTTAGCACCCTGAACGTAAGTGTTGTGGTGCTTGGAGTGGTGCAGCTCCATGATCTCGCCGGAGATGTGTGGCTCCAAAGCGTTGTAGTCGTAATCGAGTTCTGGGAGTTCGTAAACAGCCATTATCGCTAAATCCTTTCGTTGGGTACATCGCCCATAATAGGCACGTATAAGAATATTGCAACATTTTTATGACATAAATCCCTGACCGCTCGTGCACATCTACTTCCGTGCGTCGGCTGACATTACGTCCGGGCGCCAGCTGACATGCGCTCGGTATTATTTCCACAGCTTTCCGCGAGCTTGGCCCGCGTAGAATATCGGCATGTGGATGTTTGGAAAGAACCCAGAACTTGTCGCTGAAGAAGACGCCCTGCATGGCGGAAAGCACCCGGTCCTAGAAAACCCACGCCCGCACGCCGTGTTGGATACGCCCATTACCGGCATTTGGGAAGAAGGCCAGGCCAGCCTGATCGTGGGCTTGGGCTGTTTCTGGGGAGTGGAAAAGCTCTACTGGAACCTGGATGGCGTGCTTTCTACCTCTGCTGGCTATGCCGGTGGCATAACTCCGAATCCGACGTACCGCGAAGTCTGCACAGGGCGCACCAATCACGTGGAGGTAGTGCGTGTGGTCTATGACCCATCGCGGGTTTCCCTCGAAGAGCTGGTGCGCGTCGGCCTGGAAGCGCATGATCCAACCCAGGGCTACCGTCAGGGTAACGACGTGGGCACGCAGTACCGTTCGGCGTTTTATACCGAAGGCCCGAATGCGGAAGAAGAAAAGCAGGCCGTCGAAAAGCTTGTCGACGCCTACGGCAAGAAATTGCAGGACAATGGCTACGGCGAGGTCACCACGGAGATCGCCACTCTGGCCGAAACCCCGGCGGGCGAATACTACTTGGCCGAGGACGAACACCAGCAGTACCTGGAGAAAAACCCGCAAGGCTACTGCCCGCACCACGGCACGGGTATTGCCTGCAGCATTTAGGCTTGCTCGCTGTATCCTCGTTTTCCCTAGGAGTTCGCGAACATTATGTTGACCGGCTGTAACATCGTCGCCCACCGCGGGTATTCCGGCAAGTACCCGGAAAATTCGCCGGAGGCGTTTGCGCAGGCGCTGCAACTGCCCATTCACGGTGTGGAATGCGATATTCGGGTCAGCCGTGATGGGCAAGCGGTGGTGATTCACGATCCCAGCGTCGATCGCACCAGCAACGGCACTGGGATGGTTGCGCGCATGACCTGGCCCGAGCTGCAGCGGCTGAATATCGGTACCGAGGATGCGCCGCAGCAACTCATGCTTGTCGACGATTTGCTGCGCATGCTCGGCGCCCCGGGTGATAATCCACACCATCTTTATATTGAAACCAAACCACTGATGCGCCACGGGGCAGCGCTAGAAAAGGCGCTCGCGCGGGCGCTGCATCGCACCGGGATGGTCGCAGACCCACGTGTACACATTATTTCTTTCTCGCATGCCTCGCTGCGCAGGCTCGCGAGTCTCGTGCCGCAGGTGGACCGGATTTATTTGCGCCGCGGTTGGGAGCGCCGATGGAATAGCCGTGATTTGATGCTTTCGCGCCCGCATGCGCTGGGGCTTTCTCTGGACCACGGCAAAGCCAACCCGGCGGCGATTGGTGTGGGTGGCCGCAGGACGTACATGTGGACCGTGGATGATCCGGATGACATGCGCTGGGCGCGCGATAACGGGGTGAACCTCTTGGCGACGAATTGGCCGGAGGTTGCGCTCGAGGTGATAGGCGACCAGTAAACTGGCGTGCATGGCGAAGAAGAAAAAGAACAAAGAAGACCTCCCAGAGGGAATGTCGCGTCGGCAAGCAAAACTTGCAGCTCGCGCCGCAGAACGTGCCAAGCTGGAAAAAGACCCACGCCCGTTCGCTGGGTTTGCGTGCGAGGCCGAACTGATCGCATTGCAGGAGTTCGTGCCGTCTGGCTACGCGAAAGTCGATATCGCTGGCATCGACCGCACCGTGTGGTTGTGCAGCGTTTTGCCAGGAGCATCTGCAGCGATGATTCGTGATGAGCAGTACGGCGGAGATGCCTTCGTCGCCCTGCAGGTGCAAGCTCACGGCACGAACCCACACCATGACCTCGCCTACGCCCTGAACTGGGTGAAAGAGCACGCTGCTGGCGAATCGCTGGTGTCCACGGCGGCCGACGGCAACCAGCCAGAGCTAACGGATTTGCTGCCACAAGACACCACGCTCGATATCCAGTTAGAGCAGGACTTTTCTTGGTGGATGCCGGAAGGCGCGCCCATGCCGGAGCACGTTGCGCAGTCGATGCAAATGGCCAATGATTCCGTCATCGAAACTCACGCGATTGACGCCGACGCGCCGGGCACCTTGTGGTGGTCCGATACCGGCGGCGGTAAGGCACACATCCGCTGGGTGCGCCCGGTGGACAACGAAAACGATTTCCTCAACGCCCTGGCACGCGTGGCCGCCCGCGGTGACCTGCACGTTGGGGAAAACACCAAATTCGCCGGGGTCTTCCGCACCCACGGCGTGATCGCCCCAGTATTCGATGTCACCCCGGAGCCAGCTGCGGACACCTACCGCGAGCAGCTGGAACGCGTGAACCAGGCTTTGGAAGAAGAGATCTCCAACGACGCGCAGCTGTCGGCCGACGAGCGCAAGCAGCTGCAAAACATTAAATCGCGCCAGGTCACCATCCGCTAGAGCCGCGGGGCAGCTGGCTGCAGCCTCAAAGTAGTGGGCCGCAGCCGCAGTGATCTGCGGTTTAGTGGCCTGTCGGAAGTGCATGGAACAAAGAGGCGCCAAAGATCGTTGTAGTTGATATGACATCATTATTTACGACTTTGGAACTTGGTCGCTTCAGATTGAAAAACCGCATGACCATGGCTGCGCTGACGCGTCAGCGCGCAGGCCATAGCGGGGTGCCGAGTGAACTGCACAAGAAGTACTATTCCCAGCGCGCCAGTGCCGGTCTCGTGGTCACGGAGGGCACCTTCCCGGCGTGGACAAATCGCTCGTTTCCGGGCCAAGCAGGCATCGCAGATGATGAGCAGGCGGCCGGTTGGCGCGAAGTAGCCAATGAGGTGCACGCAGCTGACGGTGTTTTGTTCATGCAGATCATGCACGGTGGTCGCACAAGCCACCCAGATCTCATCGATGGAGCCCAACCAGAAGCACCCAGTGCACTGGATTGGCGCGGACAAGTCCGTGGTTTTTCCGGCAAGATGGACGCGCCGGTGCCACGTGCACTGGAGACCGCAGAAATCCCACGCATAGTCGAAGAATTCCGTGCTGCTGCACGTCGTGCCGTCGACGCCGGAGTCGATGGCGTGGAGATTCATAACGCCAACGGATATCTGTTGCATGAGTTTTTGGCACCATCCGCCAACCAGCGTGACGATGAATTCGGTGGTAGCCCCGAAAACCGATGGCGATTGCCTGAAATGGTCATTCGCGCGGTTGTTGATGAAATCGGTGCTGACCGCGTCGGAGTGCGCTTTTCCCCAGGGCACAACGTGCAAGGAGTCATCGAAGAAGACGAAGCAGACATGGTGGCTACATATGGCGGTCTCATAGATGCCATCACGCCACTAAACCTGGCTTATGTTTCATTCCTGCACGCGGAACCGGAAGGCGAGCTGATGTCGACCTTAGCGAACAAAGCGCACGCTAACGGTGTGACCAAGGTGCTGATGAATGACGGTTTTGGAACCGTTACTACTAAGGAAGATGCCCAGCGTGAGCTGGAGTTAGACTACGTAGATGCCGTTGTAGTCGGCCGGCAGTTTATTGCTAACCCAGATTTGGTGCGGCGGTGGCACGAAGATTTGGCGCTGAACGAACCAGATCAAGCCACGTTCTATGGGGGCGGCGAACGTGGCTATACGGACTACGAGACTATCGCGGATTAACCACGAGTTCTGTAGCAGGTGAATGCGCCCCTGCTCCAAGCAGGGGATTAGCGCAGCGAGTTCCAGAGGTTTTCGGCCTCAATCTCGTCCCACAGCACCACGTTTCCCACGTCGGTATCGGCGAAACCACCCACCGGTACCGTCTTGGTTTCCACCCCGGTACCCATTGACAATGCCAAGCGGGCCAGGTGCCACACGTGATCGCTTTCGCCGACGGTAAATGACTTCGAAACCGAGCTGATCATCGGGAATACGTCAAAAGGGTTGAGCAGCGTCGACGGATTCGTGGCCTCGTGCATCAGCGCAGAGAAAAACTCGCGCTGGCGTTCTACGCGGTCCAAATCACCCATCGCGGTGGCACGGGTACGCACATAACCCAGTGCGTTGGCACCATCCATTTCTTGGCATCCTGCGCCAACATTGAGATTCGCCAATGGATCATCAATCGGCTCCGAAGGACACAATTCCACTCCACCGATAGCGTCGACAATATTGGCCAAACCGCCCATGCCCACTTCGGCGTAGTGATCAATGCTGACGCCGGTGTTCGCCTCCACGGTTTGCGTCAACAGTTGAGGTCCGCCATAAGTAAATGCCGCATTGATTTTGTCTTGCCCAAAACCAGGCACGTCGACGTAACTGTCGCGAGGGATGGAAATCAGTTGTGCACTGGTGCCTTCCAAGTGCAATAGCATGATTGCGTCGGTGCGGCCCGTTCCAATATCGCCGCCGGTACCCAGGCGTGCGATATCTTCCTCGCTTAAGCCCACGCGTGAGTCAGAGCCGACCAGCAACCAGTTCGTGCCCTTGGTGGATCCGATAGGCGCCTCAGGCTCCGAAGCCACGCGGGTGAGCTGGGCGTCTGCCCAAAAAGCGATGACCAGCAGTAACACCAGGACTACGGCTAATGGCCAGCCCAGACACCCAACGCAACCGAATTTTGGTCGACGAAGTTTTGCGCGCAACCCGGCCGCGCTGAACTTTCCGAAACCACGGCCACCGTGAGCGCCGGGGTGCGGATTGCGTACATGGGCGTGGGCTTGCTGGTACTGCTGGCCCGGTTGCCCATACCCGCCACCGGGGTGTGGATAGTACTGCCCAGGGGGCTGTTGGGCATAAGGTTGCCCCACATAATTCTGTGGAGGCTGTTGCTGTGGTGGTCGTTGCTGATACGGAGATTGCTGCCCTGGTTGCTGTGGAAATTGTTGCGCGGCACGACGCTGCTGCACCTCGCCGTGTCTGTCCTGCCCTGCAGTGCGGCCCTGCGCGTATCCTGCCGCGGCACCAGCAACACCGCCCGCTACTGGTCCTCCCAAGTCCATGCGGGTCGGTTCCGAGGGGATCCGCTGTTGGTTGCGTGACTGGTGCAGTTGCTCACGGTTGACCGGGCGAGCACCCGGGTGGTTGTGCCCGGAGGCCGAACGTGCACCATGCCCAGCATCGTGATTTGTGCTCTGCCGAGCAGAATTAGCCCGTTGCGCATCATAAATAGCGCGTTCACGGCGCAGCTTTTCCCTGTCAATCGGCGGGCGGTTCGCACGCGAATCTTGCCGGTTGGTGCGCGTAGGCCGTTCGGAACGTGCAGAGTGTGCAGAACGCTCGGAACGCTCGGAGCGTTCAGGACGTTCGGAACGCGGCGGACGTGCAGCGCGAGGGGTACGCGAAGGTTCCTGTGGGGCTTCGGGCTTGGCATGCCGCCCGCCGCCAGCAGCATGACGGCCGCTTTCCCGTGCACGATCGGGCGCTGGGCGCGGACGCCGTCGTACCGGTCGACCATAGCGATCCAGCAGCGGTTTACCGTCGCGCCCCAGGACGACGTCACCTTCTGCAGGCCCGTGGGATCCCCCGTGCCGTCCAGCTGGCCGTTCTCCGCGATCTGTCATGGCAGATATTTTACCTATCCTTGCTTGTGCAGTGCCCGCTTAGTGTCCTTTAGTAAGCAATCAGGCATGCAGATCGAGTGCGAGCCCGAGCAGCTCGTCGTCGGCAAGCGTGATAGACCCCAGATGCACCCCAGCCGGTGGACGCCCAGGCAAAGCCACCGGAATAGAGATAGCGGGCCGACCCGTCATATTAAATACCGAACACCATGGAGACCAACGGGTTTGCTCGGCAAAACAACGGGTGTGTTCCATCGCAGCAAAATGGCCCACCGGCGGCGGATCATGGGCCAGCGTTGGCGATAACACCACGTCAACGTTCCAAAAAGAATGCAATAGACCGTTTAATGCCGCGGCATGGTTTTTCGCTGCCTGCACATCCGTTGGCGCTTGCCGACGCCCGCGCTGTACCACCCAGTGTGGGTAGCCGGCGATGCCTGAGCCCGGCGCTAGCGTGTCGTCGGCAAGCGCTGTGGCGAGCGCGGAGCTAAAAATTGTGCGAAAGGCGTCCAGGGTGCGCTCGCCGGGAAACGCAGTGATCGGGATGATCTGGTGGCCCGCGGAATTAAGCGTTTCGGCCGTTAGCTCTGTGGCCTGCAACATGGGCTCGGCAACCTCGGTGTCCGCCAAAATCGGGTCCGTCAACAGGCCGACGCGGAAACGAGAAACGTTGGGGTTGCGAGCGTGCAAGAAAGCGGAATCGGCCACCGTGGTCGTGATAAACCCCTGCACCGCCAACGCCCCGTTCGGCATCCCTGGTGGCCGCGGAGTGTTCGGTTTGAAACCGACGAGCCCACAGGCCGCAGCCGGAACGCGGATCGAACCACCGCCGTCCGAGGCGTGCGCGGTGCGCACAGTACCGAGCGCGACCTGTTCCGCGGCACCACCAGAAGAGCCACCCGGGGTAGCTCCCGGCCATAAGGGATTCGTCGGTGCGGGCAGGCCCACCGGCTCGCAATCAATGCGTAAGCCCAGCTCAGAGGATGCGGTTTTGGAATCGATGCGTGCGCCCTGGGCTTGCAGATGCGCTAGAAAAGGCTCGGTGCGTTGTGCTACATAGCTTCGCGCGGAATTGCCCAAGGTGGTGGGAAGCCCGGCGACGTCGTAAAGATCCTTTGCCGGAATCGACCAACCCGCCAGCCGCTCGGGGTGGGGGAGGTGGTGAAGCAATTTTTGCAATTAAAGCCCCTTCAGGTCCAGGAGCTGGGCATATTTCGGTCGTGCCTTCATGGCATGAATAAGGAGTTCATCGCTTGAATTCCATCTTCAATGCTGATGCCATGTTTAGAAGCTGATTTTGTAACTTTCATGCAGCCGTCATTGAAGTAATCGCTTGTCGCATGAGTTCTGAGCGTGATAAGTGCTTTTCTGCAGCGAGTTGGTCTAACGTTTTTAGTTCTTCGGCGGTTAATCGAACGGCGATTACTTGGGAGGGTTGAGCACCTCGACCTGGTCGGCCGCGACCACGTTTTTTTAGTGCTTCCACGTCATAACCGGCCTCGGCTTCAGAAACCCAGGCATCAATTTGATGTTCTGTTGCTTTAACAGGCATGCCTATATCGTATAACGAAAATATCCTCAAAGGCACTATTTTCTTCCGTGCTTTTCAATCGCACAATAATGTGAAATCTCAGAATGATCCGAAATAGCAGGGTAACCTAGCGAGCATGAGCACCGTGGCATACCTGGGACCCGCCGGAACTTTCACCGAGGCTGCACTGCGAAAGCTACAGCGCGCCGGGGCGTTTGCTGGGGCGGAACACGACGCAGAGGCTGGTGTTACCGCTGTTCCGGTGGCTTCGCCGGGTGAGGCTTTACGACGTGTCAGCGCAGGCGAGGCCGACTATGCCGTCGTAGCCGCAGAAAGTTCCGTCGAAGGCGCAGTGACTGCCACGCACGATGCATTGGTGGAAAACCCCGGATTGCAGATTTTCGCCGAATCCACACTGGATATCCAATTCAGCATCCTGACTGGTACCGAAGAAATCGCGGCAAAGCCGCACGCGATTACCAGCATTGCGACGCACCCGGTGGCGTATCAGCAGATCCGCACCTGGGTAGAAAACCACCTGCCGAATGCCGAGTTCATCCCGGCCTCATCCAATGGGGAGGCCGCACGTATGATCGCGCAAGGCCGTGTTGATGCCGCTGCCGCCCCGGATAATGCCGCTGATCTGCATAAGCTGGCGCGAATGGCACAAGGGGTGGCTGATGTTTCCGGCGCCCAGACTCGTTTTATTGCACTTACTGCGGCGCAGCGAAGCACTGCACCCCGCACCGGCAACGATCGTACCGGAATCATTTTTCACGTGCACAACGAACCCGGCGCACTGGCCGGCGTACTGCAGGAAATCGCTGGCCACGGGGTGGACCTATCGCGCATCGAATCACGCCCGACCCGCACCGGGCTGGGAACGTACCGTTTCCACGTCGACATGCACGGCCATATCGATGATGAACCGGTAGCTGCTGCTGTCGAAGCTTTGGAACAACGGTGTGAGAAGGTGCAGTTCGTCGGTTCGTGGCCAAAAGCAGGGGTTTAAGCATGGGAAAAATCATTTTGCTGCGGCACGGACAAACGTATTCCAATATTCATGGCTATCTGGATACGCGCCCGCCGGGTGCAGAACTGAGCGATCTGGGGCGTAAACAAGCCCACGCAGTCGGCGAGGAGCTTTCTCGGGAACTTGCGGATCTACCGAACTGGTGGTCATCCATGGCGATTCGTACCCAGCAGACCTCCGAGATCGCTGCCCGAGCGTTGGAACTGCACCGTGGCCTAGAGCCGTATACCATTCCGGTGCAGGTCACCCCAGGGTTATACGAAGTTTTTGCCGGCGATTACGAAATGAGCCAAGACATGGGCAAAATTGCGGAATATCACCGCTGTATGTTGGCGTGGCTCGAAGGCGATGAGAAAGCAACAACCCCGGGTGGAGAGACCTACCCAGAAATTTTGGCGCGTTACCTGCCAGCCATGGAGCAAGCTGCCGCCAGCGAGAACACCACGGTCATCGCCAGCCATGGCACGGTGATCCGCGTGATTGCGCGCTATCTGACTGGCTTGGACCCGCGGCAAGCGTTCGAATGGTACCTACCGAACTGTCGCTATATCGTGCTGGATCCAGCGGGCAAAGAATTTGGGCAGTGGAAGCTCGAGCGCTGGGGAGATTATGACCTCGGTGATTTTGGCTCGGGCGATCATGGCTTGGGCCGGGTGAATTAGTCGCTGGCAGCGCTGAAACAACTGCTTTTAACCAAAACCAGCAGCGTGCAGCTGCTCTTCGTCCATCCCGAAATAATGCCCGACCTCATGAAAAACTGTGACCTCGACTTCGTCGGCAAGCTCGCTGATGCTCGTGCAATATTGCTTGAGAGCTTCGCGGTAGACGAAAATCGTGTCGGGTAGAAATCCCGTGTGGTGGTGGGTGCGCTCAACCAACGAGACGCCCTCGTACAGCCCCAGGATATGTGGGTTTTCTGGGTTGAAATCTTCGATCAAAATGGCGACGTTGCGTAGCCGATAAGCGAAATCATCCGGGATTTTATCCAGCGCATCCAGCACTAGCTCCTCGAAGTCTTCATCACTGATATCAACCATGAGCAACGACCGCCTCCAGCAATTAATGCCTACTGATTCCAATTAGCGCCGCGGATTACGTTCTGGGCGCTCTTCTGGTGGACCTCCATCGATCGTGAGGGCGCCACGGCCTTCGCGGGCAGTGCCTTCGATCGTGGAAAACCCCCCACCTTCGCGGGCGTGGACCAGCGTGCAGTTCACCGAATAGGAACCATTGCGCCAGGAATCTTCACTGATTGCGCCCCAATAGGGCTGCAACGTCGATTGATATAAATTCTCTTCGCCACCGAGATAATCTTCACCCGCGCGGGTGCAGACGTCGGCAAGAAATTCATCTTGGGCATCTCCGCCTGGGAAACCATCGGGGAAGTTTTCATGCAAGTTCACTGTGGAGGTGACCTCCATGTGGTGCGGCTCGGCGCAGGCTACTTCAGTGAGGGTTTGCGATTCCTCGATACGCAGGCAGGACTGTGCGCTGTAAACACGTGCTTGGTCGCGTTCAGAGACCTTGCCTGTGGTCAGTTGCGGTGCGCCGCGGGAATCGGTTGATTGCAAGCCGCACAGCATGGTGCGGTCGCCGTTTTCCCAGGCAGACGCGGGCGGCAGGATCGGTGCGATGGAATATTTTCCGGCAGGGTCAAAACGCCCGTCGAGATACCGCAGCGTGGGGGTGCGGCAAAGTTCTTCGCGCAGCTGTGCTTGGCGGGCTGTGCCAGGGATTTCAGCGTCGGGGCCGAATTCTGCGGTCGGGTAGGCGGAAAGATCCTCGCGAGCGGAGATTTCAAAGCGGTGCTCTTCGGCGCAATCAGCCTGTTCAAAATTGCTGATCATGCCTTCGGCATCAACATCCCAGGTTAAACAGGCACCGACATCAGCGGTGGTGAAGGACGCTACCTGTGGGCGCGGCTTCGGTGCAGATTCGGTGGCGGGATTGGCATTGACAGTGCTGTCGGCTGCCTCGCCGGGGTTTGGGGCCTGCTGAGAAAACAGCCCATAGCCAGTCAGTGCCGTTGCGCTGGCAAGGGCAGTGACCAGTGCAGTGCGCACTGCTGCTGCTGATCGCCATGATGCCTGAGTACTCATCGGCAGCTAGTTTACCTTGTCGTTTCACGCTAAACTCTGGAGGCGTGATTGATCTGAAGCTTTTGCGCGAAAACCCTGACCTTGTCCGCCAGTCGCAGCGCACTCGCGGCGAAGACCCGCAGCTTGTCGACGAGCTGTTGGCCGCCGACGAAAAACGCCGTCGCGCCATTTCCGCGGCAGATGAACTGCGTGCGGAGCAAAAAGCCTTCGGCAAAAAGATCGGTCAGGCTTCTGCGGAAGAGCGCCCGGCGTTGCTGGAAGGCTCTTCTGAATTGAAACTCAAGGTCAAGCAGGCCGAAGAAGAGCAGAAAGCAGCTGAGGCTGAAGTCACCGCTATCCAGTATCGCCTGTCGAATATCGTCGAAGGCGCCCCAGCAGGTGGCGAAGAAGACTTCATTGAGATTGAGCGCGTCGGGGAGATCCCAAGCTTTGATTTCGAGCCGAAAGATCACTTAGAGCTCGGTGAAAAACTGGGCCTGATCGATATGGCACGTGGCTCCAAAGTCGGTGGAGCACGGTTTTATTATTTGACCGGCGACGGTGCATTCCTGCAGCTTGGCATGATGATGCTCGCGGCACAGAAAGCCCGCGAGGCTGGTTTCCAATTGATGGTGCCACCAGTTTTGGTGCGCCCAGAAATCATGTCGGGCACCGGCTTTTTGGGTGAGCACGCAGACGAGATTTATTACCTTGAGCGCGACGATATGTACCTGGTGGGTACCTCAGAGGTCGCCCTTGCCGGCTACCACAAAGACGAGATCATCGATCTTGCCGACGGCCCCGTGCGTTACGCTGGTTGGTCGTCGTGTTTCCGTCGGGAAGCTGGCTCGCACGGCAAAGACACTCGCGGAATTTTGCGCGTGCATCAGTTCGACAAGGTCGAAATGTTCAGCTATTGCAAACCAGAAGATGCTGTTGCCGAGCACCAGGCATTGCTGAACCTGGAAAAAGACATGCTGGCAGCCATCGACGTCCCTTATCGCACCATCGATGTCGCCGGTGGCGACTTGGGCAGCTCAGCAGCACGCAAATTCGATAACGAGGCGTGGATTCCGTCCCAGCAAACCTTCCGTGAGTTGACTTCAACCTCGAACTGCACCACCTTCCAGGCACGACGCTTGTCGACGCGCTACCGCGATGAACAAGGCAAAACTCAGACAGCCGCGACGCTGAACGGCACGTTGGCAACGACGCGTTGGTTGGTCGCGATCCTGGAAAATCACCAGCAAGCCGATGGATCCGTGGTGGTGCCAGAAGCACTGCGTCCTTTCGTCGGCAAGGAGATCTTGGCGTGACGCGCTACCGCAGCCGGGCTCGGCTCCGTGTACCGGAAAACCTGCCGAAGCTGAAAAAGCACCCGAAAGAGGCCCGCGAGTTTCCGTATGGCACCCCGGTGGTGCCGATAGCTCGCTGGCTGATGTTTCTGCTGGGCATCGAAGTGACCGTGGACGGTGCCGAAAATATCCCTGCTGATGGTGGCGCGCTTCTCGCGATCAACCACACCGGCTATTACGACTTCATCTTGGGTGGCTACCCGGCCTATGTGCGCGGGCACCGCACCGTGCGCATGATGGCGAAAAAGTCGATTTTTGATACTCCGGTGGTTGGCGCTGCGCTGCGGATGATGGGTCACATCAGCGTGGACCGTTCTGCAGGAAAAGGTGCTGCATCCAAGGATGCAGCGGTGCAGAAATTACGTGAGGGAAAACTGGTGGGGATTTTCCCAGAGGCAACGATCTCACGCGCCTTTGAAATCAAAAATTTGAAAACCGGTGCTGTGCGCATCGCAGATGAAGCAGATGCGCCGTTGCTGCCAGTGATTATTTGGGGTTCGCAACGCGTCTGGACCAAAGACTTGCCGAAAAATTTGTGGCGCCCCAATGTGCCGATTCGGGTTGCCGTCGGCACGCCCATTGAGCTGAGCGGTTCTGCAGAAAAAGACACCGCAGTACTTAAAGAAGCGATGGAAAAGCTGCTGGAAACCACGCGCGAGAAATACGTTGAGCGCCACGGGCCTTTTGAGCCTGGACTGCCGTGGATGCCCGCATCGCTGGGCGGGGCCGCACCAACCCTGGAACAAGCCGCCGAGATTGATGCCGCTGCACGGGCCGAGCGTGACCGGAAGAAAGCTGCGAAAGCAGCGAAAGCGGGAAAGAAAGACCGCAAGTGAGCCAGCCTTGCGGAACCGACGCCGTCGGCCCGGCCCCGCGGCTGATCGTGAGTGACATCGACGGTACATTTCTGAACTCGGCAGACCGCGTGCCGCAGCGAGTCCGCGATGCCGTGCACCAGGCCACCGCGCAGGGAATGCACTTCGCACTTGCGACGGGTCGGCCTTTTCGCTGGTTGCAGCCGGTGCTGGAGCAACTTGCCGTGCGCCCAGTGTGCGTAACATCCAACGGTGCAGTGATTTATGACTGTGCCGCCGATGAGGTGCTTAGCGCCGCGGAAATCTCGCCAGAGTTGATGGAAGAGGTCTACTACACTGCGCAAGAAATCTTTGCTCCCTATGGTGGGGTGAGTATCGCTGCAGAATACGCCGGGTATTCTGTGCAGCAAGACCCCACTGAGTTATTTGTTGCCGCGGAAAACTATGCGCACACGTGGGCGGATTCGCAATTTATTACCGCTCCCACGGAACAGGTGTGGCAAAAACCAGCCGTGAAATTCCTGCTGCGCAACCCGGCTATGACCGCCAATGAGATGTACGCGTTGCTGGCAGATCACGTTGATAGCCGTCGGGCACACCTGACATATTCCATCGATGCGGGGTTGTTGGAGGTCGCAGCACCAGGGGTAAACAAGGCCGCTGGCCTGGAATTTCTCGCCAAGCACTTGGGAGTGGCCGCCCAAGAGGTGGTGGCTTTCGGTGATATGCCCAATGACATCGAAATGTTGCACTGGGCAGGTTTAGGGGTCGCGGTAGAAAACGCACACCCGAGAGTGCGCGAGGCGGCTGATATGGTGACTGGGTCCAACGACGATGCCGGGATCGCCGAAATCATAGAACGGTGGCTGTAGAACAACCATGTATATCGCTGCACTCGACCAAGGCACCACATCCACGCGGTGCCTTATTTTTGACCGCGACGGGACAGTAGTCTCGCAAGCTCAGCTGGAACACCAGCAGATTATGCCGCGGAAAGGTTGGGTGGAACACGATCCGAATGAGATTTGGGCGAATGCGCGCCGGGTGATTTCTGCTGCGATGGTGGAACTCGACATCACCGCCCGCGATGTGAAAGCCCTGGGGGTGACCAACCAGCGCGAGACCGCCGTTGTCTGGGAGAAAAAGACCGGCACACCGATTTATAACGCGATCGTGTGGCAGGATACCCGCACCGGTGGGGAGTTTTCTGATGCGACGGTTTGGCAGGCGAAGACCGGTTTGTTGGCAAACTCTTATCCGGCGGGTCCGAAGATCGCGTGGATTTTGGATCATGTCGACGGTGCCCGTGAGCGCGCCGAGCGCGGCGAGCTATTGGCCGGCACCATTGATTCGTGGCTGGTGTGGAACCTCACCGGTGGTGCAGAAGAAAACAGCAGCGCCGACGATGATAGTGGCGGCGGGCACCATCGTGACAATGGTTCCGGCGAAGCGCTACACATCACCGACGTGACTAATGCCTCGCGCACCTTATTGCTCGACCTGCACACCTTGGACTGGGACGATGAACTCTGCGAAGCTGTGCGCGTGCCCAAACAGATCTTGCCGACGATCGTCCCGTCGATCGGTGGAGTGGGCGAGGTGCGCCACCGTGGTTCATTAACCGGTGTGCAGATCACCGGTATTTTGGGCGACCAGCAAGCTGCAATGTTCGGGCAGCGGTGTTTCCACCCCGGTGATGCGAAAAACACCTACGGCACTGGCCTGTTTTTACTGTTGAATACCGGCACCGAACCGAAATTTTCTGAGCATGGTTTGCTTACCACGGTCGCGTACCAGCAACAGGGGGAAAAGCCGGTGTACGCGCTGGAGGGATCTGTCGCAGTGGGCGGCTCTTTGATCCAGTGGTTGCGTGATCAATTAGGGATTATCCCGGATGCTGCCTCGAGCGAATCGATCGCTGCCGATGATAACGGCGGGGTGTATATTGTCCCGGCGTTTTCTGGGTTGTTTGCTCCGCGTTGGCGGCCGGATGCCGCGGGGGTGATTGTGGGTTTAACCCGTTTTGCCGATCGCAGCCACATCACGCGTGCGGCCCTGGAAGCCACGTGTTTCCAAACCCGCGAAGTAGTAGAAGCCATGCAAAAAGATGCTGGACGGGAGTTATCGGGTCTGTGTGTTGATGGTGGAATGGTGGCGAATGATCTGCTCATGCAGATGCAGGCTGATATTTTGGGCTCGTCGGTACAGCGTCCGGAAATGATTGAAACTACCGTGTGGGGTGCCGCGCTGGCAGCCGGTATCGGCATTGGCTGGTGGGAGTTTTCGGATGAAGGCTATGTGGCTGACCGGGTGTGGGAGCCGGAAATGCCAGAAGCCCAGCGTGAGCAGCTCTACCGCAAGTGGAATCAAGCGGTAGAACGCACGCTGGGCTGGGAAAATGCCGCAGATGACAGCTAATAGGTGCTGCGTCAGCAACTAGCCGCTGGCGACTAGCGACCAGCCGCTATTCGGCGTTGATCTGCAGCTCGCCGGTGGATGGGTCAAAGGTGATGTTTCCGCCTTGGAAATTGACCCGGATTTTCTGTCCGTGCTGGTACTGCTCGCTGGTGGGCAGACCCAGTTTTTCGAATCCGCCGTTGGCCCAAGCCTTGGCAATTTCGCCCCACAGAGCCTGCACACCGGTAGCTTCTGAATCAACGATCACGCCGTTGTCAAACAAAGCGAACTTCACACCATCCGAGGCTTGCATAATTCCGGTAGCAGGTGAACCAAGGACTGGGCCAATGATTTTGTTGATTCGTGCCCAGTTTCGCTCGATCTCGCTATTACCCGTCAGTTTCACTACCTGAGTGATCATCGCTGGAACGTCGCCAAGCTCGACGCCCGACGAGGTTGCTAGGCGCTTGATGGTTTGTTCTGTGGATTCGTTCGGTGCTTTATCTGTGGCGCTGTTGGCTTGTTGCACAATTGCCATCACCAGTGGCGCGATAATGCCTATGGCTTGAATGGTGGTCTGCAACGGGCCCTGTGTTGCCGTGCTGCCCTGCGCATTCTGGTTGTTGCTTGGCGCGTTGTTCCGGTTATTGGTCTGGTTGTTGCCCTGGTTATTGGTCAGGGTCGAGTTTTGGTTCGTGGAATTCTGGTTGTTCGTGCCGGAGTTGTTTCCAGAATTGGTATTCGACTGCGACTGTGATTGAGATTGGGACTGCGACTGGGATTGAGACTGGGACTGTGACTGCCCAGTCGTATTACCCGCGATCATGCCCGCAACCTGCTGATACTTAATATTCGTTGCATTGCGGATATCGTTCCACCGTGCCACGGCATGCGAGCCTGGGCAGGTGGTTGCGCCGACGTCGCGGTGTCCGTGGAAGCGCTGGAAAGTACGGGTATCACCAGCAGGGTATTTCGCGTAGCTGCTGCCTCCGGAGGTCATCTGGATGGTGCCAGACGGATCAAAACCGGATTGTGCAGCGCGCCAACCAGCAACTTGGCCGACAGACTGAATGATGGCTTCGTTGATCGGTGCGATCTCGTAGTTACCCACCATAGAGATGCCGAAAGTTCCGTGGTTGTAGCCACCAGCGTGGGCGCCCATGACGCCGTCGCTCAAGCCGCCGCGGCGACCTTCATAAATGGTGCCGAACTTGTCGACGAGTGCGTGGTAACCAATATCGCACCAACCCAAAGTTTGGGTGTGGTACTGGTAGGCGCCACGTATCTGTGCGGCAGCACTCGCGGCATCGTAGTTGTTGGAACCTGCGGTGTGGTGCAAGGTCAATGCGTTGTAATCCATGCCCGTGGAACCGCAATTGCCCCGGTAGGATTCGTTCGCGCCCCAGCCCTGACGGGTGACGATGCTTGGCATGCCGACCGACAAGTTAGCGGTGTGCTCGATGGTGTTTTCCGCTTGCGCGGCGCCTGCCGACGCATTGCCGTTGACGAACACTGCGCTGAGATCATCCGTGCTGATGCCAGCGTCGGCAGGCTGGCCGTCGGCGCTCGCACCGCTGGCACTTTCGTCGGCGTTGTCTGTTAGATCCACGTCATCGGCGACTGGCTGGATGAGTCCGGCAGTAGTTTCCAAGCCGGTTTTGGGAAGCGCGGCCGGAGCATCGGGAACTGATTGCGTCGCAGCATCGGGAACTGATTGCGTCGCAGCATCGGTGCCTGTGGTTTCAGTGTCTGCGACCTCGGATTCTGCAGCGGCAGTTCCTGCGGTCGCAGCGCCGGTGTAGAGATCCAATCCAGCGACCGAGACCTGCACCGTGTGCGTTGGTTCCACATAGATCAGCTCAGTGCCTTGCTGGGAAGCTTCTGCTGGGTTGGGCAGCGCATCGGCTTCGAACCACTCAGTCCAGCTGCCGTCGGCACGCTTGGAGCGGAAATGGGCGTTGATATCACGTTCGCCACTCCACGTCAGCGCGAAGGAATCGAATTCTTCATCCTGGGTGAATTCCTGCACTGCGCGTTCCGGGGAGTCTTCATTGCCTTGGGTAGCGATGGCGGGGTCATCCACGACGGTGGCGGTGCCACTGCTGAAGCTGGTCGTGCTGATGCTGGCTTCACCTGGGTTGGAACCGGCGTTTTGGGTTTGCAACACCTGGTGGCCTCCGAAAGCTGCGGTGACCACGAGTGCCGCCGTCGCGGTGACAGCGACGACCGGGCTGGTGTTGGCCCAGCTCCGCGGCGACCCGGAGGTGCTAATGCGGCGACGTAAGTGCATGAATTACTCCTGTTTCTTTGCGTGACTCTACGAGCTGAGAACGATGGCTCCGTGAATCAATCAGCAATACACCTGCCAGAAGCATGATTCTCATGTGCTGTGCATATGCTGCACGGTTGTACACTCGCGTGAATCATGTGCTGGAGGTGAAGATACCTCCCTAAAGTTACATATGCGGTTAATGTGATACATGGTGCGACACGCGTGCTGAGGGAATATGCCGGGGAATATGTCAGTGAATGTGTCAGGGAATATGTTGAAGTGCAAAAAATCTGCTGTCGTAGGCCGTGGCACAACTGTTGCTCCCACTAGTAGTGGCTGGCCTCCACTAGTCTGTAATGCATGACTGCATATGACCTCATCGTTGTCGGATCCGGATTTTTCGGCCTCACCATCGCCGAACGCGCAGCCAATGAGCTGGGCAGAAAAGTGCTCATCGTCGAAAAGCGCCCACACCTTGGCGGAAACTGCTACACCGAAACTGACGAAGAAACCGGCATTGAGGTGCATAAATATGGCGCCCACCTGTTCCATACCTCGAATAAGCGCGTGTGGGACTACGTCAATAAGTTCACCGACTTCACCGATTACCAGCACCGTGTCTTCGCCATGCACGACGGCACCGCTTACCAGTTCCCGATGGGGCTGGGGTTGATCAACCAGTTCTTTGGCCGCTATTACAGCCCGGAAGAAGCCAAAAAGCTCATCGCCGAGCAAGCAGCAGAATTTGAATCCGACCAAGCTGCGAACCTGGAAGAAAAAGCCATTTCGCTGATTGGCCGACCATTGTATGAGGCCTTCGTGAAAGGTTATACCGCTAAACAGTGGCAAACCGACCCGAAGAATCTCCCCGCTGGCAATATCACCCGACTTCCGGTGCGTTATACCTTTAATAACCGTTATTTCAACGACACTTACGAAGGCTTGCCGGTCAACGGTTACACCGCGTGGCTGGAAAACATGGCGGCCTCGGAGAACATCGACGTGCAGCTGGAAACCGACTGGTTCGCTGTTCGCGATGAGATCCGCGCACAATCACCAGATGCTCCCGTGGTCTACACCGGCCCACTCGATCGCTACTTTGATTATTGTGAAGGCCGCTTGGGGTGGCGCACCGTCGATTTCGAAAAAGAAGTCCACGATGTCGAAGACTTCCAAGGCACCGCGGTGATGAACTACAACGACGAAGATGTCGATTACACCCGCATCCTGGAATTCCGTCACTTCCACCCAGAACGCAATTACCAACGCGACAAGACCGTCATCTTCAAAGAATATTCCCGTTTTGCCGGTGACGATGATGAGCCGTATTATCCCATCAACACCCCAGAAGACCGCGATAAGCTGAGCGCTTACCGCAAGCGTGCCGCCCAAGAAGTCACCGAGAATAATGTGCTTTTCGGAGGTCGGTTGGGAACTTACCAGTACCTGGACATGCACATGGCGATCGGTGCTGCGCTGTCAATGTTCGACAATAAGCTGGTGCCATTCTTCCGCGATGGCAAAGCACTGGAACAAGAACGCGGCCACTAACTGGCGGCCAGCCGGGCTCATATGTGCTGGCCTGCTCACGTCGGTGCCACCTGGCTAAAACTTGCCCGGCAAGAAGTTGCTAGTACTTGGTGCGCTGGAAGCTATCCCGCAAGCCGAAAAACTTGAATCAACTTGAAACAATCTGTGTGAACTGGAGAACCGTGAACCATCGCGAAGCCCTGCAACGCATCCTTTTGCCGAAACGCGGCGAGCCATTCGACGTCTGCATGCTGTACCTCATCGAGTCGAGGCAGAATAAACAGCGCCTGAGCTGGGACACCCGCACGGATGTCACCGTACCCGCTGGCGCAGAAGCAAGCTTTGAAACTTATTTCAATGCTTTCCCGGCATCGTACTGGCGTCGCTGGTCGCAGCTTGATTCCGTGGTGCTCACCATGAAAGTCGAAGGCACAGCCAATATTGCGTTGTATCGCTCGAAAGTTGATGGCACCCGTGTTGGCGTGGGCAATCACCTGGTGGCTAACGACACCGTCGACATCGAGCTGCCGTTGAAAAACTTTGAGGACGGCGGGTGGTATTGGTTCGATATCACCGCAGAGACCGACACCGTGATCAGCGAAGCTGCATGGTGCGCCCCGCACGCACCGAAGCCACAGACGCTTCCCGACGGCAGTACCATCGAGCCTTCGGAGAAGAAGGTTGCTGTCGGCATCCCGACCTTCAACCGCCCGGCCGATGCCGTCGCCGCGCTGCAAGCATTGGGCGAAGACCCGGTGGTGGAACAAGCTATTTCGCACGTATTGATGCCGGACCAGGGCAACCAACATCCAGCGGATGAGCCAGGCTATGACGAGGCCGTTGCCGTATTCGGTGAGCGTTTCCACGAGTTTCGCCAGGGCAACCTGGGTGGTTCCGGCGGATACTCGCGCATCATGTACGAATTCGTGGAAAACACTGATGCGCCCTTCGTGCTGTTCATGGACGACGATATCGCCATCGAACCTGATTCCATCTTGCGCGCGGTGCAGGCAGCTCGTTTTGCTGCCAGCCCGATCGTGGTCGGTGGTCAGATGCTGAATCTGCAGCAGCGCGCGCAATTGCGCACCACCGGTGAAACCATCCAGGGCCATGATTTCATGTGGGGCGCGGCGCAATACGGAGTCTACGACCACGATTTTTCCGAGTACCCGCTGGGTTACACACTCACCGAAGAGCAAAAGCGCAACCCGAACGCGAAAAGTAGTGCTGACCTGCACCGTCGCGTCGACGTGAACTACAACGGCTGGTGGATGTGTCTGTTTCCGCGCGTGGTTGCCGAAACCGTCGGCCAGCCCTTGCCGCTGTTCATCAAGTGGGATGATACTGAGTACTCGCTGCGCGCTGCCGAATTTGGCTTTCCGACGGTTACCTGGCCGGGCGCGGCTATTTGGCACATGGCATGGGCCGATAAAGATGATGCGATCGACTGGCAAGCGTATTTTCACCTGCGCAACCGTCTGATCACAGCCGCGATGTATCACCGTGGAAACTTCAAAGGTGTGGCGCGCTCGATCTTGAAATCCAGCTACAAGCACGCGATGTGCATGGAGTATTCCACCATGGCCATCCAGATCGAGGCCATGCGCGACTTTTTGGCCGGCCCAGACCAGCTTTTCGACGTGCTCGAATCTTCCCTGCCGCGTATCCAGTCCATCCGCAAAAACTACGACGACGCGGTGATTTACGAATCTGCGGCGGAGCTGCCAGCACCGACGGGAGCCGATGTTCCGCTGAACAACGTCGGTGGCCGGCTGGGCAAGATCAAAAAGATTCCGTGGCTACTGAAAACCCTGCGCCACATGTCGCAGGAAGCTGATCCGGCGCACTACGATGCGCCGCAGATCAACCTGAACCCGAATGAAGCGCGCTGGTACAACCTGTCGCGAGTGGATTCAGCAACCGTGACCACCGCCGGTGGCACCGGGGTGGCCTTCCGCAAACGCGATAAGCAGCTGACCAGCGATCTGCTCTCGCAGACCCGCCGGTTGCTGAAAGACATTGATGTGCGATTCGACGAGCTGCAACAGACCTACCGCAATGCTCGCCCACAACTCGCTGCACGCGATTCTTGGAAGAAGGTCTTCGATGCGCAGTAACGCGAAAAAGACAACCGGGCGGCACGATCATGACGCACAGCGCAGCCCGCACCAGCTGAGCCAGGCGGAATCGCGCATTCTTGAGCGCATTCAAGCCATCGCTTTCGACGCGCCGGGCGTGTTGCCTGCAGCGCGGGGTTTGTCGCATTTCGGTGAACATGCTGCTGGTTGGATGGCGAGTGCGGGATTGGGAGCAGCCGTCGACAAGCAACGCCGCGGGCAATGGCTTCGCGTCGGGGCCTCGGCGCTGAGTGCGCATGCGGCTTCGGTGGTGATCAAACGTATCGTTCGACGTCGTCGCCCGGATTATCCATATGTGCGGGTTGGTGTGTCGACGCCGTCTAAGCTGTCGTTTCCGTCATCACATTCGACCTCGACTGCAGCCTTTTGTACTGGGGTTTCAGAGATGACGGATTCGCGTGCGCCGTTGGCGGGTATCCCGCTGATGATGGCATCGCGTATGGTGTTGGGGGTTCATTACCCCACCGATACGTTGCTGGGTTCAATGATTGGTTATGCGATTGCGAAACGAATGATGGGGCGAAGCTAGATGGAAAACGACGGTCACCAAAGCGTGTTTCACTCGGAGCCGCACACCTCGGGTGTTGATACCGGTAGGAAGCGGCAACCACCGAAGAACCTGCTTGATGGCATGATCAAAGCGCTGCGTCCGAAGCAGTGGGTGAAAAACAGCCTGGTTATTGCCGCGCCGGCTGCTGCCGGTGCAGGGGTGTTGCTGGATGGGCGTACGCTTGCCGACGTCGCACTGGCATTCATCGTGTTCTGCCTGGGTGCGTCGTCGATCTATCTTGTCAACGACGCCCGCGATGTGGCTTCGGATCGGGCACACCCAACCAAGCGTTTCCGACCAATTGCTGCTGGTGTGCTGCCGGTCGGTATGGCCTATGCAATGGCCGTCGGGCTGATTGTTGCCGCGATTGGTCTGTCGTTCTTGGCCTCCGATGGGCTTGGCCTGGCTGCGGTGATTGCCGTCTATATCGCCTTGCAGCTTGGCTATTGCTTCGGCTGGAAGCATATGCCGGTGATCGACATCGCGCTGGTTTCGTCGGGTTTCATGCTGCGAGCGATGGCCGGTGGCGTTGCTGCTGGAATTGATCTTTCGCAATGGTTCTTGCTGGTAGCGGCGTTTGGCTCGCTGTTCATGGCCTCTGGTAAGCGCTACGCGGAGCTTTTGTTGTCTGAGCGCACGGGCGCGAAGATCCGCAAGGCTTTGGAAGGCTATACGCCAACCTACCTGCGGTTTGTGTGGACATTGGCGGCGACTGCCGTCGTTATGTCGTACGCTCTGTGGGGATTCGAACTGTCGCAGCAAACCGAAGGCTTGGCCTCGATCATGTATCAGGTGTCGCTGGTGCCGTTTACCATTGCTATTTTGCGCTATGCCTCGAACGTTGACCGCGGTGAGGGTGGCGCGCCGGATGAGATCGCGCTGGAAGACCGCGCGCTGCAGGTGTTGGCGCTGCTGTGGATCGCGTGCATCGTTGTCGCGGTTTATATCGTTCCGGCGATCTAATTTTTCCCTGTTGATTCGTGACCTGAGAAGCCCCCTTCGCTACTTGATAATTATTTTCAAGTAGCGATTAATTTTTTCTGCCCCTAAACTGATACGAAGCTGTGTAACGAAATTATCTCGACATTCGATAGCACTAGCAGAATCCGCTGTCGCCTCCGATTCGTCCGACTAATCATCACCTTGGGATCCTCAGTCAGACGTTGTGGAGCAAGGGGTGGCAAATGAGAAATTTCCATGAAGGGGAGTAATGACTTCGATCGTGAATATGCGACGCGCAGTAGTCACCATGCTGACTGCCGTCGCGGTTGCGCTGGGAATGATGGCCAGCCCATCTGTGGCGACTGCACAGGATAACCGTGGCTGGCTGCGCCCAGATGCCACCGGTACCTGTGAGTGGGATCCACACGTCGCCTACTGGATTCAACGCTGTGATGTTTATTCGCCTGCAATGGGGCGCAATATTCCAGTACAAATCCAGCCAGCTTCACGCGGCGGAAACGCCGGTTTGTACCTGCTGGATGGTTTGCGTGCGAACAACGTACAAAATGGTTGGAACCGCGAAGGTAACGCACACAAGCTTTTCGCTGAGGACAACATCACGTTGGTAATGCCAGTGGGAGGCGAGGCCTCTTTCTATGCGGATTGGCAAGGCACCCCGAAATTCTTCCCTGGTGAAGAAGACGGTAGCTACAAGTGGGAGACTTTCCTGACCGCAGAGCTCCCTGGCTACCTGCAGCAGCACTTTGGTGTGGCACCAAACAACAACTCGGTTGCGGGTCTGTCGATGGGTGCTACCGCAGCTATGAACCTGGCGGGTAAACACCCGAACCAGTTCCGTCAGGCCCTGTCTTATTCTGGCTATCTGTTCACCACGGCTCCTGGTATGCAGATCATGATGCGCGTAGCGTTGCTGGATGCTGGTGGGTACAACATCAATGCAATGTACGGCACCATCATTAATCCGCAGCGTTTCCAGAACGACCCGTTCTACCTGGTTGGTAACCTGCGTAACACCGATGTTTATGTATCCGCTGCCACTGGTATTCCGAGCCCGGCAGACCAACACTTAGCTCCACAGCACAGAGCTCCCGGTGTGGCTTTGGAATTCATGTCCCTGATCGGCACCCGCTTGTTTGAAGGCAACGCGCGCTTGCATGGTGTCCCAATTACTGTGGACTACCCAGCTCAAGGTCTGCACAACTGGTATCAGTTCAACTACCAGCTGGAGCGCACACGTGATCGCATCTTGGATGTGATGGGTGCTCGTTAACTTCATTCGATAATCAGGGCACTGATTATTCGTTGACCAGGCTGATTCCCGCGGTAACTACTGCGTGAGGAACAGCCTGGTTTTTCTTATGTCTTTTTCTGGGAGTTTTCGGAGTGTCTGCACAAAAACCCAATTGTTAAACCTAAACTTTAGACTTGAAAACTATGCGAGTAGGCCAGCCACATCCCGGAAGCGGGGAACTTTCGGGGTGAGGGCAGGCCTGAATTCTGCCTACCCTGTACACACTCTCGAGGAATATTTATGCGCCTACACTCGTCTCCTTCCCCGTACACCCAATCTGTTGTCGGCAATGCACCAAGCCGCACGCGTACTTGGCTGAAAGCACTGGCAGTACCAACTGCTGTCGCAACTGGCATCGCGATGGTGCCAATCACGGTGCAAGCTCCGCTAGCGAATGCGCAAAGCTCGCTGCCAAGTAGCTCAAACCTGCTGCCACAAAACGATGGCATCACGGACTCGATTATCCCTGGTGAGGCGCCACAACGCAGTACGGTTGAGACGGAATATCCAAGCTCTGACGGTCTGCCGGAGGGCGTGGAGATTGATCGCGTGGAATACAAATCGCCACGGCATGCATTCGTCTACGTGAAATCTGCGGCGATGCCGGATCAGGAAATGAAGTTCCAGGTATTGCTGGCGCGTGATTATTACGCAAAGCCGGACCAAAAATTCCCAGAACTCTGGCTCATGGACGGTTTGCGCGCCCGGGAGACCGAATCTGGTTGGACCATTGCTACCGACGCAGAACGTTACTTCGCCGACAAGAACGTCAATGTGGTGATGCCGATCGGTGGCGAATCCTCCTTCTATTCTGACTGGGAAAAGCCTGACAATGGCAAGCACTATAAGTGGGAAACTTTCATGACGAAAGAAGTTATCCCAATCATGGATAACAAGTTCCGGTCGAATAAGCAGCGCGCGGTGGCCGGGCTTTCCATGGGTGCAACTTCAGCCATCAATATGGCGGAGCGCAACCCTCACCTGTTCAACTTTGCCGGTTCGTTCTCTGGATACCTCGACACCACTAGCCGTGGCATGCCAGAGGCTATTCAAATCGCAGTCTCCGACGGTGGAGGATACAACGCCGAAGCGATGTGGGGACCGTTGTACAGCCAGGGGTGGATCGATCATGATCCGAAGCTGGGTATCGAAGCACTGCGTGATATGAGCGTTTACGTCTCTGCGGGCAGCGGACAACCTGACTTCGGAGCAGCCAACTCCGTCGCCAAGCACGACCCAAGCTTGCCGGGCGTGGCTCTCGAGGTAATTTCTCGCATGTCCACGGAAACCTTCGTCAACCGTGCGAAAGCTGCAAACGTTGATGTGGTTGCGAAATTCCGCCCGACCGGTATTCACACGTGGGAATACTGGGAATTTGAGTTGAAGCAGGCCTGGCCATACATCGCGAACGCGTTGAATATCCCTGAGGAAGGACGTGCAGCGCAATGTGACGTCAAGGGTGCAATCAAGGCCGAGGTTGCTGGTCAAGCGCACTTCGAAGAATGCCTGACGAACGAATATCAGGTCGGAGATACTGATGGTGTGGCGCAGGACTTCACCGGAGGTACTGCTTATTGGTCGCCAGCCAATGGCGCGCACGGTGTGTACGGTGCGATTAACGCACGCTACGCGCAGCTGGGCGGTGCAACTTCCTGGTTGGGATTCCCGAAATCGGGCGAGCTGGGAACGCCAGATGGCAAGGGTCGTTTCGTACAATTCGAACACGGCAACATCTATTGGCACCCAGAAACCGGCGCCTGGGAAGTGCCTGGAGATCTGCTGGAAGGGTGGAAGGAATACGGCTACGAACAAGGCCGGAGCGGATACCCAACCGGGAAAGACGAGCACATTAACGGTGGCAAGGTGCAGCCGGTGCAGGACGGTTTCCTGACCCGCAACCGTGAGGGAAAGACTCACTTGGTCTTCGGCGCAATCGGCAAGAAGTATGCCACCGTTGACAAGGCTGATCTGGGCTTGCCAACCTCCAATGAAATCAAGATCAATGGCGGCTGGTTCCAGAAATTCGAAAACGGCAACATCTACTTCTCACCTGAATCCGGCGGCCACGTAATCAAATACGGCAAGATCTTTGATGAATGGGGTAAGCACGACTACGAGCAGGGCAAATACGGTTGGCCAACTGAAGATTTCACGAGCAAACCTGGTGTGAATGAGCAGAAGTTCCAAAACGGTACTCTGCAAGAAATCAATGGTGGCGTACGGGAGAAGTAATGCGGACTCGACGCAATGCTCATGCACACACGGTGCGCAGCCCACGTCCTCAAGCAGGCTTGGCAGCGATTCTGACGGCTGCTGGCCTAGCGCTTGCAGCTTGCGGCTCGGCGACGGTAGAAGACGAAGCTCCAGAAACTCTGAGCAAAACTTCTACCGAAACCAGCACGACAAAGAGCTCCGGCAGCTCGACGGCTAGCTCGTCTAAAGATAAAGACGGCAAAGACGCTAAAGACACCAAAAGCAGCACGACTGCCGCTCAATCTGGCAGCAATGCTGAACCCGCGCCGCAAGGATCAGCGGGTGGTGGCGCCACAGATCGTGGAGCACAGGAGATTCAAGAAATTCCCGAGGCTTCCGGTTTTGAGGGTGAAAACGCAGCATTCTTGGATGCGGTGCGTGAGCTTGGTGTCGATGTAGATGGCGTCGAAGGTCAAATCGTTTCTGCTGGGCATTTGGTGTGCAATGACCAGACCGCGATCCTGTATGCGGTGGCAGGCCAATTGATTGGGCAGGATCGCACTGACAGAGAATTCGAAGATTTGGCTGATACCTTAACGGAATCCGCGCGCGAAAACCTCTGCTAGATCTGCTGCAGGCCGGGCGCGGAGAAAACACAGCATTCCTGCTAAATCAAGAGATGTGAAGCTATGAGAAAAGTGCTCACGGTCATCGCCGTGATCGTCCTGATCGTGTTGATTGGTGCCGGGGTGGTGCAATACTTCTCCGATGGTGATGGCCCGGGCATCACGGATGACCAGGCAGGCCCCGCCGAGGAAGTCGAAGAGCCGTTACAACCTGAGTGGTGCCCGCGCGTGGAATTCATTTCTGCGCCGGGGACTTGGGAATCGGCAGCAGATGATGATCCGTTTCACCCGCAGGCGAATCCACATTCTTTCTTGTTGGGCGTCACCCAGCCACTGCAAGAACGTTACGCACCTGATGACGTGCGAGTCTGGACGCTGCCATATTCTGCTCAGTTTGCCAACGTGCAGAACGCGGATGCTCTCAGCTATGACGAATCCCGCGAGGAGGGCACGAACAAGGTCCGCGAGCGTTTGCGGGAAACCCACGCGGAATGTCCGCTGACGGACTTTGCGATGACCGGATTTTCGCAAGGTGCGGTGATTCTTGGCGATATCGCTAACGAGATCGGTAACCACCGGGGCATCATTCCACCAGAGCGCGTTCGTGGTATCGCTTTGCTTGCCGACGGACGCCGAACCCCAGATCAGGGCATTAACCCTGGTGCGCCGGTTGGAGGAGTTGGCGCGGAAGTTTCGTTGCAGGCGCTGGAAGGATTAGTGCAGAACGTGGCTCCGGGAGCTTCGATGCGTGGACCGCGCGATGGTTTTGGGGCCCTACAGGATCGCACATTTCAACTTTGCGCACCGAATGATCCGATCTGTGCTGCGCCCGAAAGCGTATTTGATGGTGTTGGACGTGCACTGGAATTGGCCAATAACGATAACGCGCACGCGCGTTATGGAAGTAATGAAGAAGTAATTTCAGGCACCACGGCAGACCAGTGGATTGTGAGCTGGGCCATCGATATTATTGAAGCTGAGTAACGAGTTCGGTTTCGTTTCCGATAGCACCTGGTAGTTGAGATTGTCGCGAGTCAACGTAGGCTAGACATTTAGATAACCAAACATTAATGACCGGTACGTGAGGTGCCGGCGTGAGCTCAGTAAAGGAATCACCATGGATCTCAAAGCAGCGATGAGCCAGTTCTATGACGGTCAGGGAAACCTGAAATTAGCTCCCCAGCTCTCTTTGGTGGGGCTGGCGGAATTGCTCTACCAGGGTGACCTGCACACGGGTGGTGCTGATCGGCACTGCTTGCGATTCTGGGATTATTCGCAATCGCGTGAGGGCACACCTGTTGATTACACCCGCCAAGAAATCAACATTCGGATTAAAACGGTGGCGGCACGGTTGCAACAAGTCGCGAAAATGGGCGACCGGGTGGCGATCCTGATGGGCAATTCGCCGGAATATATTTTCGGCTTCGTGGGTGCGATGTACGCCGGCATGGTTCCCGTGCCGTTGTATGATCCGAACGAACCTGGTCACGAAGGCCACCTGACGGCGGTGTTCGCTGACTGTGGTCCGAAGCTGGTGTTGACCAACCGTCCGTCGGCAGCCGCGGTGCGCGATCACTTCAAAAAGCTTCCGGCCCGCGAACGTCCCCGTATCTTGGCTGTCGATTCACTGCCGGATTCACTGGCAGATTCTTATGTCAATCCGCAGCAAACCATTGAAGGTCAGCAGCGCATGGCATCGTCGACGGTGATGCCGATTGATGAGCCTGCATTCCTGCAGTACACCTCAGGTTCAACGCGTACCCCAGCCGGTGTGGAGCTGACCAACCGGTCGATTCTGACCAACGTGCTGCAGATCTTTGAGGCTGCGCGCCTGCGCCTGCCGCTGCGATTGGTTTCTTGGCTGCCATTGCACCACGACATGGGCATCATTCTGAACCTTTTCGCCACCATCATGGGGCTGCGCACCGAATTGATGTCCCCGAAAGACTTCATCCAGCAACCATCTCGATGGACCCGGATGATGTCGGCCCGCGAGGGCGATGACCACAACGGTGTATATACCGTCATCCCGAACTTCGCCTTGGACCTCGCGGTGCGCTACGGCAACGAGGAAGGCCTTGATTTCTCTAATATCAACGGCATCATCATCGGATCTGAGCCGGTAACCGTGAAAGCCTTGAACTCTTTCCTCGATGCCTTCGAGCCGAAGGGCTTGACCCGACGCATGCTGCGTCCGTCGTATGGTCTGGCAGAAGCCTCACTGATGGTGACCACCCCACAGACCGAAGATCGTCCGAAGATCAAATACTTTGACCGTGCAGAAATCTCCGGAGGCAAAGCCGTCGAGACCGGCAGCGAGGATGGCGTGGCATTCATTTCCAACGGTGAGGTAGTGCGCCCGCAATTTCTCACCATCGTTGACCCGGAGACGAAAGCTGAACTGCCAGATTCTACCGTCGGCGAGGTTTGGTGCCACGGTGACAACATGGCCGCGGGCTACCTCAACCGTCCAGAAGAGACTGCTGCGACCTTCCACAACACCATCGGCGAGCGCCTGGATGATTCCCGGGCCGCGGCTGCTCCCGCTGATAACTGGATGGCCACTGGAGACCTGGGCGTGATCATCGACGGTGAACTATATATCACCGGACGTCTGAAGGACATGATCATCATTGCTGGACGCAACCACTATCCGCAGGATATTGAGCACACAGTGATGATGGCGAGCGAACATGTGCGCAGTGATTCGGTTGCTGCCATCGCTATTACTGCCGACAACACCGAGGAATTGGTGCTGTTGGTCGAGCGCGCAGATAATGCCGAAGTATCCGGTGACCAGCAGGCAATCACCGACATTCGTGCCGAGGTCACCGCCCGCCACGGCGTGCGGCCGTATGATATTCAGTTCTTGGCTCCAGGCGAGCTCTCCCGCTCGTCGGCAGGCAAGATCGCGCGGCAGGTAGCAAAGAAAAAATATGAGGGATCTAAGGGAGAGGCCTAAATGACAGTAGAACAGCTGAAGAGCTGGCTGACCGAATGGGTGGTGAAGGTCACCGACCTTCCTGTTGAAGAGGTATCGGAACACAAGCCGCTGGAAGCGCTGGGGCTTTCTTCGCGCGATGCGGTAATTTTGTCGGGCGAATTGGAAACCTTGCTGGACACCCGGCTGGATCCGACCATCGCCTATGAATACCCCACCATCGCGTCGTTGGCTCAACGGCTGGTCGACGGTCCCGATGCGGGCAGTGCTCGGGCTGGCATCTCCCAACAGTCGTATGATCGCGCCGGGCTAGCAGCTGACGGTTCCGGTGCATGGGGGTCTGCATCCGGTGGCTATCGTGGCGATATCGCTATCGTTGGCATGTCTGCGCGGTTCCCGCAGGCTGATGGCCTCGAGGAATATTGGAAGTTACTGGTAGAAGGCCGCACCGCCACCGGTGAGCTGCCGCTGGGTCGCTGGAGTGAATATGAAACTGATCCAGTGATGTCAGCGAAGATGGAAAAGATCAATCTGTCTGGCGGCTATTTGGATGACATCGCTAGTTTCGATCCGGAGTTTTTCGGTCTTTCGCCGATTGAAGCGACCAACATGGATCCGCAGCAGCGCATCATGCTGGAACAAGCCTGGTACGCACTGGAAAACGCACATTTGCCGGCCAATGAGCTCAAGGGCAAGCCGGTTGGTGTGTTCGTCGGTAGTTCGAACAACGACTACGGCATGTTGATCGCCGCAGATCCGGCTGAGGCTCACCCCTATGCGCTCACTGGTACCTCTTCTGCGGTGATCCCGAACCGTATCAGTTACGCTTTCGACTTCCGTGGCCCATCGGTCAACGTGGATACCGCTTGTTCTTCGTCGCTGGTCTCTGTCCACCAAGCCGTTCGTGAACTGCGCTATGGCTCCTGCGACCTGGCTCTTGCTGGTGGCGTCAATATTTTGGCTTCGCCGTTTGTTTCTACTGCTTTCGGCGAGCTGGGCGTGATTTCTCCTTCAGGCGCTATTCATGCGTTTTCGGATGATGCCGACGGCTTCGTTCGTGCCGACGGTGCTGGTTTCGTGGTGCTCAAGCGGCTTGCCGACGCCGAGGCAGCCGGTGATGAGATCCTGGCAGTGATCAAGGGCAGCGCGATGAACTCCGATGGCCACTCGAATGGCCTGACGGCACCAAACCCTGAGGCTCAAATCGACGTGCTGCGCAGGGCTTATTCTGATGCCGGGATTGATCCGTCCACCGTCGATTACGTCGAAACACATGGCACCGGCACTATCCTCGGCGATCCGATCGAAGCGAGCGCACTGGGCGCTGTGCTGGGGCCGAACCGGGAGACAGACACCCTGATCGGTTCGGTGAAGTCGAATATTGGACACACGGAATCCGCCGCAGGTGTCGCTGGCCTGATCAAAACGGTACTGGCGATCCAGAACGATACCCTGCCACCGTCGGTGAATTTCTCGGAGCCGAACCGCTATATCGATTTCGCAAAAGAACGCCTAGAAGTGGTGGAAGACCCTCGCGAGTGGCCTTCTGAGAACAAGATCGCCGGTATCTCCGGCTTTGGTTTCGGTGGCACGAATGCGCACGTGGTGGTGCAAAAGTACGACGGTTCTGCGGGCGTGGCTACGGAAACCCAGGCACGCCTGAATAGCGACAACGTGGTGCTGCCGATTTCCGGCATGGTTCCGTCGCGCCGTCGGCAAGCAGCCGCGGATTTGGCAGATTACCTGGAAAAATCTCAGGGTGAGAAGAACTTTGACCTGACTGCTATCGCGCGTACCTTGGCCACACGCAACCATGGACGCTCACGCGCAGCTGTAGTCGCGGCGAACCCGGATGCGGCCATCACCCGGTTGCGTAAGCACGCCGAGAACAAGTCCGCGACCTCGGTGGTTGCTGCGGATTCGCCGGAAACTCCCGGACCAGTCTTTGTTTATTCTGGCTTCGGCTCCCAGCACCGCAAGATGGTTAAGGACCTGCTGGAACAATCTCCACGCTTCGCTGCCCGTTTGGCGGAGCTCGACGAGATCGTGGACTTCGAGGGCGGTTGGTCCGTGCTTGAGCTGGTGCGCGACGACGAGCAAACCTACAACACGGAAACCGCGCAGGTAGCGATCACCGCCATTCAGATTGCGTTGACGGATCTGCTGGCAGAGTGCGGCGCGCGCCCGGCTGCCGTCATTGGAATGTCGATGGGGGAGATCGCCGCTGCGTATGCTGCCGGTGGTTTGCGTGCCGAAGACGCCATGCTGATTGCTTGTCACCGAGCCCGATTGATGGGCGAGGGTGAAAGCTTGCTGACGGGCGATGCGCAAGGTGCGATGGCGGTCGTGGAGTTGTCCGCCGAGCAGATCGCCGAATACGCCGCGCAAGAAGAATTCGCCGGTGTTGAACCAGCCGTGTATGCCGGGCCAGGCATGACGACGGTCGGCGGCCCGCGCGCGGCGATCTTGCGTCTGGTGGAAAGGCTGGAAGACGAAGGCAAATTCGCCCGCGCACTCGATGTGAAAGGCGCCGGGCATACCTCAATGGTGGAGCCACTGCTCGGCGAGCTCGAAGGCGCCATCGCTGGTATCGAGCCGCAGCCGCTGCACACCCCGCTATTTTCTTCGGTGGATAAGATCCAGCACCAGCGTGGTGCAGTTGTGCACGACGATAATTACTGGTTGCAGATGACACGCCAGCCGGTGTATTTCCAGGATGCGGTAGCTAGTGCATTGGCTCATGGCCACAACACGATGGTGGAGATCAGCCCGAATCCCGTTGCGTTGATGGGCATGATGAACACGGCCTTTAGCTTGGATAAGGCTAATGCCAAGTTGCTTAAGACTCTGAAGCGTAAGGAAGATTCCGCGCAGAACCTGCTCGCTTTGTTGGCGCAGCTTTATGTTCTGGGGCAACCCGTTGATTTCTCGCCACTCTACGGTGCCGGCGCTTATGCTAGCGTGCCGAACACGCGCTTTAAGCGGCAGCGTTATTGGACCAACGCCCGCCCGAGCGCCGGAGCGGCTGGCTTGCCGGGCGCTCGGGTGAATCTGCCGGATGCGCGCACAGCGTTTTCAGTCAATGCTGATCAAGTGCCGTCTGCTTTGGCATTGTTAGAGACTGCTGCCGAGGCAGTAGTGCCTGGTGCTCAGCTGGTGGCTGCGGAAGAATTCCGAACCCTGCCTGCTCAAGGCGAAGTCACCACGATTGCCCAGCGCAACATCGGTGGTGTGGCGTTGAGCGTGCACGATATGACCGCAGGTGTGGTGGTCGCGGAAGGCTTCGCCACGACGTTGGCGCTTGGCGACGGCGCCGCGGGTACACAGTCATCGAACCTGGGTGTTGCCCCGATTCCGCAGTCACCGCTGTCCATGACAACGGCAGGGGGCGCGGGCGTAGATAAAAACGCGCCAGGCTCGGCCACCACTGGTGAAAATGCTTCTGGGGCAGTCGCAGGCGTCGGCGGCCTGGGCATGCCGGGGGCTGATTCCGCGGTGCGCTGGGACCCAACAACCGAAACCGTCGAAGAGCGCCTGCGCGCGATCGTTTCGGAATCGATGGGCTATGACGCCGAAGATTTGCCTGGTGAATTGCCGTTGATTGATCTCGGCTTGGATTCGTTGATGGGCATGCGGATTAAAAACCGTGTGGAAAATGATTTCCAGATTCCACCGTTGCAGGTACAAGCTTTGCGTGATGCCTCAGTCGCTGACGTGGTGGAGATGGTCAACCAGGCGGTTGCCGAACGCGGCAGCAGTGTGGCTGCACCAACCGAATCCACGGGAAGCAATGCGGCTGGTGCTGATGCAACGGTGCCAGATGCAACAACAGATTCAGCCGAGCAGGGCTATGCCACGCAGGCAGAAGGCGTCGGCGTGGCGCCACGAGATGCCGCAGAGCGCCTGGTGTTTGCTACCTGGGCTAGCTTGACTGGCCGCGCGGCCGCAGGTGTCACCAGCACGTTGCCGGAGATCAGCGGCGAAGTCGCCGGTAAGATCGCCGAGCGTCTGAGTGAACGCAGTGGTATGAACATTGAGGCTGAGCTCGTCGGCAAGGCAGAAAACCTGGAAGAAATCGCCAACGTGGTGCGCGAGGGCCTGGAAACCGACGTCGAAGGCAATATTCGGGTGCTGCGTGAGGGCAGCGCCGAAGCGCCGGTGGTGTTCATGTTCCACCCGGCCGGTGGTAGTTCGGTGGTGTATCAGCCACTGGCGCGCCGTTTGCCGCAGGAGATTTCGGTCTATGGCGTGGAGCGGCGTGAAGGCAGCTTGGAAGAGCGCGTTGCGGATTACCTGGGCGATATCCGGAACTATGCGAAGGGACGCCCGGTCATCCTGGGTGGTTGGTCCTTTGGCGGTGCGTTGGCCTATGAGGCTGCGTCGCAGTTGCTTGCCGACGACTCCACCCACGGCATTGACCTCGCCTATATTGCGTTGTTGGATACCACCCAGCCGTCTGAGCCGATTCCGGACACCTTGGAGGAGACCAAGGCCCGCTGGGAGCGCTACGCCGCATTCGCGGAACGCACCTACGGCTTGGACTTCCCGGTACCGTACGAATTGTTAGAAACCGCAGGCGAGGAAGCCTTGATGCAGATGCTGGAGCAGTTCCTGGCTAGCTCCGATGCTTCTGAGCATGGGCTCTCCGCGGGTGTTTTGGAACACCAGCGCGCCAGCTTCGTGGACAACATGATCCTGGGCAAGCTCGATTTTGCGCGTTGGGCGGATGTGGACCTGCCGGTGCTGTTGTTCCGCGCGGAACGTATGCACGATGGTGCAATTGAATTGGAGCCACGCTACGCCGATATTGATCCGGATGGCGGCTGGGGTGCTATCGTCGATGAGTTAGAGATCGTTCAGTTGCCGGGTGATCACCTGGCGGTGCCGGATGAGCCAGCGATTGGCATCGTCGCAGAGCATATGGACCGTTGGATGAAGAGCAAGATCCCCGCTGCACGGGAGGAGCACTAGGTGACTAATACCGCCGAGAAACTCGCTGACCTGCGTCGTCGTTTAGAAAAGGCGCAGGATCCTGGTTCGGAGCGGGCGCGAGCGAAGCGCGACGAGGCCGGGCGCACCACTCCCCGGCAACGCATTAATGCTTTGCTTGACGACGGCTCCTTCATGGAGGTTGGCGCGCTGGGTAAGACCCCGGGCGATGACGATGCGGTGTACTCGGATGGTGTGGTCACTGGTTATGGACGCATCGGTGGCCGTCCGGTCTGCATTTATGCCCACGATAAAACGGTCTACGGCGGTTCCGTCGGTGTGACGTTCGGCCAAAAAGTCACGCAGGTGATGGACATGGCTGCGCGCATCGGTTGCCCGGTGATTGGTATCCAGGATTCTGGCGGCGCGCGGATTCAGGATGCGGTGACGTCGTTGGCGATGTATTCCGAGATCGCGCGTCGGCAGATGCCGCTGTCGGGTTATGCGCCACAGATTTCCATCATGATGGGTAAGTCCGCTGGTGGTGCGGTGTATGCCCCGGTCACCACGGATTTTGTTATCGCGGTGGATGGCGAGGCCGAAATGTATGTCACCGGCCCAGCCGTGATCAAAGAGGTCACCGGCGAGGAAGTCAGCTCTGCGGAACTCGGTGGTGCGCGCCAGCAGGAACGCAACGGCAACGTGCAGGCCGTCGTCGATAGTGAAGAGGACGCCTTTGAGCTGGTCCGTGATCTTTTGGATCACCTGCCGTTGACCTGCCATGATCCCGCGCCGTCGTTTTTGGCGCCTAGTGACGAAGAAGTCGCTAACACTCCCGAGCTCGATGAATTCATGCCGGATGACACCAACGCTGGTTACGACATCATCGACGTGCTGAAGTTGCTGGGCGACGACGATCAGCTGATTGAATTGCAGGCGAACTTCGCGCCGAATATGGTCACCGCCTTTGGTCGTATTGATGGCCAAGCAGTGGGCTTTGTGGCGAATAACCCGATGCACTTTGCCGGTTGTATTGATGCCGATGCCGCCGATAAGGGCGCGCGGTTTATCCGTATTTGCGATGCTTACAATATTCCGCTGATCTTTGTTGCCGATACCCCTGGGTATTTGCCGGGTGTGGAGCAAGAAAAGGCCGGGTTGATTCACCGCGGCGCTGGTTTTGCCTTTGCCTTGGTGGAGGCCACGGTGCCGAAGATTTCGCTGGTGGTGCGCAAAGCCTACGGTGGCGCGTATGCGGTGATGGGGTCGAAGAACTTGTCCGGTGATATCAACTTTGCGTGGCCGACCGCGCAGATTGCGGTGATGGGTGCGGCCGCGGCCGTCGTCATGATCCAGGGCAAGCAGCTGGAGCAAACCCCGCCGGAACAGCGCGGGTACATGAAGAAAGTGTTTATGGACTTTTACGACGAGAATATGACCTCGCCGTATGTGGCTGCGGAACGTGGTTATATTGATGCAATGATCCAGCCTTCGGAGACTCGGCTGAAGCTGCGGCAAGCACTACGCCAGTTGGCGACTAAGCACGTGGAAGACTTGCCGAAAAAGCACCCGATCGCGCCTATGTAGGTGGAGTTCTGCGGCTACCAAAGGGGCACCTATTTGCTGCTCAACGCTGTTGGCGGAGCTCTTGATTTGGTTTAGAGTGCAGCGAGTTTTTGGGCCCTTTGGTAGGACACACCAAGAATTTCTCCCATATCGCGTACAGTCATTCCGTCCTCTTTCATCGCGAGAGCCACATCGCGGGCACTTTGCTGCGCTTCAGCTGCAAGCTTTTCAGCCTGTTCGCGTTGCATTTCAGCACGTGCCTTTAACTCGGAAATATTCGCGGGAAGAATGACATCAACGACAACGTTGATCTCGTCAGGACTGGTACCTGCTTGATATGCCATAGCTTCCCGCATTTCTTCTGCTGCGTGAGCTAATCGTCTAGTCTGCGAGACAACTCCTAGTTCAACACATTCCAAGACCCATACTCCGCTGCCCCCGCGCTCAGCGGTTACTGTGTACGTTTTTTCCATTATCTCCACCAACCTTTTCCCAACTCTTGTGCAAATTGATCGAAAAACCTCTTAACGGTGAGGTCATCAATTTCTCGGTGCCTACCCAATGTTCGGGTTGTATTGCCCACTCGGTAGGCATCGTGGCGAGTAAGGGCAATTTCTTCAAATTCAAGACCGCGCCGCTTTGCTTCAGTTTTCAGCTTCTTGATAACGGCGGTTCGTTTCATGAAACTAGTCTACTTTGAGGCGACTATTCAAGTCAACCAATGGTAGACATTTCTATCCTTGTTGCGGTGTATTCTATAGAATGCACCGTTCCGCAGAGTGCACCGTATGTGAGACGGGCGCACAACCAGAAGCGTTCCTGATGATCCAGCCTTCGGAGGCCCGGTTGAAGCTGCGGCAAGCGCTACGGCAGTTGGCGACTAAGCACGTGGAAGACTTGCCGAAAAAGCACCCGATCGCGCCTA
>NZ_JAPJNQ010000003.1:0-16918 GCF_030826625.1 Corynebacterium sp. | reverse complement strand
TGTAGGTGGGCCGGAGAAAAAGAAGCCGAATGCGATAGTAATGATAAGAACTGGTGATAGTGCTGACAGCAATGCAGCGATATACAAGTCGTATTTCTTTGTTTTATGTGCCAGATAACAGTTAAGCGCGCAAATTGCGGCTATCGCTGTACCAGTGATAGCCACTGAGGGCCACCACCAGTCTTTACCAATGATCCATAGCAAATAGCTACCGACAAAGGCAGCAAATGTTGCACCCCAGCCTAGTAAACGCGCAGATTTCACTTGTGACACATCCCGGTGCTCGACTTAGTAAAACTTTTCCTAATTTTGCTTCCCTCAGGCACCGGCGTCAAGCTTTAATCACGCGAACATGGAGATTAAAAAATATACTAACGCGAATGTTAGTGCAGAATTGATGGCTAAGAAGGGTAGGGGTAATGGTTGTCCATTCCTTTTTTCCACAACTTTGCTCATCACTTGGGATGATAATATTCCTGCAGAGCCTGCCAGCATAATCAGTGCGCTGGTGAATCCTTTTGTGTGTCCGGTTGCTATAGAAACTACGACAATCAAAAAGGATACGCAGCATAGGCCTAGCATTCCCCATGTTACGCCATGAATTTTGTTCTGTTTATCCATATCAGTACTCATGATCATCACCTAAGTCTAATCTAGCAGCCCTGTGCATTTGGCACCTTAGGTACCAGTCAAGATTAAATCAATTTGTTGGGGCAGTCTTCGTTCAGCTAGTCGTCGGCACGATTGATTCCCGGCTACGGTAGTGGAATGCAATATATCGTCGCCGCCTATGTGCTGTGGGGCGTGTTTCCCGCGTTCTTCCCACTGTTGGATCCTGCTAGCCCGCTCGAGATTCTGGCGCACCGCATCATCTGGACTGCGGTGTTGATGGTGGGAATTTTGTTGGTGACCGGCCGATGGCGCGAAATCTATGAGGTGCGCGCGGCTACCTGGTGGCGTTTGACTGCTGCTGGCGTGGTGATCACCGTGAATTGGGGCACCTACGTGGTGGCGGTGATGAATGATCACGTCGCTGATGCCTCACTGGGTTATTACATGAACCCGTTGGTTTCGGTGGCTCTTGGCGTGTTGATTCTGCGCGAGCACCTACGCCGTTGGCAGATGGTGGCCGTGGCTATCGCGGCCGTAGCCGTGGTGTATTTGACGTTCCTGAGCGGCCAGCCACCAGTGATTGCACTCGCGCTGGCCTTCAGCTTTGGTACCTATGGCCTGCTGAAAAAGAAAGTCGCCGTGTCCGCGTTTTTCTCCGTCGGGGCAGAAACGATGATCATGCTGCCATTCGCGCTGGGCTATGTGGCATATATCAGCGTGCACCCAGAGCAACAATCCACTTTCGCCAGTGAAGGCTGGGGGCACACCCTGCTGATGATGTCGTGTGGTCTGGTCACCGCCACCCCGCTGCTGTTTTATGCCCGCGGTGCACACATGCTGCCGTTGTCGACGATCGGCATGCTGCAGTACCTTACCCCGACGATTCTGATGCTGTGGGCGTTGTTTATTACGCAAGAGCCGATGTCGCAGCAGCGCTGGATCGGCTTCATCATCATTTGGGTGGCTGTGGCGGTGTATGTCGCTGACTTGGTGCGGATGCGTCGGCACAGCAGGCGGGAGCAGCGTCGGCAAACGGTATCATTTGCGGGAACCGGCCAGCGCGATGGCAGCGCGCCAACCGAACATGAACAGTGCGGACGTCGCACTGGCGACCAACACGAATGACCAGTGCGGCACCGCCCCATTACGCAACGCCCAGATGACCAGCCCCACGATGACGGTGCACAACCACACGATGGCCGCCCCACGGCCGTTGCGCGCACCACTAACCTTCGTCAGGTTCGTCGCGCGGGAAAGCAATAACCAGCCGAGGCCCAGCCCAATAAGGAATGGCCACAGTGTGGACAACCAGCCCACGAAAGACAGCGGCATGTCTGCAGACTGGTGGGCAATACGTGCGAGTAAGGCGAAAACTGCCAGCGCGATGGCATCGAAGATGATCGGACGGGCAAGTGTGTGGCGGGTAGACATCGACATGCCAGTTATTTTACGTCGCAGCGCATAAATATAAAGCAAGGTTGGGGCATGCTCCTAGTGCTTGTCCGTCTTATGCCTCAACTCCTGGCGAAGATAGGTTATGCCGCAGGCGAAGGAAATGGACATGAGCAAAATAATCACTGCATAGGTGAATATGGAACCTTCGGTAACTTCGGCTGTGATCGATGCGATTAATAGACTTGCGACGCCGATGTAAAAGAGGGCTTCGTTAGGTTTGCGCATGGATCTAATTGGTTTTTCTTAATCGTTGAAACAACCGTCTATAACGCTATCAATTGAAAAGATTTCAAGAAGAAGGCTTACAGCCTGTTCTCCTCCATTAACTGCCGCAGCTTCACTGGCGGTAACTTAAATAAACACCATCCCTTACTTTAGTATCCTTCGAGTTAATAAAATTTACCGTAGAGCTTTGTCCGATTTTCGTCAAGGCTTAGATGTAAACTTTTATGTTGTTGAACGATTGATTACTGCAATTGTGACCTAATTAATCGGATGATAACGCGGTGGCGTATGTTTCCCGACATGCCAGTTATTTTACGTCGCTGGTTTCTTCTGAATCAGTCTGGCGCAGCGCCGCATAGGACATGCCCTTGCGCGCGTAGTAGGCGAAGTAGATGACCCAGCCGATTGCGCTGTAGAAAACGAAGGTGATCAGCCGGTAGACCAGCACGGTGCCAGTGGCATCGACGGCCGTCATGCCGGTGGCCACTAGCGCGGTGATAATCGCGATCTCCACGGTGCCGACGCCCGCCGGGGTGATTTGCGCGGAACCCGCCAGCTTGGCGGTAATAAACGCGACGCTAATGCCCATGATGGTGGTGTGGTCGTCGGCAGGCCAGAAAGAAGGCATATTACCGGTCACGGCCCAGGCGCAAGCCCACAACGAGATGGCGTCGAAAGCTCGGTTGAAAAACGCCATGACAGTGACCCAGGAAAATTGGCTCAGAGTCAAGGACACTTGGTCGAGCTTGTTAATGTGTTTGACCAGCTTGTCAGTCTTTTTCCACGGCAGGTTGTTAATCCACCGCTCCACGGCCCGGGTATTGCAGGAAGCCCAGTACAGGCCTCCGCACAGACCCAGCATCAACGCCAGGGATACTACTAATGACCACAACGCCACATCCGCGCCCCAGAAAAAGACCCCGGTAAAACCGATCAACACGACCCACAGCGTGGAAATCGCAGAAGACAGCACAAAAAACCAGCCACACAGTACCACGGACGCGCCCCAAGCGCGCTGCACTTTATACGTCAAGATCGCGGCAAACGCAGGACCACCGGGAAGTGTCGTCGACCAGGCATTCGAGGCGAAGACAATGTTGTTGCACTCTTTAAACGAGACGGGCACACCACCGGCGACAAACAATTTGCGCATCACCTCGGCCATTGCCAATAGGGAAAAAGCAAAGGTGATAAACACGACGACGATGGGCCAAGGTTGCGCGTGACGAAGGGTGCGGAAACCATCGCTCAAAAAATCTAGCTCGTCGCGGAAGAAAACACCCATGACGACGAGTACTGCTAGGGGCAGTATCCACCGCAGCCATTTGCCTACTGTGCTCTTCATCGTTGCGGCCCCGTCTACTTGTCGTTTTCTAGGCGCTTCATCAGCTCCGCGAATGGAATCAGGTCGCTGTCTTGGTCAGTGGTGCGTCCGCTGCGAATGGCTTTGTTGTCGGCGACGACTTCGGATTCATGCAGCTCGTGCGGTTCATCCAGCTCGTACTGCTCCTCGTACTGCTCATAGTCGTCGTCCGAGGCAAGCTCGTACTGCTCATGGTCGTCTTCCGGGCCAAGGTCGTTTTCTGAGGCAAGATCATCGTCCGGGCCGGAAGCATCCGCCATTCGCCCAGCCGGGACCACGGTCTCTTCGTATGCGCCGTGCCCCATGCGCTCATAAATTCGGTGCACGAAGGCTGGTGCCCACCAGTTGTCTTCGCGCAGCAGGTGCATCACGGCTGGTACGAGGAACATGCGCACGATAGTGGCATCCAGGAAGAGCGCGAAGATCATGCCGAAGGCGATGTATTTCATCATCACGATATCGGAGAAGCCGAACGCGCCAGCCACCACAATCATGATCAGCGCGGCTGCCGTAATGATGTGGCCGGTGTGCGCGGTGCCGTAGTTGATGGCGTCGTCGGTTGACGCTCCACGCTTGCGGGCTTCCACCATGCGCGAGACTAAAAAGACCTCGTAGTCCGTCGACAAGCCATAAATGATGGCGATGATCAGCACCAGGATCGGGCTCATCAGTGGGCCAGGCGAGAAATCCAACAGGCCGGAACCAGCGCCGAGCACGAACATTCCGGTCAAGATACCCAGGGTGGCGCCTAAGGTCAGCACCGTCATGATGATGGCTTTTGCCGGGATGATCAGCGAGCCGAACACCGCGGCCATCAGCAAGAAGGTAGCGACGATGACATACAGCGCCATCCACGGCAGTTTTTCAAACAGTGCTTCCAGCGATTCGACTTCCATCGCCGGCGTGCCGCCGACGTAGAGCTCGACGCCGTCCGGTGCTTCAATCGCGCGCAGTTGCTCGATCACATCCGCATTATCGTCGCGGTCGGCAATTCCCGCGCTCAAGATCGTGGTTCCGTCGACTGTTTGGTTGGACGGAGCCATCGGGGAGGTCAACCCCTCGATCTCACGGGCTTGCAAGACGACGTCGACAAGCTGCTGGTTTTCGGCCCCCTTGACTACAAGTTTGATGGGCTCGGTGCGGTGTTCCGGGAATTCCTCGTTGAAACGATCCTGTGCCTGGCGGGTTTCGTGGCTTGGTGGCAGATAAGTCTCGTTGATGCCGCCGAAGTTGACACCCAACAGCGGGATGGTCAGCGCGAGCAACAACGCGGTAATGCCAACGGTGAACCAGCGGGCTTTGCTCATGGCCCAGCGTGGCACGCGGTACCAAAAGGTTTCTTCGATCGGGCGGGAGCGTTTGGTTTTGCGTACCGTCCATTTGTCGATGTTGTGGCCGAGCATGCCGAAAATCGCTGGCAGCACGGTCACCGAGAGCAGCGCCGCTAGGCCGACGGCGGAAATTGCGCCATAGGCCACGGACTTCAAAAAGGCCTGCGGGAAAATCAGCAGGCTGGAAATTGCCACGGCCACCATGAGCGCGGAAAAAACCACCGTTTGCCCGGCAGTGGCGGTGGTGATCGCGACGGCGGTGCGCGTGTCGCGGCCTTTATCGAGCTCTTCACGGAAACGCGAGACCATAAACAGCCCGTAGTCGATGGCTAGGCCCAGACCAAGCAGCGTGACGACGGCCTGCGAAAACACGTTGACCTGGATGAACCCGGCCAATACTGACAAGATGCCGATGGAGCCCATGATCGACAGCGCGCCGACGATCAGCGGCATGAAAGCCGCGACGACGGAACCGAACACGAACAACAGCAGCAGGCCAACCAGGGGTAGGGCAGCGCGTTCTGCTACCGAAATATCGTGCGCCATGCCCTCATCCAGTGCATCGGCGACGGCCGTGGCACCGGCGACTTCAATATCGAGGTCGCGGGCGGTTTCAGCCCCGGTGAGATCGTCTTCGATGGTGCGGAAATCACGCAGAGTTTGCTCGTCGTCACCGGCTAATCCGATGGCAGCGAACGCGACAGAGCCGTCGTCGGAAAGCAGGTTCGGGTTGCGGGTATCGAAATAGCTGGTGACCTGCGCGATCTGGCCGGGATATTGTTCCTGCAGGTAATCCAGGTGGGCGCGGGCTTTATCTAGGTTTTCTTGCGGGTTGTCGAACAACAAGATGACATCGCCGTTGCGGTCTCGGCCGAAGGTGTCGGCCTCGATCTCCGCGGCGGTGGTGGACGCCGCGCGCGGGTCTTCCCAGCCTTCCTGGCTCAGGCGATCGTCGAGCTTGGTGCCAAAAACCGCGAAGACCACGGCGATAGCCGCGATGATCAGCAGCGGGATGATTCTGCGATGGGCATAGGAAAACTGCCCCCACCTGAAAAACATGCCGGTTCCTAACGGTTAGACAACAGTGACGACAGCGGGCGGAAGGGTGCGAGCCAAGCGCCTTCTTCCGGTAGCGAATCCAGACTAACCCGAGGCAGTGGTTCGAGGAAGACCCCTTCAATATCTTCCAGGTCCACAAAACCGATGTCTTCGTGGCTCACAGCCCACGAACAGTGCTCCTGGAAGCCGAGCACGGTGGCAGGAATTCCGGCGTCGATGAGTTCTTCGAGCAGCTCTTGGAAATTCTGGCCGTCGGCAGACGCGACGATGACTTCGCTCAAGCTGCCTTCTTCGAAGCGCTGCCGGATGTGGGCGACCATATCCGGGTCTACGTCGGATTCTTCAGTAATTTTCGGTTTCGCGAACACCGCATAGCCGACGTTGCGCAGTGCTTCGACCCAGGGGCGGATGACTTCCGCACCGCCTGGAGAGACGTTGGTGAACACACAGGCTTCTGGGGTGAGATTGTCTTCGTCGGCGATTTCGAGGATCCACCGGCCGACGGCGTCGAAACGCGGGCGAGAATTAGCGGTGGGGCGGCCACCCAGGATGGAGCCCAGCCCCATGTCCAGGTTCGGTGCGTCCCAGATCATCAGCAGGGTGTTGTTGTGCGCTGAACTAGTGGGCGCAGAGTGATTCTGCGCGGTGTGTGCGGTATGTGCGTCCATTTTTCGGGATATCCAGTATTTCTCGTATTTTTCGGGTTTATGAGGCTATGGGGTGTGCAGCTGTACGTGCTGTACATGTCGTACGGCTGCTACGGGTCCTGCCGGCGTTTCTGCCTAGCGCTTCACCCACAAGTATTCAGTAATATTGTGGTCTTTTTCTAGGCCTTTGCCTTCGAATTTGGTGATCAGCTGGCGGTCGGTCAACTGTGGGCATTCTGGCCACGGCCAACCTTTGTATTCTAGCTGCGGTTCGACGTCGACAAGCTCGTTGATCCACTCGGCATAGTCCGCATGGTCGGTTGCCACGTGCAGCACCCCGCCGGGCTTCAGCCGGGAGGCGAACAGGTTCAGCGGGCCGGATTGGATGATGCGGCGCTTGTGGTGCTTGGCTTTCGGCCACGGGTCGGGGAAGAACACGCGTATGCCGTCGAGTGATTCTGGGGCGAACATGCGCATCAGCACTTCCATGCCATCGCCGCGGATCATGCGGATATTCGGGATCTCTTCGCGCACCACCTGGCCCAGCAGCTTTGCCAGACCAGGCTTATATAATTCGACGGCAATAATATTGGTATCGGCTTCTTGTGGCGCCATCGCCGCGGTGGAGGTGCCGGTGCCGGAGCCGATTTCGACGATCGTCGGTGCCCCGCTGCGGCCGAACCAGGCGTCGGTGTCGATGCGTTCGTCGGAAAGCATCGCACCAAGCTCGCCCCAGTGCTTTTCAAACGTGGCCAGCTGGTTGTCGCTGAGCGAGCCGCGGCGGAAGGTCACGGTACCTAGGCGCGGGTAGTCGAGGTCATTGTTGAAGACTTCGTTGAAATTGGTTTGCGGTGGGCGCCCAGGGGGGAATTCGCCGATGCCGCGTGATTCTGCAGTATTTTCTGTATTCATCTCGTTATTCGGTGTATTCATGTCATTATTCATTGCACTCTATTGTTCACCGTCAAAACTGACAGAACAATTCGGGGTAGTTTTGTGGAGGCGGAAACGTGCTGCAGTATCGACGGCAGCTGCGATCCAGGCTCAGTTACCCCCAGAATAGGGTGGAAAATACACATTACAAAAGACTAAAATGTGGATAAGCAGGGGTAGTGGCGGTGCGTGCGCACACGCTTATATGTGGTTATTACCTTTCACCCCTGGTAGTCGCTACCCTGGGGCATGTCCAACCTGCTGTAGTGACCGATCAGGAGTCTAAATGAGCGCCCCAATCACGGGACTTGTTGGTGAAGCGCCAACGCAGAACAAAGAATTGATCAACTGGATCAACGACGCCGTTGCAATGTTCCAGCCAGACGACGTCGTATTCGTCGATGGTTCGCAACAAGAATGGGATCGGCTTGCAGAAGAACTCGTCGACGCAGGTACCCTCATCAAGCTCAATGAGGAAAAGCGTCCGAACAGCTACCTAGCACGCTCGAACCCATCGGACGTTGCTCGCGTGGAATCGCGCACCTTTATCTGTACCGAAGACCAGGAAGGTGCCGGCCCAACCAATAACTGGGCCCCGCCGCAGGCCATGAAAGAGGAAATGGTCGACGTTTATACCGGCGCAATGAAAGGCCGCCGCATGTACGTCGTTCCTTTTTGCATGGGTCCGATCAATGATCCGGATCCAAAACTGGGCATCCAGCTGACGGACTCGGCGTACGTCGTCATGTCCATGCGCATCATGACCCGCATGGGCACGGAAGTCCTGGATAAGCTTGGCGACGAAGGCTCCTTCGTGCGCTGCTTACACTCCGTGGGTGCCCCGCTGGAACCAGGCGAGGAAGATGTTGCCTGGCCATGCAATGAAACCAAGTACATCACCCAGTTCCCGGAGAGCAAAGAAATCTGGTCCTACGGCTCCGGCTACGGTGGCAACGCCATTTTGGCGAAGAAGTGCTACGCGCTGCGCATCGCTTCGGTTATGGCGAAAGAAGAAGGCTGGATGGCTGAGCACATGCTCATCCTGAAGCTGACCAGCCCAGAAGGTAAAAACTACAACGTTGCCGCCGCCTTCCCATCCGCTTGTGGCAAGACCAACCTGGCCATGATCACCCCAACTCTGGATGGCTGGTCCGCAGAGGTAGTCGGTGACGATATCGCGTGGATGCACCTGCGCGAAGATGGTCTGTATGCCGTGAACCCAGAAAACGGCTTCTTCGGCGTCGCGCCGGGCACCAACTATGCATCCAACCCTATTGCGATGCGCACTATCGAACCAGGCAATACCCTGTTCACTAACGTTGCGCTGACCGACGACGGCGACGTCTGGTGGGAAGGCATGGATGGGGAAGCCCCAGAGCACCTGATTGACTGGAAGGGTAATGACTGGACCCCGGATTCTGCGGAGAAGGCTGCGCACCCGAACTCCCGTTACTGCGTGCCAATTTCCCAGTGCCCTGTCGCTGCCCCGGAATACGACGACTGGCGCGGCGTGAAGATCGACGCCATCCTGTTCGGTGGACGTCGTGCCGACACCATCCCGCTGGTTACCGAGGCTTTCGATTGGGAACACGGCACCATGATCGGTTCGCTGCTGGCTTCCGGCCAGACTGCCGCTGCCGAGGGAACCGTCGGTGCGCTGCGCCACGACCCAATGGCGATGTTGCCGTTCATGGGCTACAACGCTGGTGAATACCTGCAGCACTGGATTGACATGGGTAAGAAGGGCGGCGACCTGATGCCGTCGATCTTCCTGGTCAACTGGTTCCGCAAGAACGACGAAGGCAAGATCATCTGGCCTGGTTTCGGCGAAAATTCCCGTGTTCTAAAGTGGATCACCGAGCGTGTTGATGGCAAGGTCGGCGCAGAAAAGACCATCGTGGGTAATACCGCGCGTGCTGAGGATTTGGACCTGACCGGTTTGGAGACCAGCCTGGATGAGGTTAAAGAGGCCCTGGCTGTGGACCCGGCAGAGTGGTCCAGCGATGTCGACGATAACGCTGAGTACCTCAACTTCTTGGGCTCACGGGTTCCAGATGAGGTTTTGGAGCAGTTTGAGGCCTTGAAGTCGCGTATTGAGGAAGCTTCTGCAGCGAAGTAAATCTGGCATTCTGCTCTGTTGCCTGCCTAGGGCTAGAGCAGGGAAGCGCTGAGATAGAGCTTCCTGCCTGGGGCTTGGCGTTTGAGCGCAAACGGAAGGATTATTCCGTTTGCGCTTTTTGTATGTGAAAACGTGGGCGATGAAGAACACTAACGGAAGAATCTTTCCGATCTTGGTTTTCTGTACTAGGATTTAACTTAAAAATACACCTAAACGGAAGGATCTTTCCGTCCTGATGTCTGGCCCTCACGTTGGAGCTGGTTGTTTGCAACCTGCTGATAGTGCGATGCAAGCGCGGAAACTGGGCAGCGTAATCCGGCGTACCCGTAAGGAATACATGCTCACCCAACCCCAACTTGCCTTGAAGATTGGGATCTCTGATCGCACGTTGCGTGAAATTGAGAAGGGTACTGGTAGCCCCAGTGTGAAGGCTGTTTTGGCTACCTTGGAAACTCTCGGCTTGGAGCTGGACGTACGGTAATGGAAAGTCTGAAACGAATCACGCACGCTGATGTATATAAAAATGGTGTCTTAGCCGGGAAAATAGTTAAAGACCAAGTAGGGGTTCTCTCGTTTACTTATGTCGGAGAGTATTCCGGGGCGCCTGTAGCGACTACCTTGCCGGTTAATTCTGCATCAGTGACGATGCCGGGTGGAGGATTGCCGAGCTTTTTTGCAGGGTTGTTGCCTGAAGGGCACCGTCTCACCGTGCTGCGGAAAGCTGTGAAAACTTCTTCTGATGATGAGTTAAGCTTGATATTGGCAATAGGCAATGATTTACCTGGCGATGTGCAAGTAGTTCCTGAAGGCACGAAACCTCAAGAGCAAAAGTCACTGGTCATGGGAGATGTGAGACTGCAAGATTTTGCAGCTCTCACCTCGTCAGTGGACGGTGTTGGCATTGCGGGCGTACAAACTAAAGCGTCTTCATCGATGGTTAATGCTCCTGTGCGCATCAGGCATGGAATCCTAAAGATTGACCCACCGGAGCACCCACATTTAGTCGCTAATGAGGCTTTTCCACCAGTCCGACCGCTTCTATCAGCCGCACAATCTGGCGGGCGACGGGCGAAACAGGCAAAGACGCTCGTCTCTCATCAAACTGCAGGCAGTTCGATGTAACAGGAATGTATCACGCACAGTTATTCGAACACGATCCTGGAGTTCTCCACGGTTGACGAAGCAACTCGAAGTGATTCACTTCGGTTCCGGGGTGGGTGGGATACGCTCACAGATGTCCGTATCCCACCCACCGCAACAGCACTCGAGAAAGGTCACACGTGACTGACTATGCAGTTGACGTACGCGACGTAAGCGTCGTCATTAAGGGGAAGACGATTCTTTCCCACCTCGACCTCCAGGTGGAAGAAGGTTCGTTCCACGGGATCATCGGTCCAAACGGGGCGGGCAAGACGACGCTCTTTAACGCGATCCAAGGGTTTCGAAAGCCGACGGAAGGAACGATCCGAGTCCTCGGCCAGTCGCCCTATCCGCGCAATCTAGCCCTGCTGTCCCAGATCGGGATCCAGCCCCAGCAGTCGGCGTTCTTCCCGAAGACGACACTCCGCGAGCACCTTCGCGCGGTCTGTGCGATCCAGGGCGCAGAGCACTCCACGATCGACACGCTCATCGTGGCCCTCAACCTCGCGAAGGCGGCTGACACCAGAGTGGAGAATCTCTCCGGGGGCGAGCGCCAGCGACTCGCCGTCGCCACCGCGATTGTGCACCGGCCGAAAGTCCTCTTCCTCGACGAGCCGACGGCAGGCCTCGATCCCGAAGCCAGGTACTCGTTGGTCTCCCTGCTCCAGTCGACCAATCTTCTGGAGATGACCACCCTTTATACGACGCACTACCTCGACGAAGCTGAGCGGCTATGTGACACGGTGTCGATCGTCGAACAGGGCAAGATTCTCACGACGTCGAGCCCGAGCCGCCTCGTCGCCGAGGCCGATCTCGGCTCGACGGTCATTCTCCCCAATGCTCTCCACCAGGCGGATGCGGTGGCGACGCTTCTTGGCCCGGACGCGGTGCGGGTCACCAAAGACGGGCTCGAGGTTCGGTCTCACGACACGGCCGCTCTGTTCGCGCGCCTCGCTGAAGGCGGGATCGATACACGGCACGCCCAAGTCCACGATGGGCGCCTCGAGGACGTCTATCTCCAGCTCACCGGAAGGGATTACGTAGCATGACCAGATACCGCGCATTAACCAATGTCCTTCTTCGCTACGACCTACGCGACTGGGCGACCCTTATCTTTACGTTCCTCTTCCCGGCGGGCCTACTCGTTGCGCTCGTGTTGACGATGGGTGACAGTATCGAAGGAATGGACCTCACCGGGCCGATCAGCGCGAACGTCATGGCCTTCGGCGCGGCCTTCGTGGGAATCTTCGCGGGCGCCACCCACCTTGCGCTGTGGCGCGAAAACGGAATGTTCGTCGTCCTACGGAGCTTCCCCATCTCCTCAAACACGGTCATTGCCGCACAGGCGACGGCGGGCATGATCTTCCTGATAACGCAGGCCCTTGCCCTCTTCGGCATCGCAATGGCACTCGGCATGACTCCGGAGGCGACCGCGCCGATTGCACTCCTGCCCTTGATCCTGGGCTTCCTGCTTTTCTTCATGCTTGGGGTACTCGTCGGAATCATTCTGCCGTCGATGGCCGGCGTCTCCATGGCAGCGGTCGCCATCATCATCCCCTTGGGAATGATCGGTGGAGCCATGATGCCGATTGAGACGCTTCCGAGCTGGGCGCAGACGGCTGCACCGTACACTCCGATCTACCACATGCGCGAGGCCGTGACGATGCCGCTCAATGGCGAGGGGACGTGGGGTGACGTTGGAATTGGGCTCGGCTATCTGGTCGCTGTGACCGCGATACTCACGTTGATGGCGCAGCGAGCGATGAAGTGGAAGTAGAGCTGTGCCTTCTTTGCTCAACACCTGTACGCAGGAAGCCTGTGTGATCGCAGATGGCTTTCTCGCGGCAGGCCCGCACAGTCTCACGGCGGAGGAGCTGCGCGAACGTTGGTTGCGGACGCGGTCTACGGCGCTGAATCGGGTGCTAGGCTCCCCGAACTCCACCGCTGTCGGGACTTTCGGGGAGTTCTTTTCAGGGATTCGGCGAGCCATGACGCGATTTGCTGGTCAGTCCCGTATTCTCCCCGCGCTTTGAGCTCTCCAACGCAAGATCGGATAGCCGTCTCTTCCCTACTTGATATTGCAGAGGAAACCTCAAGGACTACTGAGTCCATAGCCACTTCTCTTCACTCACTTACAGTTGGTAAGGTGAGATAATGGCCGATCTGCATGACTACTCAATGTCCCTTTTGAGAGGTGACGTGGTTCGTCTCCGTTCGCTTAGCGAAAAAGACTTGCCGAAGTTGGTTTCATGGTGGAACGATCCGGCTTGGAAACCGTATCAGAGCGGTGTGGTCGCACCTTCTTCAGACATGTCCGTTGCAGAGCAGTTTCGCTCTTGGAGCAAGAATAATAATTCGGGCGACTTCGGCTTTTCCATAGAGGAAATTAAAACTGGACAACTTCTTGGACATGTTACTCTTTGGGGGATAGACCCTGTTGTACGGATCGGAAATATTGGAATCATCATCGGCGGCGAGCATGTTGATCAGGGGTTTGGAACGGATGCCATTCGAGTGCTTCTTCGATTTGCCTTCGAAGAGCTTCGCGCCAACAAAGTAGAACTGTGCGTTTGGGAATTCAACCTGCGGGCAGTCCATGTATATAAACGCCTTGGTTTCAAAACGGAGGGGGTTCGTAGAGAGGCGACATTCCATAATGGTAGGTATTGGTCTCAAATTCAGATGGGTATGCTTAATAGCGAGTATCTCATGAGCCATTGAGTAACTGCTTTTTGCTCAGAGGCTTCTCACTTTTAGCTAGTCTGGAGAATTGCGGTTGAGCTATCTAATGGTTTGTGTGTAGGTTCCCAACCTGGATATCAGGTGTCCGCCAAACGGGGTCAGGCCCGTACCACCAACAGAAGCCCATGCAGCTGCAGATTGGATTGTGATTTTTTGGATAGCTTGAAAAGCTCCGCCAGTTTCATTGCCGGGGTAGCTCTGATTATCTTGATAGCAGCTGCTCCGTTTGCAGCGGCATTAGGGGTGACGCATGCCTTAGGCGGACTGGTAACAATCAGCTTTGCTTCTGCACTGCAGTGGGGGGGTATTGCTCTGCCACTTGGATTATCACTTGATAGATTCGCGGGTATGGTCGCGCGTGGGGTTTATTTTCTCTCTGGTCTATCGGTATTTCATACGCAGGCTTTAGGAAATGTAATTGGACTGGTTTTGTTAACGGTGTTGTATTTCTTCGTTACGGAAAATATCTGGTTTGCACTGCTTGCTAGCCTGATCCATATAGCCGTAGCGGCAGTGATAGACAAGATCATCCCGGATTGAGACGTGCCGCCGTAGTGCGGCGCCTAGATTTGCCTTGTTAAACAAATTCATCGTCAATTAGTTGTTTGATGAAAAGTTTAAAAAACCGTGTAGTCAAAATCGATAATAATATAATGATTAGAATGTCAACCCCCCAATCCCATAGCGATTCGTTGTGCATGATTGAAGAAGGGGTTATGAATGCTGTGAATAGCATTGCAGAAAATACAAACATTCGAACATCATTGCCAGCGATAATCCCGAGGTTTATTTCCTGGCCCAGAGCTTTCCCTCCAAAATAAATAAATGTTGTAATTGGTGCTGCAATAATGAAAAGTATCAACGGGATGGATGCTTGCGAGTCGGCAGCGATCATCATATCGACGGCTGTATGAAGCAAGCATAACGAAAGTAAAGATAACGAAACTATAACAAAAGTAAAACGCTCATGCATCGGTCGTTCCTTTTCTGGCCTCTGAATATTAGTTTGGTTATACATACCAACTGTAGCTAAGAGAAGGGAAGCTCGGGTATGTATGTTCAAAAACTTGAGTAAAGCGTAAGGCTTTGGCAGTACCAATCGTTTTTACTCTTGCTGTTTCTGGTATCTCTGATGGGCACGCGAACGCAACAGTTGATCATGAACAAGCATATGTGCTAGAAAATGAATTTCCAAGAAATCCAACTGAGACGGACCTATCAAATATTGGGGTTACCCGTCAGGACGCTGAACATGCTTCAGAAGAGTTTGTTCGTATTATTCGAGAAGCGCAGAATTCTGGAAAACTCACTGGTGCTCAAAGTGATTATTTTCTAGAGCTTGCTGAATCTCCGCGTTCTGATGTTGATGGTGCAGTGAGTACTCGAGCATTGCCTTTGTGGGCTGCCGGTGCAATTGTTGGATGCGCGGGAAGCGCGGTGGCTGGCTCAGGAAAAACTCAAATTCAGAATGCTCTCAAGCAGGGAGCTTCCGTCGATGAAGCAGCAGATATTGCTGTAGACGTAGCGGTTGATTGTGTTTTTGGTGCTATACCTGGTGGGGCAATTGCTGTGGCTGCGAAGAAAATGCTTACACAACCTATTAAGAATGCGCTTAGGCCAATTGTGAAAAAAGGTGTGAAGAAAATTGATGATGACTAAAACGATGTTCGAACTGTTTGGTTGTCAAGTTATTTAAGCCTTAACTTGTTCCGCGTCTTATCCACCACAATCACCAGGTTTGAAGTGCCCAACTCCCGCAGCCCGGGTAGCTTCGTAATCCACCAGGCCCAGCTGGGGTGGTAGCGCGGGAAGCAGTAGGTATGGTAGCCGCATTCGGCTGCCCAGCCGAGGCCTTCGTGGGCGGAGACGTCGAAAAGCGAATGCCCCCAGATATTTTTTGGCGGATGCCCGTGCTTGCGTTCGTAACGACGCCGGGCGAAATCCCCACCGATATAATGTGGCCACAACCCTGTTTCGTGCCCGCCGAAAGGCCCGAGCCACACCGTGTAACTGATGACCGCCAAGTTGCGTGCAACCCGCACCATTTCCTCGGCCATCTCCCAGGGGCGCGCGATGTGTTCGGCCACGTTGGAGGAATAGACGATGTCGACGCTGTTATCCCGAAAAGGCAGCGCTGTGCCGGAAGCACGAACCGCGGTATCCAAGGTGATTCCGGCTGCAGTCATTTCTGAAACGTCTGGTTCCAAGCCAATATAGTGCGCGCCGTGCTCGGCGAAAGCCGCCGAAAAATACCCGGGGCCACCGCCGACATCCAGCACCGATAGCTTGTCCAGCCCCGTGCCGTGCACATCCTGGTGGATTGCTGCCAGTTGTTGCGCGGTATCACGGGCCAGCGGTTCATAAAATTTGCGTGGCTGGGATTGCTCGTAATCGAAAGAACGCAGCAGGCGAATCGACCGGGCTAAGCTGGCATGGCGGCGTGTGTGGTGCAGGGGATGGCGCAGTTCGGGACGCATAGGTTCCCAGGATATAGCGTGTTGGAGGTTGTAGTTGGGAAGCCCAGTTTTTATTGATCGATCTTCGCTGAAACTCTTGCTTTTTGGGCTGGAAACTATATTATGAGGGTAATCATTCCAACTGGATAAAGTGATATAAACCATGTTGAGGGTTTTTCGGCGAAGAACCGTTCCGAGTGTGTGGTGCGATCTGTGCCCAGTATGAGAGGATGGGTGGTCCGCGGTGTTTTGACGTGGCTGCGGGCAGGCCCTTGTGCTCGAATACGGGATAGTTACACAATCGGAGTTAAAGGGTTTGATTGGGTAACTATTTAAAATAATGTGAAAAAGGGTTGGAGCGAAGAGAATCGTAATTTTTTAAAGAATAGGTCATTGTGGATAATTTTAATGTCCCGATTTTTCTAAACTTGCTGTTATTGTTCAGCGTTGTTCCTTCGACGATAATCGGAGGCGTCATTTGGCTCAGCTATTTGTTTTCGCGGAGGAAAGTTCTGCGTGAAGAGCAATCGGCGTCGAACCCTAAGATGCAGCGGAGGATAGACCAGCCTCAGCGTTCTTATCCGGTTTGGTTATTGCTGATGTGTGGTGCGGCAGCCGGTGTATTTGCCCCGATTGTTTGGTTGACATGGGCGCCTAGTTATGGGGCGCAGCATGTACCTGAACCACCTGGTGACTACCCTCTATGGCAAATATTAGGTTGTGTAGTAACTGTTGCTGCCTGCTCTATTTTTGTCAGTATGAAGTTGCGCAATACTTTTCGGGGTGCTGTTGCAACTTGGGGCGGGAGCCAAGAAAGCTCCGTTTTTATTGTGTGA
>NZ_JAPJNQ010000075.1 GCF_030826625.1 Corynebacterium sp. | reverse complement strand
ACCAACCCGGTTACCCGTAAGGTCGGTTTCGGTCACTACCACCAGCGGCAGCGTCGCTCCGTCGTGCTGGTTGCGCACTTTCGGAAAGACCAATCCGGCATGACTCAGTGCCTGGTAAAGAGTAATTTCACCAGAATTTGGTTGCCAGCCTGGCTCAGCGACGTGGGCCGAAATTCCGTTTTCGCGGAAGCGTTCCGCCATGCGTTTGATAGCACCCGCAGCAGGGGCGATATAGGCGGCGCGTCCCCCGGCCTGACAGTGCGCGCGCAATTGCGACATCATGGCTTCGATTTCTTTGGCGTCGCCTTTCGGCTGCGGCCCAGCTTCGAATTCGAGTGGCAACGTTGCAGCCTCGTCGGCAGCAAACATTCCCGGAGGCGCGAACGTCCACCAGGAGTTGCCACGTTCCCGCGCGATATCTTCGAGTGCCTCTAAGGAGAGGTAATTCGCCGCAGATAGATCAAGCTTGTTGTGGGCAACGGGACCATCTGCCCCCATCGCTGCGGCTTCCCAGCTGGCGGCTAAGAATTCTACGTCGGTCTCGTGCAGGTCCTCTACCCTACGACGCACCTTTTCTGGGTCCATGACCAGCACGTGCGTGTTGTCCGGCACCAGGTCCACCAACGACACCATCGGCGCATCCGTCAGCACCGGAAGCAGCGCTTCCATGCCTTCCGACGGGATCTTTTCCGAGATCTTGGTGAGCAATTCCGCTAGCGTCGCGTTGGAAGCATACTCGCGTGCGAGTTTTTCCGCTTTCGCTGCTACCGCATCGGTAATGGGCAGTTCACGAGCCGGGAAAATATCGACTTTGCCAACTTCGATCTCGGAGATCGTGCGTTGGTCTGCGACCGAAAACTGGCGGATATCGGTGATTTCATCACCCCAGAATTCGATGCGCACTGGATAGTCCAGGGTGGTGGGATAGACATCGACGATGCCGCCACGTTTGGCAAACTGGCCTTTTTTACTGACCATATCGACGTGCGAATAGGCACGGAATTCTAATTCAGAAACCAGCTGGTCAAAGTCATATTCCTGTTCTTCAGCCAGGCTAATCGGCGCCCGGCCGTCGACAGATTCCAGCACCGGCTGCGCCAATCCACGGGCGGGGGTGACGATAACTTGCAACTCGTCTAAACGGTGCAGCACAGCCGCACGCTTGCCGACGATGTCAGCTCCTGGTGAAAGCCGCTCGTGCGGAAGAGTTTCCCAAGCCGGAAACATCGCGACTTTATCGCCCAGCATCGCCGCAAGTTCTGCAGTAATGTCTTCGGCTTCCCTGCCAGTCGCGGTGAGCACCACTACTGGTGCATGGTGCGCCAAGGTGCCGATAGCCCAGGGTCGAGCTTGCGTAATGCCGGTAATGTGCAGGGTTGGTTCACCAACATGATTGATGAGCCCTTTGAGTTTCGGATCGCTGGCAGCAACTTTTAATAGGCCGGCGAGCATATTCACTTCGGGATCATTCTCCTGACTGAGATGGCTGATGGCTGGAGCCTTACCCCCTAATATGAAAAAAGCTTCCCCACCAGGACTCGAACCTAGAATGACGGTACCAAAAACCGTAGTGTTGCCGATTACACCATGGGGAAACGTCAGCATCACCGCTGTGCGGATCACCAACGGCTTGCAACTTTACACAATGATGCCACGAATGCACAAACCGCAGTGTGTTCTTCCATTAGCCTAAAAGCATGAATCCAGACTCCCCAGATTCCGCACCGCAAGAGTTCGCAGGCAACGCTATCAACGCAGCTGATTCTGCAGCCCCGGCAGCACGCGTTGAGCGCGCCAACGGACGACTCATCGCCACCGCCAATGGCCTGCAAAATGTCGGTGATCAAACCGCCTCCGCCAAAACCGTACTGCCGTGGCTGCTTACCGCTGCTGGGGTGCCAGCCTTCTTTTTCGGTTTGTTGGTTCCGGTTCGTGAATCTTTAGCGATGCTCCCTCAGGCTCCACTGCGTCGTTGGGTGACGTCACACCGTCGTTCGCGCAAACGAGTCTGGATTATCGGTTCAGCGGGACAAGCCACCTGTGCAGGGCTGCTGGCTCTCGCTGCCCAAACGCTTAGCGGAAGCGCGCTCGGCATCGCCGTCGTCGTACTGCTGGCACTGCTCGCAACCTTCCGCTCGTTGTCGTCGTTATCCGGCAAAGATGTGATGGGCCGGGCAATCTCGAAGGGCCGGCGCGGAGCTGTCACAGGCTTGGCGACGACACTCGCTGGCACTGTCACCATCATCGTCGGCATCGTGTTGCTTTTCCTGCCTGCCCCCATGCCGATCTGGGTCGGAGCGATTCTCATCGCCATTGGTGCGTTCGCTTGGGCCCTGGCGGCGGTGGTCTTTGCACGAGTGGATGAACATCTCCACGCGACTCCGAAGCGCACCGAGACGCCGAACTCTGCGTGGTACACCGATACCTGGAATTTGGTGCGCGATGACGAACTGTTCCGCCGCTTCGTCCTCGTTCGCTCATTGCTGTTGGTCTCTGCACTTTCCACCGCGTTTATCGTCGCCGCCAGCGCGCAAGCCACCAGTGCGCAGGCAGAGGGCACCACAGCCTCCACCACAATTTCTGGTTTCGCCGATCTTGCTCCATTTGTGCTCGTTTCTGGTTTATCTGCTCTGTTGGCAGGCAGGGTTTCGGGGATCTGGTCGGATCGCTCATCCAAAACCGTGATGGCTGCTGCCGCCGGAGCATCGTCGGTCGTGCTTTTAATCCTGGTTTTGAGTGCACTCACAGCGCCACACTGGTGGAACACGGTCGCATTTCCGCTGGGGTTTTTCTTGGTCTCCCTCGCCCACGCCGCGATCCGGGTCGCGCGATCAACGTACTTGGTGGATATGGCCGAAGATGATCAACGCACCCGCTATACCGGCGCGGCAAACACCATCATGGGTGTGGTTTTGTTGCTAGTCGGTGCGTTGTCATCAGTCATCGCCATTCAAGGACCACTGTGGGCGTTAGTCTTTTTGGCAGTCATTGGGCTGGGCGGCGTTTGGGCAGCTCGCAGCCTTCCGGAAGTCTCCGAGCCACACCAGCGCTAGTTCGCCAGCCATGGATGTCAGCGCGCAGCCGCAGACAGATCGTTATGATTGGTGCCATTAGTTAATTAGTTAATCCCCATTTGTTCAGGAGTGAATTTTCGCCGTGGCTCATCAATCTTCCTGCTCGGTCATCATCTTGGCGGCCGGCGCCGGCACGCGGATGAAATCCGCCACCCAGAAAACGCTGCATGAAATCGGCGGTCGTTCGCTGCTCTCACACAGCGTGCATGCCGCAGCAGGCCTTGACCCGGCACAAATCGTCGTCGTCGTTGGCCACCAGCGCGAGCAGGTAACCCCAGCCGTCGACAAGCTTGCCGACGAACTCGGCCGCACGTTGACCGCCGCGGTACAAAAAGAGCAAAACGGCACCGGGCACGCCGTGCAGTGCGCCATGGATGCTCTGGCGGATTTCCAAGGCACAATCATTGTCACCAATGCGGATGTGCCCCTGCTGCGCCCAGAAACTTTGGATCAGTTGCGCGATCACCACGAAACTACCCAAGCAGGCGTGACGGTGCTTTCGGTGGAGCTTGCCGACGCCACCGGCTACGGCCGCATCGTTCGCGATAAAAACTCCCAGGTCACCGCGATCGTGGAACATAAAGATGCCTCGGAAGAAATCCGCAAAATCAACGAGATCAACTCCGGAGTTTTCGCCTTCGATGCCGCGGTACTGCGCGAAGCATTGACCAAGCTCAATACCGATAATGCACAGGGAGAGCTTTACATCACTGACGTGCTGGCGCTCGCACGCGAGGCTGGCCACGGTGTCGGAGCTTTCGTTGCCGCTGACGAAGGCGAATTAGCTGGAGTTAACAACCGAGTGCAATTGGCAGCGGCGGCCAAAGAGTTCAACCGGCGTACCGTCGAAGACGCGATGCTGGGTGGGGCAACAATCGTTGATCCAGATTCCACCTGGATCGGTGCCGATGTCACCGTCGGCCAGGATGTGACCATCCACCCCGGCACCCAGCTGTGGGGCACGACGTCAATCGCCGACGGCGCGGAAATCGGCCCAGATACCACGTTGCGAGATGTCACCGTCGGCCAGGATGCCCGCGTGATTCGCGCCCATGGTGAAAGCTCACGCATTGGTGCACGCGCAAATGTCGGCCCGTTTACCTACCTGCGCCCAGGAACCGACCTGGGCAACGAGGCAAAACTAGGTGGTTTCGTAGAAACGAAGAAAGCCACGATCGGGCAAGGTTCCAAGGTGCCGCACCTGACCTACGTCGGCGACGCCACCATCGGCAAGCATTCAAATATCGGTGCCTCGTCAGTCTTCGTGAACTATGACGGGGTAAACAAAAACCACACCGTCGTCGGTGACCATGTACGCACTGGTTCGGACACAATGTTTATCGCACCAGTGACGGTGGGTGATGGCGCCTATTCCGGGGCAGGTACAGTAATTAAAGACGATGTTCCACCAGGAGCACTCGCGGTCTCGGGTGGTCGGCAGCGCAACATCGAGGGTTGGGTCGCCAAGAAACGGCCTGACAGCTCATCCGCGCGCGCTGCCGAAGCAGCCACGCAAGCGCCCGATGCCGCTGATGATCAGGGTGTAGAACAAGCGCAGACTCCGAAGCAGAAGGGTTAATCCTATGACTGGCAAGATCGCTATGAACCAAAAAAATATGATGGTCTTCAACGGCCGCTCGCACCCAGCTCTCGGCGAGGCCGTCGCCAAGGAACTGGACACCAAGATCACCCCAATGCGCGCTGAGGACTTCGCTAACGGAGAAATCTTCGTCCGTTTCGAGGAATCCGTGCGTGGTGCCGACTGTTTCGTGATGCAATCTCACGCCACCGTCGAAGGCGGGAACCTGAACAAGTGGCTGATGGAACAGCTCATCATGATTGATGCGCTCAAGCGTGGCTCGGCCAAGCGCATCACCGCCATCCTGCCGTTCTACCCTTATGCGCGACAGGATAAAAAGCACCGCGGCCGTGAACCAATCTCCGCCCGCCTGATTTCTGACCTGCTGCAAACTGCTGGTGCGGACCGCCTGGTCTCGGTGGATCTGCACACCGACCAAATCCAAGGATTTTTCGATGGTCCGGTCGATCACATGCACGCCATGCCAGTGCTGACCGACTACATTAAGTCCAAATACCCAACTGAGAATATGTGCATCGTCTCTCCAGATGCCGGTCGCGTGAAAGTTGCTGAAAAGTGGGCCAACGTGCTCGGCGGCGCGCCAATGGCCTTCGTGCACAAAACCCGCAGCATCGATGTCGCCAACGAGGTAGTCGCTAACCGCGTGGTCGGTGACGTCGCTGGTAAAGACTGCATTTTGGTCGATGACATGATCGACACCGGTGGAACAATCGCTGGTGCTGCGAAGATCCTGAAGGATGAGGGCGCTAAGTCCGTCGTCGTCGCTTGTACCCACGGCGTATTTTCTGGACAGGCCCGTGAGAAGCTTTCGAATTGTGGTGCAGAAGAAGTCATCACCACCGACACCATGCCGCAATCCACCGAAGGCTGGGACAACTTGACCGTGCTATCTATTGCTCCATTGCTAGCGCGCACGATCAACGAAATCTTCGAAAACGGTTCGGTTACCACATTGTTCGAGGGATCTGCCTAATGAAAAGCTTTGAGGAATTTCGCGGAAAGGTTGCTCTCGTTACCGGTGGAGGCTTCGGCATCGGCGAAGAAATTTGCTACGAGCTCGGTGAACTAGGCGCCCACGTCGTGATTGCCGATGCCGCGGAGCACCAACCAACCACGGTTGCAGAAAAAATCCGTGACAATGGCGGCTCGGCCTACGCTATCGAGATCGATATGACCTCTGAATCGGATTACAAAGCTGCGGTACAAACCGCGGTGGAGCAATTCGGCGGCCTGCACTACGCGGTCAACTCCCCCGGCTACGGCGGCGAGGGGGAACTCACCGGCAAAATGAGCGGCCGCGAGTGGCGTGATCTTGTAGATCTCAACCTGAATGGTGTCGCCTACGCGATGCGCTATGAGATCGACCAGTTCCTCGATATGGATCTGACCTCGGAATGCTCGATCGTCAACGTCGCATCGGTGCATGGATTGGTTGCCGCCAAGGGAAAAGCCGCCTATTCCGCCGCAAAGCACGGTGTGATTGGCCTGACCCGTTCTGCGGCCGTGGAATATGGTTCCAAGGCTATACGTGTCAACGCAGTGTGCCCGGGCTATATCCGCAATGCCTTGCTGGCTAATTTCATGGATGAGGATGAGCTAACCAAGCTGATCAACGACCACCCGCTGGGCCGTTTGGGCTCGGTGCGTGAGGTTGCCGCGATGGTGATCTTCCTGTTGTCGTCGAACGCGTCGTTTATCACCGGCAGCGCACAAACCGTCGATGGTGGCTACACCGCGGTCTAAGTAGATTTCTTAGCGCACCCACTGTTTTGCTATGATGGCTCTCGTCTCGGCGAGGGCCATTCATTTTTGGCCGTTATCGACGCGATCTACACTTACCCCGGTTGCTCCCCGGTCGTGGATGTGCCCTTGCCTGTGCACGTTTGTCCACATTTTAAAATTTCTGACCGCACTGAGGAGTTATCCATTATGGCTGAAAAGACCCCAATTCTTGCAGCACAACCACGCAACGAATTCGGTAAGGGCGCTGCACGTCGTCTGCGCCGCGAGTGGCGAGTACCTGGTGTTCTCTACGGCTCCAACACCGAGCCAATCCACTTCTCCGTTGATCTTCTGGAACTGCAGACCATGCTGCGCTACAACGGTTTGAACGCCGTTTTGGAACTGGAAGTTGATGGCGAAAAGCACCTCTCGATGGTGAAAAACGTCGATCAGAACGTTCTTACCCTGGACGTTGACCACGTTGACCTGCTCTCCATTAAGCGCGGCGAGAAGGTTGAGGTTGAGGTTCCTGTCACCATCACCGGCGAGCCTGCTGCTGGCATGATGTTCATCCAGGACAACGACGTTCTGCTGGTCGAGGCCGACGTATTGTCCATTCCGGAAGAGATCGAGGTTTCCATCGAAGGCGCCGAAGACGGCACCGTCATCACCGCTGCTGACCTGGATATGCCAGGCAACACCACCCTGGTTGCCGAAGAAGACACCGTCATCGTCTCCGTCATGGAGCCACAGGAAGACGAAGAGCTCGAGGCTGCTGCTGCCGCTGCCGAGGAAGGCGGCGCTGAGGCTGGTGCTGACAGCGAAGAAGAAGCCGACGAGGAAACCCCAGCAGACCGTCTGGACCCTGACACTGAGTCTTCCGACGACGAATAAAGTTTACCGAGGAAGGCTCAGCCTTCCGACGGTAGCAACTTGCACAGAAAGTCGAGCCCGAAAGCATCATGTCTGCTGTACCTGCTTTATCTCAGCAATCCAGCGTGCTCGTTGTCGGGCTCGGTAACCCCGGTGCGCGTTATGCACAGACGCGGCACAATATTGGCTACCGAGTCGTTAATGAATTAGCAGAAACGACTTCTTTTCAGCCCGTGCCGTTCAGTCTGCACAAGCGCACCGGGGCTTTTGTCGCTGAGATGCCTGCTGGTGCTCTGCGACCAGGCGCGCCGAAGCTAATTTTGGCGCGTACCGCCACCCCAATGAACACATCTGGTGGCGTAGTCAATGCCTTGGCGAATTATTTTCACGTTGCGCCAGCGGGCATCGTCGCGATTTACGACGATATGGAACGCGAATTTGGTTCTTTCACTGTGAAACACGGCAGTGGCGATAAGGGTCATAACGGTCTGAAATCCTTGACGAAAGCTCTGGGCACTAAAGATTATGCCCGTCTGAGCGTGGGGATTGGACGCCCGCCGGGGAAAATGGATGCTTCTGCGTTTGTGCTTGGAAAATTTTCCGCAGCACAAGAGCAAGAACTCGATTTTATAATTCAAGATGTTGCCGATTATCTTCGGCAAGAACTTCTCTGAGTTTGCAACAAGAAATTCCGAATATGAACCGGGATTAGTCGGTATAGTGGGAACTACGACTGCACAGTTGCACCCAAAACGAGGAGTTCCCTTGAGTTTCGAATCCATTTCGGATGTCGTCCAACATATCGAAGACGAAGATATTAAATTCGTCGACATTCAATTTACCGACCTTCCTGGTGTAGAGCACCACTTCAGCATCCCTGCCTCGGAGTTCACTGAGGAGGCAGCAGAAGAAGGACTGGCTTTCGACGGCTCCTCGATCCGTGGGTTCACCACTATTGATGAATCCGACATGATGCTGTTGCCGGATCCACACTCGGCAGTGGTGGATCCATTCCGTAGCACGAAGACACTGAACATTAAGTGCTTTGTGCACGATCCGTTTACCCGCGAGCCATTCTCGCGTGACCCGCGTACCACTGCGCGCAAGGCCGAGGAGTATCTGAAATCCACCGGCATCGCAGATACCTGCTTCTTCGGTGCCGAGGCAGAATTTTATTTGTTCGACAAGGTACGTTTCGATACCTCAACGAACGCCGGTTTTTACGAAGTCGATTCCGACGAGGGTTGGTGGAACACCGATAAGGAAACCACCATCGATGGGCTTCCTAACCCTGGTTACAAGACGCGCCCGAAGGGTGGCTACTTCCCTACGGCTCCTTATGACCAGTCCGTGGAAATCCGCGATGCCATGGCTTTGAACCTGGAAAAGGTGGGCTTTGAGCTAGAGCGTTTCCACCACGAGGTCGGTTCGGGCGGCCAGCAGGAGATTAACTACCGTTTCTCCACCTTGTTGCACTCAGCGGATCAGATCCAGCTGTTCAAGTACGTCATCAAAAACACCGCTTTCCAGCACGGCAAGACGGCTACCTTCATGCCGAAGCCATTGGCCGGCGACAACGGCTCGGGTATGCACGCCCACCAGTCGCTGTGGAAAGACGGTTCCCCACTGTTCCATGACGAGGACGGCTACGCCGGCCTATCGGATATGGCTCGCTACTACATCGGCGGCATTCTGGAGCACGCTGGAGCGGTATTGGCATTCACCAACGCCACGCTGAACTCCTACCACCGCCTGGTTCCTGGCTTCGAAGCACCAATCAACTTGGTGTACTCGCAGCGTAACCGTTCGGCTGCCGTGCGCATTCCGACCACCGGCAACAACCCAAAGGCGAAACGTCTGGAGTTCCGTGCACCGGACCCATCCGGTAACCCCTACTTGGGCTTCGCGGCAATGATGATGGCTGGTATCGACGGCATCAAAAACCGCATCGAGCCACACGCTCCGGTCGATAAAGACCTCTACGAGCTGCCACCAGAAGAGGCACAAGATATTCCTACCGCACCAACGTCGTTGGAGGAATCCCTCAAGGCCTTGCGGGAAGACAACGAATTTTTGACCGAAGGCGATGTGTTCACCGAGGACCTCATCGACACTTACATCAAGTACAAGTACGACGAGGAAATCACCCCGGTTCGTCTGCGCCCAACTCCGCAGGAATTCGAAATGTACTACGACTGCTAAGCACCACGCTTCACGCGCCAGCGCCCCACTTTTGAACTGGCCCCCGAAAGTTGGACTGGTTTAATTCTAGGCGGTTAAAGGATTTAGGGTCTGATTCCGGTATTGCACCGGAGTCAGGCCCTTGAGTCGTTTCTGGATGCGTTCATGGTTATACCAACGAATGTATTCATCAATTGCCTGGTAGAACTCCTCCACACTGGTAAATGATTCACCGTGGTACATCTCTGACTTGAGGTGCCCAAAGAAGTTTTCCATCACCGCGTTGTCGTAACAGTTTCCCTTCCTTGACATCGACTGTGTCCCACCAATACCTGTAATGAGTGTGCGCCAACTCGAATGCTGGTACTGGAATCCCTGATCGGTATGCACCACCAATCCTTAATCTGGTGATTCTTGCGCGATGGCATCACGCAAAGACTGCGAGGTAAACACCGTATTCGGTGAGGTTGCAACACTGTACGACACGATTGAACGATCACATAAGTCCATAATTGGCGATAGATAGACTTTGGTGCCAGCAACGCGAAACTCCGTGACATCGCTTGCCCACACCGTATTTGGCTTGAGGTTGCCCGCAAATCGTGGACACGTAGTGGAGCTAACTAGTGGTTAGGCAGCTAATTCTTTTCTGCTGGTGGTTAGACCAATGTGGTTCTCGAAGTCGACGGGGCTGACCATCCCGAGTGCTTCAGTGCCGGCGCCGACGGTTGTAAACGACTTCAATCCAGTAAGCAACGGCCTTGCGTGCGGCATCACGGGTGGGCCAGCGCTTCCGGTCGCAGAACTCGGTTTTAAGCGTCGACCAGAACGACTCAGCCATCGCGTTATCGAAGCACACTCCGGTACGCCCCACAGACTGAGCAATGCCCAGGTTGCGGCACACCTCCCAGAGCTTCTCACTGGTGAATTGGGTTCCACGGTCAGCGTGAAACACTAGCCCATCAGGAACATCACCGCGCAGCGTATACGCCATCCGCAGCACTTTTTCGACCAGGGAAGTATCTTGCACGCTATCCATAGCCCATCCCAGTACCCTGCGGGAAT
>NZ_JAPJNQ010000074.1 GCF_030826625.1 Corynebacterium sp. | reverse complement strand
TCGCCAGCTGCTTCAAGCTCAGCATTCGGCAGCGCGAGGCGAGGAAATCACTGCTCTGATAGCTGAAGGCGTCGATTACACCGAGCGCATGAAAATCGTCGAAGAAATCACTTGGCCAATGCCTCGCCGGGAAGAACTCGATGCGGCTTTTGAAACCTATTGCCAAGGGCATCCGTGGGCGCGGGAATTTGATATCTCTCCGAAGTCCGTCGTGCGCGATATGTTGGAAAACTCCATGACGTTTTCCGACCTCATCGCTACTTACGGGCTTGCACGATCCGAAGGCGTGGTGCTGCGCTACCTCACCGATGCGTGGCGTACTCTGAGCCATTCTGTACCTGCCGAAGCCAAAACCGACGAGCTTGCCGACGTGATCGTCTGGCTTGGCGAATTAATCCAGCAGGTGGACTCCTCGCTTGTCGACGAGTGGGCAACTATGAGCGATGACGACGCACCCGTATCACAGGATCGGGTTGACCGCGAACTCGCTTTCGGAGTTGATGATCCTACTGCTCTGAGTGCAAACCCTCGTGCATTAAAGATCATGGTGCGCAATTATATGTTCCGTCTGGTGCAATTATTCGCCTTGGAACGTGAAGAGCGTCTGGAAGAACTCCTTGATTATTTGGATGACTATCCTGACTTCAGTGATGCATTAGACGACTATTTCGACGCCTACGCTGATCTGGATACTGGCCCAGAAGCCCGCGGTCCAGAGTTTTTCCGCCTTGAAGCTTCGACACGTTCGCGACTGTGGCCGGTACGCCAGATCATCAAAGACCCCGAGGGAAATAATGATTTCCAGTTCGTCGCGACCGTCGATCTTGATGCCAGCGACGAGGCTGGAGAGGTGCGCCTGCGAGATCTGCACATCGAACGCTAGCCTAGCGGCGCGAGTAGTAGAGTGAGCAGCTACAGCAGGTCGACTTGGATCCAGCAACAAGCGAGCATCGATTACAACCGCTGCCATGCCACTGCACCTTTTAAGCAAATTGATAGCTGCAAACTTAATTTTTAGATAAACTGATAGTTATGCCTAATAAGGAGTTTAGCCCGACGCTGTCACAGCTGCGTACATTCGCTACCGTCGCAGAAAACCGACACTTTGGTACAGCGGCCACGAAATTGGGGATTTCCCAGCCTTCGTTGTCGCAAGCGTTGGTGACTCTCGAGCAAGGCTTAGGTGTGCAGCTCATCGAACGATCAACTCGTAAAGTAATCGTTACAGCCGCTGGTGAGCAACTGCTCCCCTACGCTCTAGCTACTTTGCAGGCAGCAGAGCTTTTTGTTACCGAATCTCGAGGCTCTACCGGCACCTTGGATGGCGTATTAACTCTTGGAATTATCCCCACCGTCGCGCCATATATTCTGCCAGATGTATTGCGCACCACCGCAGCCGAATATCCTAATCTGACGCTGCGCATCGTTGAAGAGCAGACGAATCACCTGCTGCAGCAACTGCGAGATGGGCAGATCGATGTCGCAATGATCGCTCTACCGACCAACGTATCGTCGCTGGTAGAAAAACCTTTGTACACCGAAAGAATGGCGGTGGTCGTCAACGATCAACACGAATTGGCAGACCGTCATGACCTTAGCTTGGATGCGCTACATGATGTCGAATTACTCTTGCTTGACGACGGGCATTGCTTACGCGATCAGGTATTAGAGCTGTGCCGCCGGGTCGACCGGCAACCGCCTTCACAAAATTCGTGGGTCACCCGTGCAGCTTCGTTAAGTACGATCATGCAGCTGGTCGTCGCTCGATTCGGTGCGACGCTGGTGCCGGAATCCGCACTTGATGCTGAATGTCGTAAGCCTGGGCTATCCGTATCCTATTTTTCTGCCGATGTGCAAGCTGATCGCACAATCGGGTTGGTTTACCGGGCCTCAAGTTCTCGCGGTGATGACTATGAAGCCTTGGGTGCGGTCTTACAACGCGCCCACGAAGCCGCGCTCGAGCGCGCAACTGATTTCCGGGCACGCAACTGATTGTTGCTCAGGAAGCTGGAGCCGTCGGCTGCCTGGAATGCTTAGTGAGATTCATGCCCTGCTGCTTGTCGGAACATGTGCGCCATCATCAGGCAATAAGCCGGCATAATCACGATGATGCCTAACGACAAGGTGATGACCACGAAGATGGTCATTGCGATATTGGCAACGATGATGAAAAGCAGAAGTCTGCCAAAGTTATTCCACCCGATCTTCCAGCCAGCGCGGAAGCTTGCGCTGAATCCGAATTGACCGCTGGCGGCTGCCCATTGCATAAACGCACTGACGATGGACCACACGAGCATCGCTACTGCGCCTACGAGCATGAGTACTAATTCAGAGGCACCAATCGAAGTTTCGCCGGTGACAGCATCGCCAAAGCCTCGACTCACCGGGAACAGCGTGACGAGGTACAGGATTGTGCTGACGATTGCGGTGCACAGCATAACCCCGATCGCACGAAGGACAGGCGTGTCTTTCCACAGGTGCCCCCACCCCGTGTTTGGGTCCTCGACCTGGAAAAGTGCAAGGCGATATAGATACGGGGCTAGTACTAAGGTTGCCAGCATGATGATCAAGGTGAACACCGTGCTCGCTGCGTCACCGGTGGCATTAGCGCCCGCGGCGGGTTCTTCCGGATTATCAAAGACTCCAGTGCTAGCAAGGATCGCGAAATTGGCAGCAGCGGCGCCAATGATTGCAAGGAAGATGATAAGCCCGATCAGCAACCACAGTTTGGCGTTTTTAAAGGTTGTCGAAAAGCCCCATGAAACTGCCTGCAGCACATCAATTTTGCCGGCTGGGCCAGCCTGGGCAGCAGACGCACCGGTGGCGCTGGCTCCTGCTGCGTGTGCGCCGGCATCGGCGCTTCCGGCATAGGCTCCGTATGCTGCTTGTTCCGCACCGGCGTAACCGAAATCTGTCCGGTCTTCGGGGTGATTGCTTGGCGGATAATAGGGTTTATCTTCGTTATCGCCATCGTGTGGAGGGTTTGTTCCGTCATGTGGAGGATTGGTCATGACAGACACCTACCTTTCTCTGTCCTCTATTTGCGCTCTTTCGCCGTATCCGTTGTGTGCTGTCCGTAGTCTGTTGTGTACAGCCCACTGCACGTTGACGAAAATCATTCTCGGTTTACAGCCTATCAAGAGTTAGGATTACCAGATTAGTGGTGACTAGACTAGGGCAAACGCCATGAATAGTTCACAACATCATCACAAAGCTTCCGCACCTGCTATGGATCAATCATCAACTCGTTCTGCACCATCATCACACACTGCACCATCCCCAGATGCTCATTCGCGGGAGTCAAAAGTGCCCACGAAAAAGGAGTTGTATAAACAGCTCGACGATCTCCGTTTGGCCGACCAACAGCGCTTTCGCCGACGCTTATCCAAAGCTAAAGCAAAGCGGGCATTGCATGCGATTTCACAAGACTTGGAACAAGCTGCCACCCGTATCCCCGCGATCGAGCAGGCTTTGCCACCTATCACATTCCCCGATGAACTTCCGGTGAGCCACAGCGTCGAGGAGATTTCTACGGCGATTACGAACAACCAGGTGGTGGTGATTGCTGGTGAGACTGGTTCGGGCAAAACTACACAAATTCCGAAGATTTGTTTGCAGTTAGGTCGAGGGCGTTCCGGGTTAATTGGCCATACCCAACCGCGTCGTTTGGCGGCTCGTACAGTCGCAGAACGCATCAGTGATGAGCTTGGCCAATCAATTGGTGATTCCGTCGGTTATGCGATTCGCTTTGATGATCGCGTCGGCAAGCACACCGCTGTCAAATTGATGACGGATGGTATTTTACTGGCGGAGCTGCAGCGTGATCCCAACTTGTACGCCTATGACACGATCATCATCGATGAGGCGCACGAGCGCAGCCTGAATATCGATTTTTTGCTGGGTTATCTCAAGCGCCTGCTGCCTAAGCGTCCAGAGCTCAAACTGATTATTACCTCAGCGACTATTGATCCAGAGCGTTTTGCCGAGCATTTCCGCGATCCGCGTACGAATGAGCCTGCACCGATTATTGAAGTTTCTGGTCGTACCTATCCGGTGGAAGTCCGTTACCGCCCACTGGAAATTGAAGTCGATGGCAAAACGGTAGCCATCGATCCATTGGATGGCCTGGCGAGCGCGGCCGAAGAGTTGCTGACTGAAGGCAGCGGCGATATATTGTGCTTTTTCCCTGGCGAGCGTGATATTCGCGATGCTCAGGATGCACTGGAGAAAAAACGCTGGCGGGGTGTGGAGATCGTGCCCTTGTTTGGGCGGTTATCAAACCAGGAACAGCACCGCGTGTTTTCCCCGCACAGTAAACGACGCATCGTGTTGGCTACCAATATCGCAGAAACCTCGTTGACTGTACCGGGGATCCACTATGTTATTGATACCGGCACCGCGCGTATCTCCCGTTATTCCACGCGCACAAAGGTTCAGCGTCTGCCGATTGAGCCGATTTCTCAAGCGAGCGCGAACCAACGCGCGGGTCGCTGTGGGCGTATCGCAGATGGAGTTGCGATTCGGTTGTATTCCGAAGACGATTTCGCCGCACGTCCGGAATTTACAGACCCAGAGATTTTACGCACCAACCTAGCAAGCGTAATTTTGCAAATGTCTTCCCTCAAGCTTGGTACCGTTGCAGATTTTCCTTTTGTGCAACCGCCGGAACCGAAAGCAGTGCGCGATGGGTTGGTACTGCTCGACGAACTCGATGCCATCGCATCGCCACCCAATGACGACGCGCCACCGCGTTTGACCGAGATCGGCCGGCAGCTGGCGAGGATTCCGGTGGATCCTCGTCTGGCCCGTATGTTGGTTGAGGCACAGCAACTGGGATGCCTAGAACCTGTCATCATTTTGGTTGCTGCGATGACGTTGCAAGATGTGCGGGAACGACCGCTGGAAAAACAACAGCAAGCAGACCAGGCGCATGCACGTTTCCGCTCACGCACTAGCGACTTTCTGGGGTTGCTCTCCTTGTGGGGATATATCACTTCCCAGCGTGCGGAATTGTCTGGAAATCAGTTCCGGAAGCGAATGAAGGATGAGTATCTACATTTCATGCGCATCCGTGAGTGGTTTGATTTGGTGCGCCAGCTCAAAGACATCGCCTGCGAGATGAAGTGGGACCTTCCTATCAAGCACGAAAACTCCACTGCTGAGAGCGGATTCGTTGAGGGTGAATTCACCGGAGACTCTACTGCGGTTCACCGGGCCCTGCTGACTGGTTTGTTGTCGAATATCGGTGCGCGCATCAGTGAATCTTCGGAATATCAAGGTGCACGCGGCACGAAGTTTCTCATTTTTCCGGGTTCTGGAGTAGCTAAAAAACCTCCTGAACTGGTGATGGCTTCAGAACTGGTAGAAACCTCGAAGCTGTTTGCCCGTGGGGTGGCAGCGATTGAGCCGACCTGGGTAGAGTCTGCCGCTCAATCATTGCTGAAACACCAATATTCCGATCCCCGTTGGTCCTATAAACGGGGTGCTGCCGTCGTCACGCAACGATCCACTTTATATGGTGTGCCGATTGTTGCTGACCGGACGATTTCTTATCACCGGGTCGACCCTCAAGCAGCGCGCTCAATGTTTATCCAGCATGCGCTGGTTGCGGGTGAATGGAAAACTTCACACAAGTTCTTCCACGACAACCTGGATAAGCTTTCTGCTGCGGGAGAATACGAGGAAAAGGCTCGCCGTCGTGGCATTATTGCTGATGAAGAGGCTTTATACGAGTTTTATGATCGCCGCATTCCGGATACAGTCACTCATTCCAAGTCTTTTGATGGCTGGTGGAAGAAAACATATAAGAAACAGCCAAGTCTATTAGATTTTGATCCGGAAGAACTGATCGGTGATGCTGCTGAATCAGTTACAGAACAAGCGTTTCCTGACTATTGGCGCCATGCAGGACTAGACCTCGAATTAGACTACCTATTCGAGCCCGGACATCAACGTGATGGTGTGACCGTGAATATTCCAGTCCCCATGCTCGCCAGCGTAGATCCCGAACCTTTCGAATGGCTCGTGCCAGGATTGCGCGAAGAACTAGTCACCGAACTTATTCGCGGTCTCCCAAAGGCTTTGCGTCGCAGCCTGGTTCCCGCGCCGGATTTTGCGGTACGGGCCATGGAACACCTCTTGCCGTATGAGTCTGACCTGTTAGACCAAGTGGCCGCTGCCTTCCAAAAATTGGGTGCGCGTGGCATCAATTCCAGTGATTTTGCGATCGCTAAACTACCGCCACATTTAAAAATGACGTTCGCCGCGATTGATAAGCGCGGACAGATCATCGACAGCGATAAAAGCCTTTCTGCGTTACAGAAACGGCAGGCAGGAAAAATTAGTGCTTCGATCACGAAAAAGGTGCAACGCAGTGTGCAGAAGCCAGGTGCTGCACCGAAGCCTAATCAGCCTGCCCAAAGACACTACGTGGCTGACTGGACCGCCGATAATCTCGGCACCATTCCTGAAGAGATTCAGCATGAAGTTGACCAGCACACGGTAACGGCTTATCCGGCGCTAACGATTAGCGAACAGGGCTTGTCGGTGCAGTACTATCCGACGCGTGATGCTGCGAATTCTGCGATGATAACTGCCACGTTAACCTTGTTACTGCGCGAATTAGACGTCAATACGCAGAAGATGGTCAATGGCTTGCCTTTACAGCAACGGGTCGCAGTCGACCATTACCCTCATGGTGGTGCTGCCGGTTTGGTTAATGATGCCCGTATTGCAGCCTTACGCGATTTGATGCTCTCCCTCGGCGGCCCGGTACGCAAACCTGAGAAATTTGCTGAGCTAAAATCGACGATTGCACAGTCATTGCCACGTGAAGTACGCCAGAGCGTCGTCGCTATCGCTCCGGGGTTAGTGCGTTATTCCAAGCTTGCCGACGAGTTGCAGGATTGGGAAGGCCCAGCGATTGATGATATGCGCGAGCAACTCAGTTTCTTATTGCCGAAAAATGCCATTAGTACACATGGGCTACAACAGTTGCGGCATCTACCTCGGTATCTGCAGGCAATGGAGATCCGCTTAGCGGATATGGCAACAAATCCGGACAAGGATGGCGAACGCCAAGATGTTATTGATGAATGTCGGGCGTATTTGCGCAATCGGTTGCGCCGGTTGCCTACCGGGACAGAGAAGTCACCAGCAGTAGCAAAAATCAAATGGATGATCGAAGAATTACGGGTGAGCTTGTTTGCCCAACGACTAGGTACCGCGCACCCGGTATCTGCCCGCCGAGTGAATAAAGCTATAGATGCGCTCGGCAAGAAACCTTGATGCGCTGCCTGTGCTCGTTGATGGCGAACTAGTTTCCTCGTTCGCGGCGGCGCATCAGCCGGATTTCTGATTCGAAATCTTGCGCGCTATCAAAGGACTTGTAGACCGAGGCAAAGCGCAGATAGGCAACTTCATCGAGTTCCCGAAGCGGCTCCAAAATCGCCAGCCCGATGGCGTTTGCGTCTACTTGTGAACTACCGTGCCCGCGGACGGTTTCTTCAACTTGCTGCGCTAGCCGTTTCAGCGAATCTTCCGTAACCGGCCTGCCCTGACAGGCACGGTGCACGCCCCTGATGAGCTTATCACGCGAAAATGGCTCGGTGAGTCCGTTGCGTTTAACGACCAGGAGCACTGATTTTTCGACGGTGGTGAAACGCCCCTTGCACTCAGTACATTCTCGGCGGCGTCGAATGGCGACCCCAGCATCGACTAAGCGGGAGTCGACGACTCTGGATTGTTCATGGTGACAAAATGGGCAGTACACGACCTCACCTATGCTCGTTTATTACCGACAATTCAGCAATGCCGATACCAAGAAAACCTCTTTGCCTTGTGATGCTACCGCCAATCCGTATAAACAGGTATTCGCCCGTTTAACAGAGTTTTTATGCGATACCAAGTACAACACCAATCGCCATGATTAGACCCAATATCGCCCCGAGAAAATAGGATGCTGCGACTGATGAAGAAGTTTCCCCTGTCGGTTCGATGCGAGTGCGAGTCTGTAAGTTCTCGGTGGTTCCAGAAGTGACGCTACCCGGCACATCTGCGCCCGGCAGCGGTTGCAACGTATAGATCATTTCTGGGCAAGCCGTATGGGTACTTCTCCCCGATTCGGCGCCTGCACGAGAATTCGAGGAGGTCCTCATACACCCCCGAGAGCCAGGACCACGATCAACCCGCGGCACCTCCCATTGCGCTGCTGCCGGAACCGTGACTGTGTTTGCGGTTAACGTCCGCGGCTGTGCTGCTAATAAGTGCTGGCGAATGTGCATCATGACTAATGCTCACGCTCCCTTCCGCATCGTTGTTATTTGTTCCAACTGAAAGAAAGGTTAAGCCCCGGCCGTCACACCCACATTCGAAAACTAGTAATTGTGTTCGATTAAACTTTCCATTAGACTCAGAGTTGCCACACGGAAACATATTCTCACGTAAGTTCTATACCAAGCATGTGAACTAGGCCATAAAGGGATTTCTCAGCTCGTAGGTTCCTAAATCTTTAGGTCCTCAAGTTCCTCGGTCCCTAAGTTCTCTGCGTACAACCATTGACTACAGATATAGGAGCTATGTATGCCGCGCCCACGCACTACCTCCGCACCCAAGCCGACGTTCGAACAACTCAGCCACCGCCAGCGTCGAATCCTTGAAGTTATCAGGGATGCAGTAATGCTCCGCGGTTATCCGCCAAGCATCCGCGAGATCGGTGATACCGCAGGGCTGCAATCCACCTCATCGGTGGCTTATCAGCTGAAGCAATTGGAAGAAAAAGGATTTCTACAGCGCGATCCCAATAAACCGCGCGCGATGATCGTGCGCAACATGCCGGAAGCCAAAAAACCCGGCAAGCGTGTATCCAGCACCAAACAGCCCACTGATGCAACGGCAGCACCGGCTGATGCATCGGGGTATTGCTACGTTCCCGTTTTGGGCAGAATTGCTGCAGGCTCACCCATCACAGCAGAAGAGAATATTGATTCCTACTACCCCATGCCAGAAGAAATCGTCGGCGGAGGCGATCTTTTCATGCTGCAGGTTGTCGGCGAGTCAATGAAAGACGCTGGAATTTTGGACGGTGATTGGGTAGTTGTCCGTTCACAAAAAGTTGCGGAAGTCGGTGAATTCGTCGCAGCTCTACTCGAAGGTGAAGAAGCCACGGTCAAAGAGTTCCACCGGGATTCTTCTGGAGTCTGGTTACTGCCACACAATGACGCTTTCAGCCCTATTCCTGGCGACGAAGCTGAGATCATGGGCAAGGTAGTTTCGGTCATCCGCAAGCTTTAAGTACATAGTGTCCCGCTGAGAAACACCACAGTGCGGCATACCAGTGCCAGTACGAGAACACCACGCTAAGAGGCCGCACTAAGCACTAAGGCAGAAAGGACTCTGCACGCAGCATGTACGCGGAAGAACGACGACGCCATATCGCTTCTTTGGCTGCAGTCGATGGTTGGGTCAAAGTCGGCACCCTCGCCGAACGATTTTCAGTGACCTCGGAGACTATTCGCCGAGACCTCGCGGCTCTCGATGAAATTGGGGCTGTGCAGCGTGTCCGTGGCGGTGCGCGGGCTGCGCATAATTATCAAACCTCGGAAGTGCCCCTGGCCGATCGCAATCGTTCGGCCGCCGACGCCAAAATCGCGATTGCTACCGCAGCATTACAATTTGTGCCCGCTTCCGGTACGATTTTCATCGGAGCTGGTACCACCAACAATTACCTGGCTGATTTTCTCGGACAAACTGAGCGCGCGTCCAATCTCGAAATCGTGATCAATAGCCTGCCGGGTGCATTAAACCTGGCTGCTTATGGATTGGACAACATACAGTTACTCGGCGGAACAGTACGCGGGATGACGCAATCCATCGTTGGGCCAGCGGCTCTGAGGTCCTTAGCTCTCAAGCGCGCCGACGTCGCTTTCATCGGCACTGATGCGCTCACCGTCGAACATGGGCTTTCCACGGCTGATACTCAAGAAGCCGCAATCAAAACTGCGTTCATGACGAATTCCAGCAAGTCCGTGGTTTTGTGCGATTCCAGCAAGCTGGGGCGCGATTATCTCGTGAGCTTCGCGACGGTAACAGACATCGACGTCCTCATCACCGACTCCGCAGCCCCGAGTGCCTTGGTGGCCGCGCTCGAACAGCGCGGGGTAGAAGTCGTCGTCGTAGAACGCTAACGCGGGGTATTCCCCTAACGCTTGCCTTCACCAACGCGGGAATACAACCACCGCAAAATCGGGTAAACCACCATGATGCCTACTGAGCCCCAGGCGATACCTTCCAGCTCCACTGCCCCGATGGGCAGCGTCAGGTTTCCGATACCAGCTACCAACGCGATCGCGGCCGCGGTCAGGTTCACAGGATTATTGAAATTGACGTCATTGTCCATCCAAATGCGCACCCCCAACATTCCGATTAAGCCGTAGAGCAACAACGTAGCCCCACCCAGTACCCCGACGGGGATGCTAAAAATCAGGGCGCCGAATTTCGGGATGAAGGCTAAAGCCACCGCGCACAACGCCGCAACCCAGTAAGCAGCAGTAGAATAGACTTTCGTTGCTGCCATCACTCCAATATTTTCCGCGTAGGTCGTCGTACCCGAGCCACCTGCACCGCCAGCCAAGGTGGTAGCCAAACCGTCGGCAAGCAAAGCATCACCAGCCAAATGATCCACGTTGCGACCAGTCATCGCGGAAACCGCCTTGACGTGTCCAACATTTTCAGCGATCAATACCACCAGCACCGGTAGAG